>NZ_DAMBQK010000005.1:0-242298 GCF_032062175.1 Atlantibacter sp.
AAAAAAGCGCCCTAAAGGCGCTTTTTTGCTATCTGCGATATTAATGATTCGAACCTGCCGCAGGTTCGGGTCGAACGAAGTGAGACAACGGAGCCGCTTGCGGCGACGGCCCGAAGGGCGAGCGAAGCGAGTCATCCTGCACGACCCACCAATGCAAAAAAGCGCCCTAAAGGCGCTTTTTTGCTATCTGCGATATTAATGATTCGAACCTGCCGCAGGTTCGGGTCGAACGAAGTGAGACAACGGAGCCGCTTGCGGCGACGGCCCGAAGGGCGAGCGAAGCGAGTCATCCTGCACGACCCACCAATGCAAAAAAGCGCCCTAAAGGCGCTTTTTTGCTATCTGCGATATTAATGATTCGAACCTGCCGCAGGTTCGGGTCGAACGAAGTGAGACAACGGAGCCGCTTGCGGCGACGGCCCGAAGGGCGAGCGAAGCGAGTCATCCTGCACGACCCACCAATGCAAAAAAGCGCCCTAAAGGCGCTTTTTTGCTATCTGAAGCAGCGTAAACCGATCAGAAGCGGTAACCCACGCCCACGTTAAAGCCGTTGATTGAGCGGCTGCCTTCCAGATCCGCATTCGTGCCTTCATAGCCGACGTTAACCGAGAAGTTTTCCACCGGGTTAAAAATCACCCCTGCGCCATAAGCAAATGAGGTGGATTTCTCAGAAATGCTGTCGCGTCCCACATAGCCGTCACCGGCATTATGCCAGGTGGTATTGCCTTCCGCTTTTGAACGCGCCACGCCGCCCAGCGCATACAGAGAAACATACTCATTGATGCGGTAAGCCGGGCCGACCAGCAGGGAATAATATTTGGCTTCGACGTGGTTTTGAACATAGTCAGAGGCGAGATAATAATTCTGGTCATCATCGCCTTTCATATAAGTGAAAGATCCCAGGAAGCTTACTGGCGAATCAAATTCATAACGGTACTGAACATTAACGCCACGGATGTTTTTAAAATCCTCTACTTTACTTTGCGCGTAACCTACTGAAACAGTGTGGTTATCCGCCAGTGCCGCGCCACTTGCCATCCCGCCCGCGAGTAAAATCGCCAGAGATACCTTTTTCATTGTTGTTAATCCTTTTAGTTTTCCGTTCATATTTTTCCCTGGATGAGCCGATCC
The DNA here is from genome assembly GCF_032062175.1 of Atlantibacter sp. Classification (NCBI taxonomy): domain Bacteria; kingdom Pseudomonadati; phylum Pseudomonadota; class Gammaproteobacteria; order Enterobacterales; family Enterobacteriaceae; genus Atlantibacter; species Atlantibacter sp. The sequence continues at coordinate 1,132 of NZ_DAMBQK010000005.1, forward strand.
GATACTCAGTAAAATATGCCACCTCATCCTGGGCGGCTAAAATTGTTACTTTTATGTTTAAATGTTTAAACACAGAACATTCTTAAAGGGCTTGAAATCGCCTTTTCAGGCATCCCCAAATATGGTGGGTAACAAAATAAACCCGCCATCGCTCTGAAAAATGGCTGATTTTCATACTGGCGCATTTTCCCCACGACTTTTGCCGCACGATCGGCTATCTTGTTTAGCATATAAAACAATCCTGCCATTTTATGCGGGAATCAGGCTTTGTAACCGCTAAATGGTTCAGCCAGCAAAACGAGATTGCATGATGAGCGTAATGTTTAGACCCGAAGATGCCATTTACCCGTTTCCGCCTAAGCCACGCCCTTTAAGCGGTGACGAAAAGATTTTCTATAAAGAGAAAATCAAACGCCTGCTAAAAGAGCGCGACGCGGTAATGGTGGCCCATTACTACACCGACCCGGAAATCCAGGCGCTGGCGGAAGAGACCGGCGGCTGCATTTCGGATTCGCTGGAAATGGCGCGCTTTGGCGCAAATCATCAAGCCTCCACGTTGCTGGTCGCCGGCGTACGTTTTATGGGGGAAACCGCCAAAATCCTCAGCCCGGAAAAAACCATTCTGATGCCGACACTTCAGGCCGAATGCTCGCTGGATCTTGGCTGCCCGATTGAGGAATTTAGCGCGTTCTGCGATGCGCACCCCGATCGCACCGTGGTGGTGTATGCCAATACCTCTGCCGCCGTGAAAGCGCGCGCCGACTGGGTGGTAACGTCCAGCATCGCGGTAGAGTTAATTGAGCATCTCGACAGCCTCGGCGAAAAAATCATTTGGGCGCCGGATCGCCATCTCGGCAACTACGTTCAGAAGCAGACCGGCGCAGATGTACTGTGCTGGCAGGGTGCGTGTATCGTTCACGATGAGTTTAAAACTCAGGCGCTGGCGCGCATGAAAGCACTTTATCCGCAGGCTGCGGTGCTGGTTCACCCGGAGTCACCGCAGGCGATTGTCGATATGGCTGATGCGGTGGGCTCAACCAGCCAGCTTATCGCCGCTGCCAAAACGCTGCCGCATCCGCAGCTCATCGTCGCGACCGATCGCGGCATTTTTTACAAAATGCAGCAGGCCTGCCCGGAAAAAGAGCTGCTGGAAGCGCCGACGGCGGGAGAGGGGGCAACCTGTCGTAGTTGCGCCCATTGCCCGTGGATGGCGATGAACGGCCTGCAAGCCATCGCTGAAGGGTTGGAAGCGGGCGGAAGCGCCCACGAGATCCATGTGGATGCCGCGCTGCGGGAAGGAGCATTAGTGCCGCTTAACCGCATGTTGGATTTTGCGGCTACACTTCGTCGTTAATACCAAATAACGAACGTCGCGTAACACACTACGCTCTGGGGAGAATATGGACTTTTTTAGCGTGCAGAATATCCTGGTTCACATTCCAATTGGGACCGGCGGTTATTCTCTGTCATGGATCGAAGCGATTGGCACTATTGCCGGGCTGCTGTGCATCTGGCTGGCGAGCCTGGAAAAAATCATCAACTACTTCTTCGGGCTGATTAACGTCACGCTGTTCGCGGTGATTTTCTTCCAGATCCAGCTGTACGCCAGCCTGCTGCTGCAACTTTTCTTCTTCGTTGCCAACATTTACGGCTGGTATGCCTGGTCGCGGCAAACGAACAACAACGAAGCGCTGCTGAAAATCCGCTGGCTGCCAATGCCGAAAGCCATGGGCTGGTTAGCCGCCTGTGTGGTAGCAATTGGTTTGATGACCGTGTATATCGATCCGGTGTTTGGATTCCTGACCCGGGTTGCGGTTTCGATCATGCAGGCGCTGGGCCTGAACGTGACCCAACCGGAACTCCAGCCGGACGCCTTCCCGTTCTGGGATTCCTGCATGATGGTGCTGTCGATTGTGGCGATGATCCTGATGACCCGCAAATACGTTGAAAACTGGCTGCTGTGGGTCATTATCAACGTTATCAGCGTCGTGATTTTCGCGTTGCAGGGTGTACTGGCGATGTCGCTGGAATACCTGATCCTGACGTTTATCGCGTTGAATGGCAGCCGGATGTGGATTAAATCGGCCCGCGAGCATGGCTCACGGGCGCTGAATTAATGATGATGGTGATGCGCGTCAGGCGTTGACTGGTAAAGATGGCAATCCGGCCCGTTGCAGGGCTGGTATTCCATCTGCACCGTGGCGTGTTCCACGTGGTATTCATGCTCAAGGAAGTAATGGATGCGGCCTAACAGCGCGTCATGATCGTGGGGCGGGATCACCTGAACGTGCAGCGTCATGACCGGTTTTTCTCCCACCAGCCAGATATGTATATGATGTACGTCGCGTACTTCAGGAATCGAACGGCTAAGGTTGCGCTTCAGCGCTGCGATATCCAGCGCTTTCGGCGCGCCTTCCAGCAGTTCATTCACGCTTTCCTTAAGCAATCGCCATGCGCTGCGCAAAACCAGGCAGGAAACCAGCACCGATAAAATCGGGTCGACAGGCGTCCAGCCGGTCCACAGGATCACCAGCGCGGCAATAATCGCGCCCACTGAACCCAGCAAATCCCCCAGCACATGCAGTGCCGCAGCGCGGACGTTCATGTTTTTCTCTTCACTGCCCCGGTGCAGTATCCAGAACGCCAGAAGATTGGCAAACAGCCCCGCGACGGCGATGACCATCATCGTTTTCCCGGCTACCGGTTGCGGATGCCAGAAACGCACAAACGCCTCGTACACGATCAGTACAGTGATCAGCACCAGCGCGATGGCATTGATAAACGCGGCAAGCGTCGTCAGGCGCAGCCAGCCAAAAGTATGCTGGTTATTCGGTGGACGACGGGCGAAATACACGGCAAGAAAGGCAAACAGCAGCGCGGCGGCATCGGTGAGCATATGTCCGGCATCAGCGAGCAGGGCCAGGGAGCCGGAAATCAAACCACCGATGACTTCCAGCACCATAAACGCCGCGGTAACGACAAAGGCGGTCAACAGCCTTTTGCTGTTACCGTTATTTTCGGAAGCGGGTGAATGAGAATGCGAGTGTGAGTGGGCCATAGCTACCTGATTTCTTGTTAGCATCCATGAATGATCAGGTTAAGTTACCAAAAATAAAGGAGAGCGAAAGCTCTCCTTTGTCTCATTCACTATTAATTAGTGAGTGGTACCGTCAGTGTTAGGGTTGACGTTGTCGCCACCCTGACCGGTTTCGACTTTGTCGTTGATGTCAGGACATTTACCGTCCTTACACTGGGTATTTTTATGGATCTCATCGGCTGAATTTGGGCCGGTGGACGTGGCACTGTTGGTGTTGCTGGTGTCAGGATGCAGCATGGTGCCGCCTGTGCCAGTACCGGTGGTGCCAGTGCCGGAAGTCCCCATATTGGTGCCAGTGGTCCCTGAGTTGCTCATGTTTTTATTGCCGGTATTGATGTCATTGCTATCAACACCTTTCGGAGCGATGTTTTGGTTCGCTTCCGGTGTGCCTACTCCTGCGCTGGCAGCGGCGTTGGCCGGGCCGTTATTATCAGTGGAGTTGGCGTTAGTTTCTGCGGCTAACGCCGCGCCACTGGCTAAAGAGAGCGTTGCGCTAAGAATTAATGCAGTCAGTTTGTTCATCGTCATGCTCCTGTTTTAGTCATCGTGCTGGAAAGTTTTCTTCCAACGTTACGTCAGATTGTGCTGGCAATAATCTGAAGCTAAGTTAAAAAATTTGCAGCCAAGGCATAAGTCAGCATGCAATTTCGTAAAAAAGCAAAAACAGAGTGGTTACAAGTAAAAATTGTAGACTCGATCGCGCTTTTCGCTACTTTCTGGCGTTTATTAGGTCATTTCCAGGAATTTTCTGCCCGAAGTGTAAAAGCGCGTTTACACTTCGAACGCGACGAGATAGATTGGAGGGATTGCACTTACTCGAAATTGTTGGGCCCCACTGGAAAGATCATGAATTATCAGAACGACGACTTACGAATCAACACCATCAATGAATTATTACCCCCTGTAGCGCTGTTAGAGAAGTTTCCCGCCACGGAAAAAGCGGCTGAAACCGTTTCTCAGTCACGCCAGGCCATTCATCAGATCCTGAAAGGCCAGGACGATCGCCTGCTGGTGGTGATTGGTCCGTGCTCGATTCACGATCCTAAAGCCGCAAAAGAATACGCCGCTCGTCTGCTGAACCTACGCGAAAGCCTTAAAGGTGAGCTGGAAGTGGTCATGCGCGTTTATTTTGAAAAACCGCGTACCACGGTGGGCTGGAAAGGGCTGATTAACGATCCGCATATGGATAACTCTTTCCAGATCAATGACGGCCTGCGTATCGCCCGTAAACTGCTGCTGGACATCAACGACTCAGGCTTACCGGCTGCCGGCGAATTCCTCGACATGATCACCCCGCAATACGTTGCCGATCTGATGAGCTGGGGCGCCATTGGCGCGCGCACCACCGAATCTCAGGTACACCGCGAGCTGGCGTCGGGTCTTTCCTGCCCGGTGGGGTTCAAAAACGGCACTGACGGCACCATCAAAGTGGCGATCGACGCCATCAATGCCGCCAGCGCGCCGCACTGTTTCCTGTCTGTGACCAAATGGGGCCACTCGGCAATTGTGAACACTAGCGGTAACGGCGACTGCCACATCATTCTGCGCGGCGGCAAAGAGCCGAACTACAGCGCGGCGCATGTGGCTGAGGTAAAAACCGGCCTGACTAAAGCGGGCATAACGCCGCAGGTGATGATCGATTTCAGCCATGCCAACTCCAGCAAGCAGTTCCACAAGCAGATGGAAGTGGGTACAGACGTCTGCAATCAGATTGCTAACGGTGAAAAAGCGATTATGGGCGTGATGATTGAAAGCCATCTGGTAGAAGGTAATCAGAGCCTGGAAAGCGGCGAGCCGCTGGTTTATGGCAAGAGCGTGACCGACGCCTGCATCGGCTGGGATGACACCGAAACCCTGCTGAACCAACTGGCCGCAGCGGTGAAAGCGCGTCGCGGATAAGCGAAGCGCGGAAATAAAAAAGGCGTGGTTGCTACCACGCCTTTTTTGTATTCAGTAGCGGATTACTTCGCTTTACCCTGGTTAGCAACGGCAGCGGCTTTCGCAGCGATCTCGTCAGCGTTACCCAGGTAGTAGTGTTTAATCGGTTTGAAGTTTTCATCGAACTCATACACCAACGGCACGCCGGTCGGGATGTTCAATTCAAGAATTTCGTCTTCGCCCATGTTGTCGAGGTATTTCACCAGCGCACGCAGGGAGTTGCCGTGTGCCGCGATAATCACGCGCTCACCGCTTTTCAGGCGTGGCAAAATGGTTTCGTTCCAGTAGGGAATGACGCGGTCGATGGTCAGCGCCAGGCTTTCGGTCAGCGGCAGCTCTTTCTCGGTCAGTTTCGCGTAACGCGGATCGTGGCCTGGATAACGTTCGTCGTCACGGGTCAGTTCCGGCGGGGTTACCGCAAAGCCGCGACGCCACTGTTTCACCTGCTCGTCGCCGTATTTTTCTGCGGTTTCTGCTTTGTTCAGGCCTTGCAGCGCACCGTAATGACGCTCGTTCAGTTTCCAGGATTTCTCAACCGGCAACCACGCCTGATCCAGCTCATCCAGTACATTCCACAGAGTATGGATGGCACGTTTCAGCACGGAGGTATAAGCAAAATCAAAGCTGAAGCCTTCTTCTTTCAGCAGTTTGCCCGCCGCTTTCGCTTCGCCAACGCCTTTTTCAGACAGGTCAACGTCGTACCAACCGGTGAAGCGGTTTTCGTTGTTCCACTGACTTTCACCGTGACGAACCAGTACCAGCTTAGTTACAGCCATAGATTTACTCCTGGGTTAAATGATAACGATAATCATTATATTGCCGTGTTTGCGACAGCGGCAACGCTAATTCTCTAACATAGCGAAAATAGCGGCGGAGTGTAAGGCGGATGTGACGTCAGGGTTATGATTTTGTCTCGCAAAGAACAGAATATCAGCGATATGGCGAAAAAAAGCCCTCCGGGTTTGGAGGGCTCAGCGGTTATTGCGCCCTGAACTGATAAATCGTGACGCTGCGGTACTCTTCGCCGGGGCGCAGAACGCAGTCCGGCTGCGGCCATTCCGGGTGGTTTGGGCTATCCGGCAGGAATTCACTTTCCAGCGCCAGGCCTTGCCAGGCGGAATAATTCCCTTGCTCGCGCGCCGGCGTGCCGTCGAGGAAATTCCCGGAATAAAACTGCAAAGCCGGGGCGGTGGTATACACCGTCATTTGCAGCTTTTCATCACTTGACCAGAGATGCGCCGCTGGGTGGGACAGGTCGCCTTTGGCCTGCAATAAAAACGCGTGATCGTAGCCTTTGACCTGCTGCTGATCGGCATCGCTCATAAACGCCTGGGCGATAACTTTCGGCTGGCGGAAATCAAAACTGGTCAGCGCGACTTTGGTGAGATCGCGTGTCGGAATGCCCATGCTGTCTACCGGCAGATACGCGTCGGCAAACAGTTGCAGGCGATGATTGCGCACATCGCCCTGCGCGCCATCCAGGTTGAAATAGGCGTGATTAGTCAGGTTTACCGGGCAGGGCTTATCCACCGTGGCGCGGTATTCAATCACCAGTTGGTTTTCCTGCGTCAGGGTGTAGTGCGCCCAGGCGCGCGCTTCGCCAGGGAAACCCTGATCACCATCCGGGGAGGTAAGGGTATACACCACTTCCGATTCATTCTTGCGCTCGATCAGCCAGCGGCGTTTATCAAAACCTTCCGGCCCGCCATGCAGCTGGTTCTCGCCCTGGCTTGGGGTCAGCGTGACGGTTTCACCCTCCAGGGTAAAGGTCGATTTGGCTATACGGTTGGCGTAGCGGCCAATGCTGGCACCTAAAAACGCGGTCTGGTTTTGCCACTCTTCCGGGGAAGGGCAGCCCAGCAGGGTCTCACGCACCGTACCGTCGCTCATCGGCACCCGCGCGGACAGCAGCGTCGCGCCCCAGTCCATTAATGTCACCACCATTCCCGCGCTGTTACGCAGGGTGGTAAGCCGATAAGGCAGCCCGTCAGGGGCGAGCGCCGTGGTTTCTCTTAACACTGTCCGGCTCCTTCTGAGGCTTTGCACACATAAAAGGTTTCTTTGATGCCTGTTTTCGCTTCGTATTGATTGGCTACCGCCTCTTTAACCGCAGGCACTAACGCTTCCGGCATCAGGGCCACGATGCAGCCGCCGAAGCCGCCGCCGGTCATACGCACGCCGCCTTCGTCGCCGATCTCCGCTTTAACGATATCTACCAGGGTGTCGATCTGCGGCACGGTGATTTCGAAATCGTCACGCATCGAGGCGTGGGATTCCGCCATCAGCACGCCCATTCGTTTCAGGTCGCCGCGCGCCAGTGCGTCTGCGGCTTCAACAGTACGGGCGTTTTCGGTCAGTACGTGACGCACACGTTTCGCAACAACCGGGTCCAGCTCATTCGCCACCGCGTTAAATTGCTCAATCTTCACATCGCGCAGCGCTTTTTGGGTGAAGAAGCGCGCGCCGGTTTCGCACTGCTCGCGGCGGGTATTGTATTCGCTGCCCACCAGAGTACGTTTGAAATTACTGTTGATGATCACCACCGCCACGCCTTCCGGCATCGGCACCGCTTTGGTGCCCAGAGAACGGCAGTCGATCAGCAGGGCATGATCTTTTTTACCCAGCGCGGAAATCAGCTGATCCATGATGCCGCAGTTACAGCCAACAAACTGGTTTTCCGCTTCCTGGCCGTTAAGGGCGATTTGCGCGCCATCCAGCGGCAGGTGATAAAGCTGCTGGAACACGGTGCCCACCGCCACTTCCAGCGAAGCCGATGAACTTAAACCCGCGCCCTGCGGCACATTGCCGCTGACCACCAGGTCCGCCCCGCCAAAACTGCGGTCACGCTGTTGCAGGTGCTTCACCACGCCGCGCACATAGTTCGACCACTGTTGAGAATCATGGCTGAGGATCGGCGCATCCAGAGAAAATTCGTCGATTTGGTTGTCATAATCGGCGGCAATCACCCGCACCGTGCGGTCATCCCGCGCCGCGCAGCTAATCACGGTTTGATAATCAATGGCGCAAGGCAGCACAAAACCGTCGTTATAGTCGGTGTGCTCGCCGATCAGGTTGACGCGCCCCGGTGCCTGAAGGGTATGGGTTGCAGGGTAGCCGAACGCATCAGCAAACAGAGATTGGGTTTTATCTTTCAGACTCATTATTAAACTCCGGACTCGCGAAAGTGAATGTCGCTTACCGCACGCAGGCGCTCGGCAGCTTGCTCAGCGGTTAAATCACGCTGGGTTTCGGCCAGCATTTCATAGCCCACCATAAATTTACGCACCGTGGCGGAACGCAGCAGCGGCGGGTAGAAATGGGCATGCAACTGCCAGGGCGTGGGGTCGTCTTCGGTAAACGGTGCGCCATGCCACCCCATAGAATAGGGGAAGGAGCACTGGAACAGGTTGTCATAGCGGCTGGTGAGTTTCTTCAGCGCCAGCGCCAGGTCGCGGCGCTGTTCGTCGCTCAGTTCGGTAATACGCGTGACGTGCGCTTTTGGCAGCAGCAGCGTTTCAAACGGCCAGGCCGCCCAGTAAGGTACCACCGCCAGCCAGTGCTCAGTTTCAACCACCGTACGGCTACCGTCCGCCTGTTCACGCTGAACGTAGTCCACCAGCATCGCACGGCCTTGCTCGGCGAAATACTCACGGTGAAGCTTATCTTCCCGCGCCGCTTCGTTCGGCAGGAAGCTATTCGCCCAGACCTGGCCATGCGGATGCGGGTTGGAGCAGCCCATCGCCGCGCCTTTGTTCTCAAATACCTGCACCCACGGGTAGGTTTTACCCAGTTCTTCGGTTTGCGCCTGCCAGGTGCTGACCACTTCTTCCAGCGCAGGCAGCGTCATTTCCGGCAGCGTTTTGCTGTGATCCGGTGAGAAGCAAATTACCCGGCTAGTGCCGCGCGCGCTTTCCAGCCGCATCAGCGGATCCTGGCTTTGCGGCGCGTCCGGCGTGTCGGTCATCAGCGCCGCAAAATCGTTGGTAAAGACGTACGTGCTGGTGTAATCCGGATTTTTATCGCCTGTGACCCGGACGTTACCGGGGCACAGGAAACAGTCGGGATCGTGGGACGGCAGCAGCGTGCTGGATGGCGTCTCCTGCGCGCCCTGCCACGGGCGCTTGGCGCGGTGCGGCGACACCAGGATCCATTGACCGCTCAGCGGGTTATAACGGCGATGTGGATGATCGACCGGGTTAAACTTTTCCATCTGCGTTCCTTAATCTGCATAGCCCTGGGGATGGCGCGACTGCCAGCGCCAGGTATCCTGTGCCATTTCATCCAGCGTGCGCGTCACGCGCCAGTTCAGCTCTTTGTCTGCTTTGCTGGCATCGGCCCAGTAGGCCGGGAGATCGCCGTCACGGCGCGGCGCAAAGTGATAATTCACCGGCTTGCCACAGGCTTTGCTGAAGGCGTTGACCACGTCCAGCACGCTGCTGCCGACGCCCGCGCCGAGGTTGTAAATATGCACGCCCGGTTTGCCCGCCAGTTGCTGCATCGCGGCGACGTGGCCGTCGGCCAGATCCATCACGTGGATATAATCGCGCACGCCGGTGCCGTCTTCGGTCGGATAGTCGTTGCCGAAAATCGCCAGCGAATCGCGGCGGCCCACCGCCACCTGGGCGATGTACGGCATCAAGTTATTCGGGATGCCCTGTGGATCTTCGCCCATATCCCCTGACGGATGCGCGCCGACCGGATTGAAGTAGCGCAGCAGCGCGATGCTCCATTGCGGATTGGCTTTCTGAAGGTCGGTAAGTATTTGCTCGACCATCAGCTTGCTCTTGCCATACGGGCTTTGCGGTGTGCCGGTCGGGAAGCTTTCAACATAGGGGATTTTCGGCTGGTCGCCGTACACCGTGGCAGAAGAACTGAAAATGAAATTGGTTACGTTAGCGGCGCGCATGGCGGAAATCAGGCGCAGCGTGCCGTTGACGTTGTTATCGTAATATTCGAGTGGCTTAGCGACGGATTCGCCCACGGCTTTCAGACCGGCAAAATGGATCACGGTATCAATGGCGTGGTCGTGGAGGATTTCGGTCAGCAGGCTTTCATTGCGGATATCCCCTTCGATAAACATTGGCTGTTTGCCGCCCAGGGTTTCAATAACCGGTAACACGCTGCGTTTACTGTTGCAGAGATTATCAAGGATGATGACGTCATGGCCATTTTGCAGCAGTTGCACGCAGGTATGACTGCCTATGTAACCGCTACCACCTGTTACTAAAACTCTCATATTTGGCTCCATTACGCTTATGGTATGTGTTAACCATAGCATAACAGACCGCGGTAAACTGTGATATCGGATAAAATAGTGGAATCGTTTACACTAAAATATCATGCGGATTCATTCCGTTAATAAATGATTTTAAAACAGGGGATTAGCCGTTGATAGATGCGGCTAGTCTGAAAAGGGGGCGCAAACCCCCTGTAGCGGCTATTTCAGTGTGTCGAATTGATAACGGTAGATTTCACCGTCCGGCATGAAAGTCAGGCGATGGGTAATACAGTCCGGCGCGTCTTCTGCATGGTGTGAAACAAACAGCAGCTGCGTTGCGCCTTCGCCGATCAGGACATCGACAAAGCGCCTTATCAGCTGGCGGTTGAGCGGGTCCAGCCCCTGTAACGGCTCATCGAGGATCAGCAAGGTGGGGTGCTTGACCAGCGCACGGGCGATCAGGGCCAGCCGCTGTTGCCCCCAGGAGAGGCTCTGGAATGGCGCATCGGCCACTTTATCGCTGATGCCAAGAATATCCAGCCACTGGCGGGTGAGTTTGTGCTGGCGGTCCGACACAGCCTGGTAGATCCCAATCGAATCAAAATAGCCGGACAGGATCACATTGCGCACCGTGGTGCTGACCCGGTAATCAAGATGCAAACTGCTGCTGACATAGCCGATATGCTTTTTGATATCCCAGATGGTTTCGCCGCTGCCGCGACGGCGGCCAAACAGCGTTAAATCATTGCTGTAGCCCTGAGGGTGATCGCCGGTGATCAGGCTTAGCAAGGTGGATTTCCCCGCACCGTTCGGCCCGACGATTTGCCAGTGCTCGCCGGGATTCACCGTCCAGCTCAGCTTATGCAGAATAGGGCGATCGTTATACGACACCACGCCATCGCGCAGGATAATACGCGGGGCGTCAGGGGCCAGCGTCACCGGCGTGGCCACATCCGGCTCAGGAAGGGTGGTACCCGCCAGTTTTTCGCTGTGCGCCAGTTGGGCGATCAGCGCCTGCTCGAGCAACTGCGCTTTGTTGCCCACTTCTGTCAATATGCAGTCCGCCAGCACCCCGGCGTTTTGCACAAACGCCGGGATCTCATCAAAGCGGTTTAACACCAACGCCAGGGTATGGCCTTCCTGACTTAACTGGCCCAGCAGTTGGGCAAGCTGTTCCCGGGAGTTCACGTCCAGGCCATCGAAAGGCTCATCGAGGATCAACAGATCGGGCCTGGGCATCAGCGCCTGGCACAACAAGGTTTTGCGGGTTTCACCGGTAGAGAGATATTTAAAGCGCCGTTCCAGCAAATGCGTAATGCCGAAGCGTTCCGCGAGCGCCTGGCAGCGGGCAGGATCGTGAATGTCTTCCTGAATGATTTGCGCGGTGGTGCGTCCGGTATCGTCTTCGCCAGGGCCCAGCAAATCGGTGTTATTGCGCTGCCACTCCTCGCTGACCAGCTTTTGTAGCTGCTCGAACGACAGCCGCACGATGCGCTGGAAACTGCATTCGCGCAGGCCTTTCAATAGCGGCAGCTCGCCGGAGAGCGCCTTTGCCAGCGCCGATTTACCGCTGCCGTTGGCCCCGACAAACGCCCAGCTTTCGCCAGCGCGTAGCGTGATATCGGCAAGCTGTAGGGTGCGGGTATCGCTAATGCGAAACGTGCCTTGCGAAATTTGCAATACTGACATGTGTTATCCCATTTTTTGCAGCAAATAAGCATCAGGGATACGTTGCGCGCCCGGAATTGTCAACCAGGCATTGTGTTTTAGCAGAGCGTGGCAACGATTAATGAATCGGCATTAAAATAGGCAATCACCTCAGCGCCTTCTTCCGGATTAAGCTCGGCTACCTGTTGCGCCGTCAGCGTGGCGCATACCCGTTGCCCACCCGCTACGGTCACCACCACTTCACTTTGGTCGTCAGCGTGTTCAACGGCGCCGATTGTGCCCGCGAGCTGATTGTCTGCGTTCGCAGCCTGCGCTGGATCGCGGGTAATTTGCACCCAGGGCGCTTTCAGCAGCACCAGCACTTCCCGGCCAGTCTCCAGCCCGAGACGTTGCGCGCTGCGGGCGGTAATCGCCGCGTTCAGGCGGGTTACGCCATCCGCCAGCAAAATGATGAGATGTTCTTGCACCGAATGACCCTCGCGGTGCGTCACGGTGCCAAACCACTGGTTGCGGGCGCTGGTTTGCAGAGAAAACCGAGAGATTGCCGCCAGCAGGCTGTCCAGCGGCAGGCTGTCGTCGCTCAGTACATCGAAGGCTTTTTGCTGGATTTGCCCCAGCAGATCGTAGAGCTGGATCAGGCGCTTGCCATACGTTGTCACCACTGCGCCGCCGCCGCCTTTGCCGCCGGTCGCCCGGTCCACCAGCGGTTGGTCGCTGAGCTGGTTCATCTCGTTAACGGCATCCCAGGCGCTCTTATAACTGATGTTGGCGAGCTTCGCGCCCTGGCTAATTGATCCGGTATGTTCTATTTGTTTAAGCAGCGCGATGCGTCGCGGGTCAGCAAACAGGCGTTGCTGGAGTTTAAGAGTAAGAAGAATTTCCGCTTGCATATCCGGCTCCGGGTAAAACGGCTATTGTGACTGAAAGCCCGACGGCGACGCAAATGGCACAAAAAGGAGAGTGCGTTTTTTATGAGGGACGTTAAAATAACGCTCCCTGTATTCTGGAGGCTACCATGTTCGAGTTGTTGAAAAGTCTGGTGTTTGCCGTAATCATGGTGCCCGTGGTGATGGCCATCATCCTGGGTTTGATTTATGGCCTGGGCGAAGTCTTTAACGTCTTCTCCACTATTGGTCACAAAGACCGCTCAAAGCAGCAGCACTGATTCCCCCCAACGCCCGGTTTATCCGGGCGTTTTCTCTCAAGTCCCTTCACATTTTGCCGATTAATGCTTTGATAATCTGATGTGCACCGTTATATTGCTGGCTACATAACGATGCTCAATGGAGAAGCACATGGCAAATAAATGGTTGAAACTGACGACGGGTATTGCACTGTCTCTGGGGCTGGCGACACAAGCGCTGGCGGCTGACGGAAAAATCACCGTGTTTGCAGCGGCGTCCCTGACCAACGCGATGCAGGACATTGCGGCCCAATATAAAAAAGAGAAGCAGGTGGAGGTGGTTTCCTCGTTTGCTTCGTCGTCGACCCTGGCGCGTCAGATTGAAGCGGGCGCACCGGCGGATCTGTTTATCTCCGCCGATCAGAAGTGGATGGACTACGCCAGCGATAAAAAATCCATCGACGCCGCCACTCGCGAAACGCTGCTGGGCAACAGCCTGGTGGTGGTTGCGCCAAAAGAGAGCAAGCAGGGCGATATTGCGATTAACGACAAAACCGACTGGCAGAGCCTGCTGAAAGGTGGCCGTCTGGCGGTGGGTGATCCTGAGCACGTCCCGGCTGGCATTTACGCCAAAGAAGCGCTGCAAAAGCTCGGCGCGTGGAATAACGTCAGCCCGAGCCTGGCCCCTGCGGAAGACGTGCGCGGCGCGCTGGCGCTGGTTGAGCGTAACGAAGCGCCGCTCGGCATCGTTTACGGCTCTGACGCGGTCGCCGGTAAAGGCGTTAAAGTGGTAGGCACCTTCCCGGAGAATTCCCACAAAAAAGTGGAATACCCCATGGCTATCATCGACGGGCATAATAACGCCCAGGTAAACGCATTTTACGATTACCTGAAAGGGCCGCAGGCAGCGGCAATCTTTAAACAATACGGATTTACCACTCACTAATGATGTTAACGGAACCCGAATGGCAGGCCGTGTTGCTGAGCCTCAAAGTCTCATCGATTGCAGTATTAATTAGTTTGCCCTTCGGGATCTTGTGTGCCTGGGTGCTGGTAAGATGCAGCTTCCCGGGCAAATCGCTGTTCGACAGCCTGATCCATCTGCCGCTGGTGCTCCCGCCCGTCGTGGTCGGGTATTTATTGCTGGTGGCGATGGGACGGCGCGGTTTTATCGGCCAATGGCTGTACGACTGGTTTGGACTGACGTTCGCCTTTAGCTGGCGCGGCGCGGTGCTGGCGGCGGGCGTGATGTCATTCCCGCTGATGGTACGCGCGATCCGCCTGGCGCTGGAAGCGGTAGATTTAAAACTTGAGCAGGCGGCGCGCACCCTCGGCGCGGGCCGCTGGCGGGTATTTTTCACTATCACGTTACCGCTGACTTTACCCGGCATTATTGCCGGTACCGTGCTGGCTTTTGCCCGTTCGCTCGGCGAGTTCGGCGCGACCATCACCTTTGTTTCCAACATCCCTGGCGAAACCCGCACCATTCCTTCCGCCATGTATACCCTGATCCAGACGCCGGGCGGTGAAAGCGCGGCGGCGCGGCTGTGCCTGATTTCCATCGTGCTGGCGGTGATGTCGCTGATGATCGCCGAATGGCTGGCCCGCATTAGCCGTAAGCGGATGGGGAACTGATTATGCTGGAACTTAACTTTCGCCAGACCCTGGGCTGCCACCACCTGAACGTCAACGAAACCCTGCCGGGCCAGGACGTGACGGCGATTTTCGGCGTTTCCGGCGCGGGCAAAACCTCGCTGATTAACGCCATCTGCGGGCTGACTCGCCCTGAATCCGGGCGGATTGTGCTTAACGACCGGGTATTGAGCGACGCGGAACAAAAAATATTTCTGCCGCCGGAAAAGCGCCGGGTCGGCTATGTATTTCAGGATGCGCGCCTTTTTCCGCACTATAAAGTGAGCGGCAATCTGCGCTACGGCATGGCAAAATCCATGGCCGGGCAGTTCGATAAGCTGGTGGCGCTGCTGGGCATTGAACAGCTTCTGGAGCGCTTGCCGGGCTCGCTGTCCGGCGGTGAAAAACAGCGGGTAGCGATTGGCCGCGCGCTGTTAACCGCACCGGAATTGCTGCTGCTGGACGAGCCGCTGGCCTCGCTGGATATCCCGCGCAAACGCGAACTGTTGGCCTATCTTCAGCGGCTGGCGCGGGAAATCCAGACGCCGATGCTCTATGTCAGCCACTCGCTGGAAGAGATTGTCCAGCTTGCTGATAACGTGCTGGTGCTGGATAACGGCAGCGTGAAAGCCTTCGGTAGCCTGGAGTCGGTGTGGGGCAGCGCGGTAATGCATCCGTGGCTGCCGCGCGAGCAGCAGAGCAGCGTGCTGAAAGTCAGCGTGCTGGAGCACCATCCCCATTACGCGATGACCGCCCTGGCGCTGGGCGATCAGCATATCTGGGTCAACCGCATTGATAAGCCGTTGCAGTCAACCTTGCGCATTCGCATTCAGGCGTCGGACGTGTCTTTAGTGCTGCAACCGCCGGTCAACAGCAGTATTCGCAACGTGTTGCGGGCCAAAGTGGTGAATTTGCTGGATGATGACGGGCAGGTGGAAGTGCAACTGGATGTTGGCACCCGGACGCTGTGGGCGCGCATCAGCCCCTGGGCGCGGGATGAATTGAGTATCAAACCGGGCCAGTGGCTGTACGCGCAGATTAAAAGCGTGTCGATTACCGCCTGATCACAGCAGATGCTGATAAATCGCTTCGGCGATACTCGGCTCGGTATTGAGGCCAATTACCGTGCTCACGCGATCTTTAATGGCCTGGTCGGCATTGCCCATCGCGATGCCGAGCCCGGCATGCTCCAGCATACTTAAGTCGTTATAGTTGTCGCCGAACGCGACCACGTCCTGCATGCTCATGCCCTGGGATCCCACCCATTCCGCCAGGCGGTTGCCTTTGCTGTTGCCCGCCAGCGCAACGTCTACCTGATCGTGCCATGACCATTCGCAGGCAAAGCCGAACTTTTCTTCGATATGCGCCACCACTTCATGCAGTCTGCCGAGATCGTGATCGGTGAGGGCGAATTTCCAGATAGCGTCGGCCTGCTGTGCCGCTTCACGCAGGGAAGGCACCTGCAAAAACACCGGACGCTGGTGTTCCGGTAAACTGCGCGCCCAGTTTTCGGTGCGTAACACGTGGCCGGTCGGCAACTGGTAAAGCATGGCGTTATCGACATACATCAGGCCATGAACCTGGTGTTGCTCCAGCACATCAATCAGTTGCTGGGCTGCAACGGCGGGCATGGGGTTGGAAGAAATGACATTTTTTGCATGATAATCATACAAATAAGTGCCATTACAACAAATAGCAGGTGTATCCAGCGCCAGCGCCTGATAAAAAGGATGGATGGCGACATGATGGCGACCGGTGACAATCAGCACCTGATAACCTGCTTCACGGGCGCGCTTTAGCGCCTCCAGCGATTCCGGCAAAATGGTCTTTTGCGGCGTGAGCAGGGTTCCGTCTAAATCAAGGGCGATGACACGATAACGCATGGGCAAATTCCCGTCAGGTATTGTTCAGAAAAGGTTCGGTTGATGGTACACCGCAACCGCCCAGGGTCAAAATCACCGTTTCGCCTTCGGCACATTGCGACAAAACACGCTACCCTTTTGAAGACTTAACGCTCACGTGAGGAAAGGAGTATTCATGAAACAAACCGTTTATACCGCCAGCCCGGAAAGCCAGCAGATCCACGTCTGGCGTCTTAACCCAACGGGCGAGCTCACGCTGTTGCAGGTGGTCGATGTGCCAGGCCAGGTGCAGCCGATGGTCATCAGCCCGGATAAGCGTTACCTCTACGTTGGCGTGCGCCCGGAATTTCGCGTCATCGCTTACCGCATCTCCCCGGACGAGGGCACATTAAACGTTGAAGCGGAAGCGTCACTGCCCGGTAGCCCGACCCATATTTCTACCGATCACCACGGCAAATTCCTGTTCAGCGGCTCCTACGGCGCAGGTTGTGTCAGCGTAACGCCGCTTAACGACGGCATTCCTGGCGAGGTGGTTGACGTGGTGGAAGGGCTGGACGGTTGCCACTCGGCGAACATTTCCCCGGATAACCGCACCCTGCTGGTGCCGGCGCTGAAACAGGACCGTATTTGCCTGTTCACCGTGAGCGATGATGGTAATCTCACCGCGCAAACCCCGCCGGAACTGACTACCGTAGAAGGCGCAGGCCCGCGCCATATGGCGTTCCATCCGAATCATCAGTTTGCCTACAGCGTAAACGAGCTGAACGGCACCGTAGACGTCTGGGCGCTACAGTCGCCGAACGGCAAAATTGAATGTATCCAGACGCTGGACATTATGCCGCCAGACTTTGCCGATACCCGCTGGGCGGCAGATATTCATATCACCCCGGATGGCCGCCACCTCTACACCTGCGACCGTACCGCCAGCATTGTGACGGTGTTCAGCGTATCCGAAGACGGCAGCGTGCTGGCGGTGGAAGGTTTCCACCCGACCGAAACCCAGCCGCGCGGTTTCAATATCGATCACAGCGGTAAATACCTGATCGCTGCCGGGCAAAAGTCGCACCATATTTCTGTGCATGCGATTGAAGGCGCGCAGGGGCTGCTGCGCGATGTCGGGCGCTATGCCGTGGGCCAGGGCCCGATGTGGGTAGTGATCGACGCGCGCTAAAGGCATAAAAAAAAGCGGACAGGCCTGTGGCGTGTCCGCTTGATAATCAGGCGCATTTATCATGCGCCTTTTTTGTTACTGTTTCGGCTCGGCAACCACCTGGCTACCCAGGCCGCGGTTGTTGAATTCCCACATGCGGTTGAAGTTGTTGTCATTCAACTCGCGCTGCAGTTTGTCATCCGCCATCGTGCCGGTGTTGCCCGCGAACGGACGTTTGGAACCCAGCGCATCGCCCCACGGCTTCGCTTTGTTAAAGCCTTCGTTAATCACGCTGTCGCGGATAACCACCTGACCGTTGGCCGTCTGGTTAGCGGTATAGCCGTTTTCAGACGCTTCGATATCCCATGCGCGGCCCAGTTGCGCCACGCCGTCGCCGTTCGCCACGAAGCGGCTGTTGGTCGCCAGGAAGCCGTACCAGATGTTCGGCTGAGTCGCCGGAGCAAACACGTAGCCTTCCTGCTGGGTACGGGAATTCACTACCCGGAATTCGGTGTTATCGAACACCACCGCGCCGCGACCGGCAACCAGATCCACGTCGCCTTCCACGTAGCTGTTAGTCACCAGCGTGCGGGTCTGGCGGTTGTTCACGATGCGGTTTTGCAGATCGCTGTTGGTCACAAAGAAGGTGTTCTGACGGCCCAGAATGTTCACCTTATCGATCTGCACTTTGTCGCCATCGCTACGCAGCGCCACCGCCTGGTGATTACCGGCATCCACGCTGTCGCCCAGATTGTTTTCGATAGTCAGATTATGCAGTTGCAGCCCGTTGTTCTGGGACCACACCACGGCGGAACACATCAGGCCAACCGTGGCCTCGCGGCGGTTCTGGCAGTTATCGAACATATACCAGGCCGGTTTGCCCGGCATGTATTTGCCTGACGGGTTAACCGTGTGACGCCAGGTCGCGCGATCCATTTCGGAATCCAGCGCCGCGCCAATTTTCACATCCGCCGGGTTTTCGCCCAGGCCGTACAGCGTCACGCTGCCGGACGCAGCAGGAATATACACGGTGCCTTCATAAGTGCCCGGCATAATCGCGATGTACTGACGGTTGCTGGTGTGCTTAATAATCGCCGCATCCACCGCCGCCTGAATGGAGGTGTGGGTCACGCCTGCGGTGCCTGCCGGGCCAACCACGAAGTCAGGCTGGGCGGGAACGGTGATTTTCGCTGGCGACCACGGAGCCGCGTTCGGGTCCATCGCGGAGAAATAACGCGCCGCGACGAAGTTCTGCGCTTCGTTAGCCGACAGGATCGGGCGAGAGGCGGTACCTGGCGCTACCTGCTCGGACGGACGCTGGTCCGGCGGCGTTGAGCTACAGGCGGTCAGTGTCACGCCAACGGCAAAAGCCAGCGCCAGACGAGAAACCGAAAATCTGTTCAAGGGATGCTCCTTGCTGAGTAAAAAAGGATGAGTGCTGAAATAGCCTGCTTTTTTAACCTAACTTGATTAAAACGGGAAGCTAAAGCGCGAAAAAGTTAATTTTATCCGCGCTTTCGTGAACTGTGAACGGCGGCGCGGTTGACAAGTTCTTAAGGTTGCCAATAAATGTATAGACAACCCATGACAAGCGATCATTATGACCTTATCCCTTCTTCCCGGTGATGTTATCTGGCGCAACGGCCGGATCGCGACGCTCAACCCGTCAGTCGATACGCCTTATGGCCTGCTGGAACAGCACGATCTCATCGTGCGTGGCGGCTCGATCCTGGCCGTCACGCCCGCGTTGCATAACCCCACTGGCGAAATCATCGACCTGCAAGGGCGGCTGGTCACGCCAGGGCTGATCGACTGCCATACCCATCTGGTCTACGGTGGTAACCGCGCCCAGGAGTGGGAACAGCGGTTGAACGGCGTTTCCTACCAGCAAATCAGCGCCCAGGGCGGCGGCATCAACGCCACCGTCAGCGCCACCCGCGCCGCGTCTGCCGAACAGTTGCAGTACACGGCGCAGCAGCGGCTGAATGCGCTAATGCGTGAAGGGGTGACGACGATTGAGGTGAAGTCGGGTTACGGCTTGAATCTGGAGGCCGAGCAGAAAATGCTGCAAGTGGCGCAACGGCTGGCGGCAGCCAACCCGGTTGAGATCAGCGCCACTCTGCTGGCGGCGCACGCCACGCCGCCGGAGTATAAAGGCGATCCCGACGGCTATATCGATCGCGTTTGCGAGACGATTTTGCCCGCGCTGTGGGAGCAAAAACTGTTCGACGCCGTAGATGCGTTTTGTGAAAACGTCGGTTTTAGCGTGGCGCAGACTGAACGGGTGTTCGCCGCCGCGCAGGCGCTGGGCATCCCGGTGAAAGGGCACGTTGAGCAGCTTTCTAATCTGGGCGGTGCGGCGCTGGTGGGCAAATACCACGGCCTGTCCGCCGATCATATTGAGTATCTGGATGAGCAGGGCGTAATGGCCCTCCAACTGGCGGGCACGGTGGCGGTGCTGCTGCCTGGCGCGTTTTACTTTCTGCGTGAAACCCAGCGCCCGCCGGTGGATCTGCTGCGCCAGCACAACGTGCCGATGGCGGTCGCTACCGATATCAATCCCGGCACCAGCCCGTTCGCCAGCCTGCATCTGGCGATGAACATGGCGTGCGTGCAGTTTGGCCTGACGCCGGAAGAGGCGTGGGCTGGCGTGACGCGCCATGCCGCAAGGGCTTTAGGAAAACAACACACTCACGGCCAACTTGCTGCCGGGTTCGTCGCCGACTTTATTGTCTGGGATGTCGAACAGCCGGTGGAAATGGTCTACGAACCCTGCCGCAATCCGCTGCACTGCCGGGTTTATCGCGGCGAGGCACAATTTTTAGAGGGGAAATCCCTGTGACGCTCTGGCAACCCGCTTCCGCCGCGCTATGGCAGGGGCGCAACGATCTGGCGGAAGCCGACAACGCGCTGCGCGTATTTCAAACCGTCCAACACCGCACGGTATTCGAACCTGAAGCCGAAGGCATCGCCCTGCTGGGCTTCGCCTGCGATGAAGGCGTAAAGCGCAATCACGGTCGGCCCGGCGCACAAAAGGGGCCAGATGTGTTACGCAGCGCGCTGGCGAACATGGCCAGCCATCGCGGCCACGACCGTCTGGTGGATCTGGGGAACATTCACGCTGAGCCGGATGCGCTCGAAGCCGCACAGGATGCCTTAAGCGACGCGGTAAAACGGTGCCAGCAAGCCGGGATGCGCACGCTGGTGTTCGGCGGCGGTCACGAAACCGCATTCGGCCACGGGCGCGGCGTGCTCGACGCCTGGCCCGACGCGCGCATCGCCATTATCAATATCGATGCCCATCTCGATTTACGCCGCGCCGCCCAGGCGACCTCCGGCACGCCGTTCCGCCAGTTGGCGCTGCACTGCGAGCAACAGGGGCGTGAGTTTAATTACACCTGTATCGGCGTTAATCCCGCTGCCAATACCCAGGCGCTGTTGGATGAAGCCGCCCGGCTTAACGTCAACATCATCCGGGACACGGACTGCCAGCGCCCGGAACAAACCCAGGCGGCGACGCAGATTGCCGCTCGGGTAGACTGGGCCGACAAACTCTATTTAACCGTCGATCTGGATGCGCTGCCAGGCTGGCAAATGCCTGCGGTATCGGCACCCGCCGGGCTCGGCATTCCGCTGGACAGACTGTTAACCCTGCTGGAACCGCTGTGTCGCAGCCCGAAGCTCCAGGCCGTCGACCTGGTAGAATTTAACCCGGAATTTGACCGCGACAGTCTCGGCGCAAAAGTGGCGGCGCGGCTGGCGTGGCAAATCGTCCACCAGTGGTCTGATGCTGACCATCACCCATAAGGAACCTGCTTTCGCTATGTTTTCATCTCAACCCCGACTGGCTGCGTCGCAGGAACCGGTGCCGTTTTACGAAAAAGTGAAACAGGCCATTAGCGGCAATATTCACGCCGGTGTCTGGAAGCCCCACGACCGCATTCCCTCCGAAGCGGAGCTGGTGCAGCAGTTTGGTTTCAGCCGCATGACCATCAACCGGGCGCTGCGCGAGCTGACCGATGAAGGGCTGCTGGTGCGTTTGCAAGGCGTTGGGACCTTCGTCGCCGAGCCCAAAGGCCAGTCGGCGCTGTTTGAAATCCGCAGCATTGCCGACGAAATTACCGCGCGTAACCATCACCACCGCAGCGAGGTGCTGTTGCTGGAACGGATTATCGCCGATACCCGTCAGGCGGCGGCGCTGGGCCTGGCGGAAGGTACGCCGGTGTTTCACTCGCTGCTGGTGCATTATGAAAACGACATACCGGTGCAAATTGAGGATCGGGTAGTGAATACCCACGCGGCCCCGGATTATCTGGCGCAGGATTTCACCCTCACCACGCCGCATGCCTATCTGTCGCAGGCCGCGCCGCTCACCGAAGGCGAGCATATCGTCGAGGCGGTGCGCGCCAGCCAGCAGGAGCGCGACTGGCTTGGCATTGATGCCGACGAGCCGTGCCTACTTATCCGCCGCCGCACCTGGTCGGTAAACCATATTGTCTCCCATGCGCGGCTGTTGTTCCCCGGTTCCCGCTACCGCCTGCAAGGGCGATTCATGTCCTGATGATGTAACCATTTTGTTAATTATGTGATGACCTGCACAGGGTCATCACACAAGTACGGCTAAGGTTTGAATTTGTCTATACAAGTATAGTCCTCTACATTCTGTCACCCTGTTTAAGGAGCTGGTCATGCAGCACGATAAATACCGCGAAGGTGAAATTCGCGCCCCACGAGGCACCACGTTGAATGCCAAAAGCTGGCTGACCGAAGCCCCGCTGCGCATGTTGATGAACAACCTCGATCCCGACGTCGCGGAAAACCCTCACGCGCTGGTGGTGTATGGCGGTATTGGTCGTGCGGCGCGTAACTGGGAATGCTATGACGCCATCGTGAAAGCGCTAAAAGAGCTGGAAGATGACCAGACCCTGTTGGTGCAGTCCGGCAAACCGGTGGGGGTGTTTACCACCCACAGCAACGCGCCGCGTGTGCTGATTGCCAACTCTAACCTGGTCCCGCGCTGGGCCTCCTGGGAACACTTCAACGAACTCGACGCTAAAGGTCTGGCGATGTACGGGCAAATGACCGCCGGTAGCTGGATCTACATCGGCAGCCAGGGCATTGTGCAGGGCACGTACGAAACCTTTGTTGAGGCCGGACGCCAGCACTACAACGGTAATTTGCAGGGCCGCTGGGTATTAACCGCCGGTCTGGGCGGCATGGGCGGCGCGCAGCCGCTGGCCGCGACCCTGGCGGGTGCCTGCTCGCTGACCATTGAATGCCAGCAAAGCCGTATCGATTTCCGCCTGCGCACCCGCTATGTGGATGAACAGGCCGATTCGCTTGACGACGCGCTGGCGCGTATCAAACGCTACACCGGCGAAGGCAAAGCGGTTTCTATCGCCCTGTGCGGCAACGCGGCGGAAATCCTGCCGGAACTGGTGGCTCGCGGCGTGCGCCCGGATATGGTGACCGACCAGACCAGCGCCCACGATCCGCTGCGCGGTTATCTGCCGGCGGGCTGGACGTGGGAAGCGTATCAGCAGGCTGGCACCCAGGAGCCGGAGCGGGTGATCAAGGCGGCGAAGCAGTCTATGGCGCAACATGTGGAAGCGATGCTGGCCTTCCATCAGCAGGGCGTCCCGACTTTCGACTACGGCAATAACCTGCGCCAGATGGCCAAAGAGAGCGGGGTAGAAAACGCGTTTGATTTCCCCGGTTTCGTCCCGGCGTTTATTCGCCCGCTGTTCTGTCGCGGCATCGGCCCGTTCCGCTGGGTGGCGCTGTCCGGCGACCCGGAGGATATCTATAAAACCGACGCCAAAGTTAAAGAACTGATCACCGACGATGTGCATCTTCATCGCTGGCTGGATATGGCCCGCGAACGCATCAGCTTCCAGGGCTTACCGGCGCGTATCTGCTGGGTCGGGCTGGAGTGGCGGCAGAAGCTCGGGCTGGCATTTAATGAAATGGTGCGCAGCGGCGAAGTCAGCGCGCCGATTGTCATTGGCCGCGACCATCTGGATTCCGGCTCGGTCGCCAGCCCCAACCGGGAAACCGAAGCCATGCGCGACGGTTCTGACGCGGTCTCCGACTGGCCGCTGCTTAACGCCCTGTTAAACACCGCCAGCGGCGCGACCTGGGTATCGCTGCACCACGGCGGCGGCGTGGGGATGGGCTTTTCGCAACACGCGGGCATGGTGATTGTCTGCGACGGCACCGACGAAGCCGCCCAGCGTATCGCCCGCGTCCTGCACAACGATCCGGCTACCGGCGTGATGCGCCATGCGGATGCGGGCTACCCGAGCGCCATTGACTGCGCTGTCGGGCAGGGCCTGAATTTACCGATGGTTCCGGCAACCCAGGAGAAAAAATAATGCGTACTCTTCGACTGACGCCGGGCCAACTGAGCCTGGCGGATCTGCGCCAGATTTACAGCGCGCCCGTTACGCTGGCGCTGGACGACGGCGCGTTTGACGACATCAACCGCAGCGTGCAGTGCGTTAACGATATTCTCGCCGAGGGCCGCACGGCGTACGGCATCAATACCGGTTTTGGCTTGCTGGCATCGACCCGCATCGCCAGCGAAGATCTGGAAAATCTCCAGCGTTCACTGGTGTTGTCCCATGCGGCGGGCGTGGGCGAGGCGCTGGACGATGCGCTGGTGCGCCTGATCATGGTGCTGAAGATCAACAGCCTGGCGCGCGGCTATTCCGGCATCCGGCTGGAGGTGATCCAGGCGCTACAGGCGCTGGTGAATGCTGAGGTCTACCCACGTATCCCGGCAAAAGGCTCGGTGGGCGCCAGCGGCGATTTGGCCCCGCTGGCGCATATGTCCCTGACGCTGTTAGGCGAAGGGCAGGCGCGGGTTAACGGCGAATGGCTGCCCGCAGTCGAGGCGCTCTCCAAAGCCGGATTAACGCCGATTACTCT
This sequence comes from Atlantibacter sp., assembly GCF_032062175.1. NCBI lineage: Bacteria > Pseudomonadati > Pseudomonadota > Gammaproteobacteria > Enterobacterales > Enterobacteriaceae > Atlantibacter > Atlantibacter sp. The sequence continues at coordinate 25,750 of NZ_DAMBQK010000005.1, forward strand.
GGCGGCGAAAGAGGGCCTGGCGCTGCTCAACGGCACCCAGGCGTCCACGGCATTCGCTCTGCGCGGCCTGTTCGAAGCCGAAGATTTGTTTGCCTCCGCGGTGGTCAGCGGCGCATTAACCACCGAAGCGGTGCTCGGCTCGCGCCGTCCGTTTGATGCTCGCATTCACGCGGTGCGCGGTCAGAAAGGGCAAATCGACAGTGCGGCGCTGTTCCGCCATGTGCTAACCGACGACAGTGACATCTCCCGGTCCCATCACAACTGTGAAAAAGTGCAGGACCCGTACTCGCTGCGCTGCCAGCCCCAGGTGATGGGCGCGTGCCTGACGCAAATGCGCCAGGCGGCGGAAGTGCTGCTGATAGAGGCCAACGCGGTATCCGATAACCCGCTGGTGTTTGCCGAGGAACAAGAGGTAATTTCCGGCGGCAATTTCCACGCCGAACCGGTGGCGATGGCCGCCGACAACCTGGCGCTGGCGCTGGCAGAAATCGGCGCGCTGTCTGAGCGGCGCATCGCGCTGATGATGGATAAACATATGTCGCAATTGCCGCCGTTCCTGGTGAAAAACGGCGGGGTCAATTCCGGGTTTATGATCGCTCAGGTTACCGCAGCGGCGCTGGCCAGCGAAAACAAAGCGCTGGCGCATCCGTCGAGCGTGGACAGCCTGCCGACCTCGGCGAACCAGGAGGATCACGTCTCAATGGCCCCCGCCGCCGGGCGTCGGCTGTGGGAGATGGCCAGCAACACCCGAGGCGTATTAGCAGTGGAGTGGCTGGCGGCCTGCCAGGGAATTGATTTGCGTGAGGGACTGAAATCCAGCCCGATTCTGGAAAAGGCGCGCCATATTCTGCGTGATAAAGTGACCTATTACGCTCAGGATCGCTACTTCGCGCCGGATATCGAAGCGGCCATAACCCTGCTGAGCCAGCGGCGGCTGGCGGCGTTACTGCCTGATTTCTTTTAAAGCTCACGGCGGCGCAAGGCCCTGTTTGTAAAGAGACAGATAGATTCTGCCGCTGTGGAAAAATCCGTAATCTCTCGGGATTACGGATTTTTATCTCACAGCACCAAATTGCCACTACGCTCTTGCGAAATTATTAAATAATCATATTCTGTCACATAATATTTCGAGTTAATCTGGCTTCTAAAATAAGTCGCTTTTAATATAGACTTTATCAAAATTGATAATATTGGATATGCTATGCCTTTACACGGAAAGTTAATATTAAATGGTGCCGATTACGCACCTTTTAACCTGTATGGTGTTGGGGTATTAATGGCGCGCTCGGGAAAAGGCGCTTACAGAAATAAAGGAGCTTGTGGCTCAGTCCCCCACGATGGTCCATTACCGCCAGGTAAATACTGGATCGTTGATCGTGGTGAAGGTAACTGGTTCTCCCAAAAGAAAGAAGAATTTCATGACGGAGTAAATAGACTTATTGGTAGACGGGATTTTGGTAAGTCGGATTGGTTTGCTTTATGGCGAGACGATTGGGGCATTGATGATTATACATGGGTTAAAGGCGTCATGAGAGGTAATTTCCGTTTGCATCCCGGGACTGTTTCAGAAGGTTGCATCACCATCGCCCATCATTCAGATTTCGCAATGATTCGTAATGCGCTGATGAATACTTCGCTAATACAAGTTCCTTGTATGCGCACTCTTATGGCGCGTGGCTGGGTTGAGGTGGTTGCTGATGGTTCAAACAATTGCCTGTAGCGTTATTAAGGTTTGTTACTTCATTATGTTACTCGTTATTATGGGGCATCTTTTCCCTCAATCTGAATTGTATATTGACAACGATATTGCAAGACAATTAGCCAGATTTATTAGCGGTGATATTAATGCGGAATCCGTTTACGATGCTTATTCATATATTGATTGGCTTATAATGTTAGCAATTATCACCCCTGTTTATATTTTGACGATGAAGTTAATCAGTAGAGTAAGGAGTAAATAAATGCCAATCCCACCCTATATGTGGCTAAAAGATGACGGCGGCGCGGATGTTAAAGGATCGGTAGACGTAAAAGACCGCGAAGGAAGCATTGAGATCATAGGAATGAGCCACGGTATTAATCTGCCTGTAGATAGCGCTACCGGAAAAATAACGGGAACACGCCAGCATTCATCAATGATGTTTGAAAAAGAAGTGGATAGCTCAACGCCTTATTTGTACAAGGCTGCGGCAACGGGGCAGACATTGAAAAGCGCGGAGATGCGTTTCTATCATATTAATGATGCAGGGCAGGAAGTTTGCTATTACACCGTATTAATGGAAAATGTCAGGGTGACTGGCGTTAACTGCGGTGTGCCAAATGTGAAGTTAGCTGGCAATGATAAAATGAACCATATTGAAAGTGTTAGCTTGCAGTATGAAAAATCACCTGGCGCATTGTAGATGGGAATATTCAGTATACGGATGCCTGGAACGAGCGCGCCACAGGGTAATATTATCGAAAAGCCGGCCACGCTTAAGGTAACCGGCTTTTTTTACGGAATATTTTAGCTGCTTTTTACACAGTAATAAGCGTTTTCCTACACGTAAATCGCCGTCAGCGAGGCGCTGCCCAGGCTATGAAAATGGACATTAAAGCCCACCATTGCGCCGCTGGCCTCTTCATCTACCTCAATTCGTTCCACATCCAGCGCATACACGGTGAAAATATAGCGGTGGGATTCGCCTTTCGGCGGAGCCGCGCCGCCGTAGCACGCGTTGCCGAAATCGGTGCGCGTCTGCACGGCGCCTTCCGGCAACGCCGCCTGGCCCGAACCCGACCCCTGGGGCAGCACCAGCGTATCCGCCGGTAAATTCGCCACCACCCAGTGCCACCAGCCGGAACCGGTCGGCGCGTCGGGATCGTAACAGGTCACCACAAAACTTTTGGTGCCCGGCGGGACGTCATCCCATGCCAGGTGCGGCGAAATATTATCGCCTTCGTATCCCATGCCGTTAAACACGTGGCGGAGCGGGAGCTTATCGCCATCCGTAATGTCCCGACTGAATAATTTCATAGGGGTTCCTTAAGCGGTTTTGAATGAAATTTCACTTCACGAAGTGTAGTGCATTCGGCCCGAGATCAGCGAAACAGCGTCGGGTCGTTAACAGCTTTCACCACGGCGACAGTTAACCGACTTAGCTGTTCTGGGCTAATCACATACGGCGGCATCAGATAAATCAGCCGGCCAAACGGCCTGATCCACACCCCGTGTTCAACAAAGAATTTCTGAAGCCGCGCCATATCAACCGGGGAGTGGGTCTCCACCACGCCAATTGCGCCCAGTATCCGCACATCCGCCACCTGCGGCGATTCCCGACAGGGGGCCAGCTCCGCGTTTAACTGCGCTTCAATCGCAGCGACCTGGCCGCGCCATGCGCCGGTTTCCAGGATTGCCAGGCTTTCTGCGGCTACCGCGCAGGCCAGCGGGTTGCCCATAAACGTCGGGCCGTGCATAAAACAACCTGCTGCGCCGTCGCTGATGGTGTTAGCGACGTGGCGTGTAGTGAGCGTGGCGGAGAGCGTCATGGTGCCGCCAGTAATGGCTTTACCGAGGCATAAAATATCCGGCGCGATACCCGCATGTTCACAGGCGAACAGTTTGCCGCTGCGGCCAAAGCCGGTGGCGATCTCATCGGCAATCAGCAGAATGCCTTCCCGGTCGCACATCTTGCGGATGCGCCGCAGCCATTCAGGATGGTAAAAGCGCATTCCGCCCGCGCCCTGAACGATCGGCTCAACGATAATGGCGGCGATGTCGTGGCGATGGGCCGCCATCAGCCGGGCGAACGGGGCGATATCCCGCTCGTCGAATTCCCCGTCGAAACGGCTGGATGGCGCCGGGGCAAACAGGTTTTCCGGCAGGTAGCCTTTCCACAAACTGTGCATTGAATTATCGGGATCGCACACCGACATCGCACCGAACGTGTCGCCATGATAGCCGTGGCGGAAGGTCAGAAAACGCTGGCGCGGTTCATCCTTTGCGTGCCAGTACTGCAACGCCATCTTCATTGCCACTTCTACCGCCACCGAACCTGAATCCGCCAGGAATACGCACTCCAGCGCGGCAGGCGTCATCTCAACCAGCTTGCGGCACAGCGCAATGGCGGAAGGATGCGTGATGCCGCCAAACATCACGTGCGACATCTGGTCAATCTGGCGCTTCATCGCCGCGTTCAGACGCGGATGGTTGTAGCCGTGGATCGCCGCCCACCAGGATGACATGCCGTCCACAAGCCGCTCGCCGCTCGCCAGCTCCAGTTCGCATCCGTCGGCCCGCACCACCGGATACACCGGCAGCGGCTGGGTCATCGAGGTGTACGGATGCCAAATATGCTGTTGGTCAAAGGCAAGGTCCTGTTGCGTTATCATGACTTGTAAACCATTTTAAAAAGAATTAGGTTTACGAGTATAAACCGAACCGATAAGAAGCAACACCCCTTTTGGAGAAGCAACATGGCTGATTCCCCTCGCTGGACACTGTCGCAAGTCACTGCATTATTTGAGAAACCGCTCCTCGATCTGCTGTTCGACGCGCAGACCGTCCATCGTCAGCATTTCGATCCGCGCCAGGTGCAGGTCAGTACGCTGCTGTCGATCAAAACCGGAGCCTGTCCGGAAGACTGCAAATATTGCCCGCAAAGCTCGCGCTACAAAACCGGCCTGGAAGCCGAAAAACTGATGGAAGTGGAACAGGTGCTGGACTCGGCGCGCAAAGCCAAAGCCGCGGGATCGACCCGTTTTTGCATGGGCGCGGCCTGGAAAAACCCCCACGAGCGCGATATGCCATATCTGGAGCAAATGGTGCAGGGCGTGAAATCAATGGGCCTGGAGGCCTGTATGACGCTCGGTACGCTGTCGGAGACGCAGGCACAGCGCCTGGCCTCGGCGGGGCTGGATTACTACAACCACAACCTCGACACCTCGCCGGAGTTTTACGGCAACATCATCACCACCCGCAGCTATCAGGAGCGTCTGGATACCCTGGATAAAGTACGTGACGCCGGGATCAAAGTCTGTTCCGGCGGCATCGTCGGGCTGGGGGAAACTGTCACCGATCGCGCCGGGTTATTACTGCAACTGGCGAATCTGCCCACCCCGCCGGAAAGCGTGCCAATCAACATGCTGGTGAAGGTGAAAGGTACGCCGCTGGCGGACAACGACGACGTCGACGCGTTTGATTTTATCCGCACCATCGCGGTGGCGCGCATCATGATGCCGAGCTCGTTTGTGCGTCTTTCCGCCGGGCGCGAGCAGATGAACGAGCAGACTCAGGCGATGTGCTTTATGGCGGGCGCCAACTCGATTTTCTACGGCTGCAAACTGCTGACCACGCCGAACCCGGAAGAGGACAAAGATCTGCAACTGTTCCGTAAGTTGGGGATTAACCCGGAGCAAACGGCGGTGCTGTTGGGGGATAACGAGCAGCAACAGCGGCTGGAAGCGCAGCTCCAGACGCCGGATACCGATGATTACTACAACGCGGCGGTGGTATGAGCTGGCAACAGCGCATCGCAGCCGCCCTTGACGAACGCCGGGCGGCGAACGCCTTTCGCACCCGCATGGTAGGGGAAAGCGACGCCACGGGGTTTATCCACCAGGGGCAGCGTTACCGCAATTTTTCCGGTAACGACTATCTGGGACTAAGCCGCCATCCGGCACTCGTTGAGGCCTGGCGGCAGGGCGCGCAGCGCTACGGCGTGGGCAGCGGCGGCTCCGGGCACGTGACAGGTTTTCATCAGGCGCACCACCAACTGGAACAAACCCTGGCGTCGTGGCTGGGCTATCCGCGCACGCTGTTGTTTATCTCCGGATTTTCGGCAAACCAGGCGGTGATTAGCGCGTTAATGCAAAAAGAGGATCGCATCGTCGCCGACCGGCTAAGCCACGCTTCGCTGCTGGAAGCCGCCAGCTTAAGCCCGGCGGACCTGCGCCGTTTTCACCACAATGATGTTGCTTCCCTGCAAACGTTGCTGGGCAAACCGCTTAGCGGCCAGCAACTGGTGGTCACGGAAGGCGTGTTCAGTATGGATGGCGACAGCGCGCCGCTGGCGGAAATCGCGGCGGCAAAGCGCAACGCGCTGTTGATGGTGGATGACGCCCACGGTATCGGCGTGGTGGGCGAGGGCGGGCGCGGTAGCTGTGCGGCGGCGAACGTCAAACCGGATATTCTGGTGGTGACCTTTGGCAAAGCCTTTGGCCTGAGCGGCGCGGCGGTGTTGTGCAGCGACAATCTGGCGGATTATTTATTGCAGTTCGCCCGCCACCTGATTTACAGCACCGCGATGCCCCCCGCCCAGGCGCATGCGCTGCAAACTGCGGTGGCGGTGATCCAGCAAGCGGATGCGCAGCGCGCCACGCTTTATCGCCATATCGCGCATTTTCGCCGTGAGATGGCGGCCATTCCGCTCCGGTTAGCCGATTCTGATACGGCTATTCAGCCCATTATCGTCGGCGATAATCAACGCACCCTGCAACTTGCCGCCAGCCTGCGCGAACGCGGTTTGTGGGTGACGGCCATTCGCCCGCCGACGGTGCCGGCAGGCAGTGCCCGGCTACGTATTACCCTGACGGCGGCCCATTCCGAAAGTGATATCGACACACTGCTGGAGGCGCTCCATGACGTCACTCGTGAATAAAACCGCCGTCGCCGCCGCCTTTAGCCGCGCTGCCGCGCATTATGACAAGCATGCAGCGTTTCAACGGGAAAGCGGCGAACGGCTCATGGGTTTGCTGGATCAGGCATCGTTTGCTCAGGTGCTTGATGCCGGTTGCGGCACCGGTTATTTCAGCCGCTACTGGCAGCAACGGGGCAGTTGCGTGACGGCGTTGGATCTGTCTGAGGAGATGCTGCGTACCGCTCAGGGGAATCAGGCGGCGCAGCGTTATCTCCAGGGAGATATTGAAAACCTGCCGCTGGCGTCAGAAAGCGTCGATTTAGCCTGGAGCAACCTGGCGGTGCAGTGGTGCAGCGATCTTGCCGGTGGGCTACGTGAACTGTGGCGCGTGACGCGCCCCGGCGGACGCATCGCCTTTACCACGTTGGTTGCCGGATCGCTCAACGAGCTACACCAGGCGTGGCGCGGGGTGGATGATGCCAGCCATGCAAATACTTTCTTACCCGTTGACGCGGTGCTGGACGCCTGTGCGCCGTTCCCACTGCACTGGCAGCTAAGCCCGCTGACGCTGCATTTTACCGACCCGCTCAGCGCCATGCAGTCCCTGAAGGGCATTGGCGCGACCCACCTGCACCACGGGCGTGAAAACCGGGTATTGACCCGCAGCCAGTTGCAACAACTGGCGCTGGCCTGGCCGCAGCAGAGCGGACGCTATCCCCTGACCTATCAACTTTTTTGTGGAGTAATAAGCCGTGAGTAAACGCTGGTTCGTCGCCGGAACCGACACCGAAGTGGGCAAAACCGTCGCCAGTTGCGCATTATTGCAGGCAGCCAACCGGGCGGGCTACCGCAGCGCCGGGTTTAAGCCCGTGGCGTCGGGCAGCGACATTACCCCTGAGGGCGTGCGCAACAGCGATGCGCTGGCGCTCCAGCGCAACAGTTCACTGGCGTTGGGGTATGACGAAGTCAATCCCTACGTGTTTGAGGAACCGACGTCGCCGCATCTGGTAAGCCGTTCTACGGGCGTGGCGATTGAACGCGCGGTGATGTCGCAGGGGCTGGCAGCGCTCGAACAAAGAGCCGACTGGGTGCAGGTTGAAGGCGCAGGCGGCTGGTTTACCCCGCTTGGCGAAACCTGGACCTTTGCCGACTGGGTGGTAGAAGAACAACTGCCAGTGATCCTGGTGGTGGGCGTTAAATTGGGCTGCATCAATCACGCCATGCTGACTGCCGCTGCCGTACAAGCTGCCGGGTTACGTTTAGCGGGCTGGATCGCCAACGACGTGACGCCGCCCGGCGCGCGTCATCAGGATTATTTAGCCTCGCTACAGGCGCGTATTCCTGCGCCGCTGCTCGGCGAAATTCCCTGGCTTAACGACCCGTTTACCCAGGATACAGGCCGTTTTCTGGATATTTTCCTGCTCGATTAACAGTGAATCAAGGGCAGCAGGCGCGGGTTATCGAGTTGCGCCACGCTGCCCTGCGCCACGCTTCTCCCTTTGTGCAGCAGGCAAAAACGCTCGGCCACTCGGCGGATAAACGACATCCGCTGCTCTACCATCAAAATCGACAGGCCGAACTCGCGGTTTAGCCGCAGTAACACATCCCCCAGCTTGTGAATAAACCCGGCGCTGTTGCCGCGCGTGGGTTCATCCAGAATCAATAATGCCGGCTGGATCACCAGTGCATTGGCCAGCGCCAGCCGCTGCTGGTTCTCATCGCTCAGCGCCGCGCCGCGCGTGTGGCGCAGCGGATACAGTTCGGGAAACAGCGTAAAGGTCGATTCAGGGATCGTTCCGTGGTTCTCTCCGGCGGCGCGCAGGGCGATGAGCAGGTTCTCTTCCACCGTTAACCCGGAAAAAATCCGCCGGTCGTGAGGCACGTAACCGATGCCCAGCGCGGCGCGCATATCGGCGCTGGCGTCAGTGAGCTGTTGCGGCGCAAATCCGGCATGTCGCCAGACGATAGTGCCGCTCTGGACTGGCAGATGCCCGGTAATGCAGTTTAGCAACGTGGTTTTTCCCATCCCCTGTGCGCCGGTAATGCAGATGCACTCCCCGGGGAGCATCTCCAGATCCACATTCCATAAAACATGGCGTTCGCCATAAAACTGATTCACTGAATGCAAACTCAACATAAATGCTCCTGGGTTGTACCGCGACGGATTCAGGAATACTGCAATTCCTCTGCCAGTGCGGCTGCGGATGAGCAGCGAGAAGTAAAATTAAGAATAAACTCACACATTCGGCGTATTCCTGCGCTTGCGGGTAATAGCGCAAGATAGCGCTGCACTTTAACAGTGCTTTAACATTCTCCGCTGGTGCAGCGGTGCGACCAGTAGCGGTACGGTTGCGCAACGGATCCGCCAGGCATGTCAGTTTTGGCAAAAAACCACCAAAATTAGCGATAAATTTTTTTTTACCCGACCGGCCCACCAAAAGCAGGGTTTGTCCTGGGCGGCGAGGCTTCAGGGCTGCACCCACTTATCCACTATTCCTGTGGATAACCTTGTGCATTAGAGTTAGAAAACTGGTGGGAAGCGAGAGAATACGCGGGTTGCGCATGAATTGGCGCGAAAGGCGGCTCATAAAAATTTAGTTTATTTTACAACAGATTATATAAAATCAATGGTTGTCAAAAAAGTGTCACGGGTTGCCACAAAACTTTCATTACCTTGCTTGACAAATGTTAAAAAACCGGTTCGTTTGGGGATAACCGGCTATTGCGCACCAATATATCCTGTTTATACTTTTGCCGGCGGTTGACCGCAAAATTTTGGTGTTAAATCAAGTGTATCCTGTACTGTGTTTTTATCCAGTCTTTTGCGTTGGCAAATTGACCGTGAGGGAGTAAAATTATCCATTCCCCCCGCAACGCGCCAGGTATCCAATGAGTAAACCGTTCAAACTCAATTCCGCTTTTACGCCCTCCGGTGACCAACCCGAGGCGATCCGCCGTCTGAAAGAGGGGCTTGAGGATGGCCTTGCCCATCAAACGCTGCTGGGGGTTACCGGCTCGGGGAAAACGTTCACCGTGGCGAATGTCATTGCCGATTTGCAGCGCCCAACCATGGTGCTGGCGCCCAACAAAACGCTGGCGGCACAGCTGTATGGCGAGATGAAAGAGTTCTTCCCGGATAACGCCGTAGAGTATTTCGTCTCGTACTACGATTACTACCAGCCTGAAGCCTACGTGCCGAGCTCAGACACCTTTATCGAGAAAGACGCCTCGGTGAACGAACACATTGAGCAGATGCGTTTATCCGCCACCAAAGCGCTATTAGAGCGCCGGGACGTGGTGGTGGTGGCATCGGTGTCCGCTATTTACGGTCTGGGCGACCCGGATCTGTATCTCAAGATGATGCTGCACCTCACCAACGGCATGATTATCGACCAGCGCGCCATTCTGCGCCGCCTGGCGGAGTTGCAGTACACCCGCAACGATCAGGCGTTCCAGCGCGGCACCTTCCGGGTGCGCGGCGAAGTGATCGACATCTTCCCGGCAGAATCGGATGACGTGGCGCTGCGCGTGGAGCTGTTCGATGAAGAAGTCGAGCGCCTGTCGCTGTTCGATCCGCTTACCGGCCAGGTTGAAGGGGTGATCCCACGTTTTACTATCTACCCGAAAACCCACTACGTGACGCCGCGCGAGCGCATTGTGCAGGCGATGGAAGAGATCAAAGTGGAACTGGCCGATCGCCGCAAGGTGCTGCTGGCCAACAATAAGCTGCTGGAAGAGCAGCGCCTGACCCAGCGTACCCAGTTCGATTTAGAGATGATGAACGAGCTGGGCTACTGCTCCGGCATCGAGAACTACTCGCGCTATCTGTCCGGGCGCGGTCCGGGCGAAGCGCCGCCGACCCTGTTTGACTACCTGCCTGCCGACGGCCTGCTGGTGGTGGACGAATCCCACGTCACTATTCCGCAAATCGGCGGGATGTACCGTGGCGACCGGGCGCGTAAAGAAACTCTGGTGGAGTACGGCTTCCGACTGCCGTCAGCGCTGGATAACCGCCCGATGAAGTTTGAAGAATTCGAAGCGCTGGCCCCGCAAACTATCTATGTCTCGGCCACGCCGGGCAATTATGAACTGGAAAAATCCGGTAGCGAGATTATTGACCAGGTGGTGCGCCCGACCGGGCTCCTCGATCCGGTTATCGAAGTGCGTCCGGTGGCGACCCAGGTGGACGATCTGCTGTCGGAAATCCGCAAGCGCGCCGCCATCAACGAGCGCGTACTGGTCACCACGCTGACTAAACGCATGGCGGAAGACCTTACCGAGTATCTCGAAGAGCACGGCGAGAAGGTGCGTTATCTGCACTCGGATATTGATACCGTGGAGCGTATGGAAATCATCCGCGACCTGCGTCTGGGCGAGTTTGACGTGCTGGTGGGCATCAACTTACTGCGTGAGGGCCTGGATATGCCGGAAGTGTCGCTGGTGGCGATTCTGGATGCCGATAAAGAGGGCTTCCTGCGTTCCGAGCGTTCGCTTATCCAGACCATTGGCCGCGCGGCGCGTAACGTTAACGGCAAGGCGATCCTGTACGGCGACAAGATCACCCCGTCAATGGCGAAAGCCATTGGCGAGACTGAGCGCCGTCGCGAGAAGCAGCAACGCTATAACGAAGAAAATGGCATTGTGCCGCAGGGGCTTAACAAGAAGGTGGTGGATATTCTGTCTCTGGGCAGCGGTCTCGCCAAAACCCGTAGTAAAGGGCGTGGTAAAACCCGCAGTGCTGCTGAGGTTGAAGCCGCGGAACTGGCGCTTACGCCAAAAGCGCTCCAGCAGAAAATCCATCAGCTGGAAGCACAGATGCTGCAACATGCGCAGAATCTGGAGTTCGAAGAGGCTGCCGCAATCCGCGACCAGTTGCATCAGCTGCGCGAACTGTTTATCGCTGCCTCCTGATACGCCGGTTATCCCATCTTCTGGACCACTTTATCCAGTGCCGCCCGCAGCAAATGCCTGTCGTGGCGGTAGGGGATATCTTCCGCTTCCAGCGGCTCCTGAATAATCACCTTCTCTGTTAGCCCGGAAATATCGACTTTCGGGCCGACCACCACCGCATCCACCAGTGGTTTCCCGACGTAGCGTTCCATAATGGCCAATTTTTCTGGTATCGACAGTTGCGCAGCGGGAACGCTCAGTTCACGGGCTAAATTGCCGATATACACCACCGGGGCGGGGGTGCGTCTCAGCGCCTGGGCGAGATCGGGCAGTAACAGCAGCGGCATCAGGCTGGTGTAAAAGCTGCCGGGCCCCATCAGGATCAAATCCGCTTCACCAATCGCCTGTAACGCTTCGCGGGTTGCCGGGGCGTTGGGGTAGAGCGACAGTTGCTGCGGCGGCTCGCGCAGTTGATCAATATTCACTTCACCATAAACATCATGCCCATCGGCGTCGGTCGCCATTAAATCCACCGGTTGCTCAGACATGGGGATTAAAAACGCGTCTACTTTCAGCAGGTTTCTTATTAAATTAATCGCTTCTAAGGGCCTGACGCTTAAGTGATCTAACGCCTTTAACATCAGATTTCCGAGGTTATGACCGGATAATTCACCGTTACCGCCAAAACGGTACTCAAACATTGCGGAAGCAACGCTCGGCTCGGTAATTAACTGGTTTAAACAGTTACGCATATCGCCCCAGGCTATACCCCCTTCGGAGCGGCGGATACGGCCGGTCGATCCCCCGTTATCGGTAGTGGTGACGATGCCGGTCAGGCGTGAACCCAGGGAGGAGAGCGAAGACATCACACGGCCTAAACCATGCCCGCCGCCGAGCGCCACCACCCGGTCCAAATCCGCTAAGGTGCGATTACGCATAGATGTTCCTTCATTCTGTTGATAAGCAATACGTTAGCTCAATCCATAAAAAAGACGAACCTTGCGGATTAAAATGATGCATGTCAAAACAAAACCGTCAGTTTTACGTATTCTGTAACGAAATCGCAGAATAACATCGTTATATACAATTTTATACAGCGAAATTGAACATGGCAGGGGCGTTTAATCCACGCTACTATGCCATTAACCCGCTTCATAATGTGAAGCATACACTCAAGCCTCTTTGCCTACGTCGATGATAGGGCAGTTTGGCCGTGACAAACGTCACCAGGGTGCAGAAAGAAATGCCTGCATCTCCCGTATCTGGAAAGGTGTACATGGTCTCTCAACTTACCGATGCCTTCGCGCGTAAGTTTTTTTACTTACGTTTGTCGATTACCGATGTGTGTAACTTCCGTTGCACCTACTGCCTGCCGGATGGCTACAAACCTGCCGGGCACACCAATAAAAGCTTCCTCAGCGTGGAAGAGATCCGCCGCGTGGCGCGCGCGTTCGCCAATATGGGCACCGAGAAAGTGCGCCTGACCGGCGGTGAACCGTCTTTACGCCGCGACTTCACTGACATCATCGCCGCTATCCGTGAAAACGATAATATTCGCCAGATTGCCGTGACCACTAACGGCTACCGGTTAGCGCGCGACGTCGTCGCCTGGCGCGATGCCGGGCTAACGGCAATCAACGTCAGCGTAGACAGCCTTGACGCGCGCCAGTTTCATGCCATCACCGGCCAGGATAAATTCCATCAGGTGATGGAAGGCATCGACGCCGCCTTTGACGCGGGTTTCAGCAAAGTTAAAGTGAATACCGTGCTGATGCGCGACGTAAATCACCATCAGCTCGACACCTTCCTCAACTGGATCCAACCGCGCCCCATCCAATTACGCTTTATCGAGCTGATGGAAACCGGCGAGGGCAGCGACCTGTTCAGAAAACACCATATCTCCGGCATGACGTTGCGCGAAGAGCTGTTAAAACGCGGTTGGATCCACCAGATCCGCCAGCGCAGCGACGGCCCGGCCCAGGTGTTCTGCCACCCGGATTACGCGGGCGAAATTGGCCTGATCATGCCCTACGAGAAAGATTTCTGCGCCAGTTGCAACCGGCTGCGCGTCTCGTCGCTGGGTAAACTGCACTTATGCCTGTTTGGCGAAGGCGGCGTGGATCTGCGTGATTTGCTGGAAGAAGATAACCAGCAGGCGGCGCTGGAAGCCCGTATCGCCGAGGCGCTGCACCATAAAAAACAGACGCATTTCCTGCATCAGGGAAATACCGGGATCACTCAGAATCTGTCATATATCGGCGGCTAAGCCGGTCTTCAGGAGAACACTATGAGCCAGGTGAGCGCAGAATTCATTGCGACGCGTATCGCTATTCTTACCGTTTCCAGCCGTCGCGGCGAAGAGGACGATACTTCGGGCCACTATTTACGCGATGCGGCACACGATGCCGGGCACCATATCGTGGATAAAGCGATTGTTAAAGAGAACCGCTACGCCATCAGAGCCCAGGTTTCCACCTGGATTGCCGATGACAATGTGCAGGTGGTGCTGATTAATGGTGGTACCGGTTTTACCGACGGCGACCAGGTGCCGGAAGCGCTGCTGCCGCTGTTCGATCGCGAAGTGGAAGGCTATGGCGAACTGTTCCGGATGCTCTCCTTTGAAGAGATCGGCACTGCGATGATGCAGTCCCGCGCGGTGGCGGGCATCGCCAACCGCACCCTGATTTTCGCGATGCCGGGTTCAACGCGCGCCTGCCAGACCGCCTGGGAACATATTATCTCCGGCCAACTGGACGCCCGTAACCGCCCCTGCAACTTCCACCCTCATTTGAAGAAATAACCATGTCGCAACTTACTCATCTTAACGCCGCTGGCGAAGCCCATATGGTGGATGTTAGCGCCAAAGCGGAAACCGTGCGGGAAGCGCGCGCCGAAGCCTTTGTCACCCTGCGCGCCGACACGCTCGCCATGATCGTCGACGGCAGCCACCATAAAGGCGATGTGTTCGCCACGGCGCGTATCGCCGGCATTCAGGCCGCGAAACGCACCTGGGAACTGATCCCGCTGTGCCATCCGCTGCTGCTCAGCAAAGTGGAAGTGCAGCTTGAAGCCGAACCGGAACACAATCGCGTGCGCATCGAAGCGGTGTGCCGCCTGAGCGGCAAAACCGGCGTGGAGATGGAAGCGCTGACGGCGGCGTCAGTGGCGGCGTTGACCATTTATGACATGTGCAAAGCGGTGCAAAAAGACATGGTAATCGGCCCGGTGCGTTTACTGGCGAAAAGCGGCGGTAAATCCGGCGATTTCAGCGTGGAGGAGTGATGATTAACGTTCTGTTTTTTGCTCAGGTGCGGGAACTGGTCGGCTGCGACCGGCTGGAAATCGCGGAAGCCTTCCCGACGGTGGAATCGCTGCGTCAGCATCTGGAAAGCCGGGGAGAGCGCTGGGAGCTGGCGCTGGAATCCGGCAAACTGCTGGCGGCGGTGAATCAGACGCTGGTGGCTTTCGACCATCCGCTGAGCGAAGGCGATGAAGTGGCCTTTTTCCCGCCAGTCACCGGAGGCTGAAATGCAGGACACTAAAATTCGCGTGGGCCACGAGGGCTTTAACGTTGGCGACGAATACCAGTGGCTGGCGGCCTGTGATGAAGACGGCGCGGTAGTCACCTTTACCGGTAAAGTACGCAACCATAATCTGGGCGACAGCGTTAGCGCGTTAACCCTCGAACATTATCCGGGCATGACCGAAAAAGCGCTGGCGGAAATCGTCGCAGAAGCCCGTGAGCGCTGGCCGCTACAGCGCGTCTCGGTTGTCCATCGCATTGGTGAACTGTGGCCCGGCGACGAAATTGTTTTTGTCGGCGTAACGGGCGCGCATCGCAGCCAGGCCTTTGAGGCGGCGCAATTTATTATGGATTATCTGAAAACACGCGCGCCGTTCTGGAAGCGTGAAGCCACGCCGGAAGGCGACCGCTGGGTAGAATCCCGCGACAGCGACCATCAGGCGGCGGAGCGCTGGTAAGACGGTTTTTCCAGGATCTGTTACCCTTTAGGTAAGGTACTTAGCCAAAGGAGGCATCATGGATAGATTTGAACGTCCCGAACAAACCATCGTTCAACAGACCCGCACAGGGTTACAAACTTTTATGGCCCAGGTTTATGGTTGGATGACCTGCGGCCTGTTACTGACCGCATTTATCGCCTGGTACGCCGCCAACACGCCTGCGGTAATGATGTTTGTGTTTCAAAGCCAGATTACCTTTTTTGGTTTGATCATCGCCCAGCTCGCGCTGGTGTTTATCCTGTCGGGTTTAGTGCATAAGATGAGCGGCGCGCTGGCGACTACGCTGTTTATGCTCTATTCGGCGCTCACCGGCCTGACGATGGCGAGTATCTTCCTGGTCTACACTTCCAGCTCCATTGCCAGCACTTTTGTGGTGGCAGGCGGGATGTTTGGCGTGATGAGTCTGTATGGCTACACCACCAAACGCGACCTGAGCGGTTTCGGCAATATGCTGTTTATGGCGCTGATCGGGATTATTATTGCCTCGCTGGTTAACTTCTGGTTGAAGAGCGAAGCGCTGATGTGGGTAGTGACCTATATCGGTGTGATCGTGTTTGTCGGGCTGACGGCATATGATACCCAGAAGCTGAAAAACATCGGCCAGCAAATTGACATATCCCATCGCGAGAATCTGCGCAAATATTCAATTCTCGGCGCGCTGACGTTGTATCTGGACTTTATTAACCTGTTCCTGATGCTGCTGCGTATCTTTGGCAACCGGCGCTAAACTTATAAAAAAAACCGCATCGGCTCTCAACCTGATGCGGTTTTTTTTATTCTCGTACTGTCAACTCGTCCCCATCTTCTGCTCATTCTTCGCGCGTAATTTCTTAGCGCGGCTCTCCAGCCACAGATAGCAAATCAGCGCCAGCAGTAGCGGGATAAAGAAATAGAGCACACGATAGGCCAGCAGGGCGGCGATGATTTTCCCCTGGCTGGTGTGTTCCCCCGCCAGCAGCGCGATAAATACCGCTTCCAGAACGCCAATCCCCGCAGGAATGTGGACAATCGCCCCGGCAATACTGCTCACCAGCAACACGCCCAGCACGAAGAAATAATTCACGTCCTGGCCGAGCAGGATCCAGATAATCGCCCCCATCGCCATCCAGTTCAGGCTGGAAATCCCCATTTGCATCAGCGCGAAACGCCAGCCGGGCAGCACCAGTTTCTGGCCTTTAATGGTGACATGACGGCGTTTAGCGAAGGCGCAGGCCCAGAGATAGACCGCGCTCAGCACCAGCAGCACCGCGCCGATAATACGCAGCGTGCTGTCTTCGATATACCAGTGCGAGGGCAGTTCCACCACGCCAAAGCTGAAAATCACCCCGCCGAGGAGCACATAGCCCAGCCAGTTGGTGGTAATGCTCAGGGAAAAGATGCGCGTGATAGTGGCGCTGGGCAGCCCTAACCGGGAATAGAGCCGGTAACGCATCCCGATGCCGCCCACCCAGGTGCTGAGCGTCAGGTTAAAGGCATAGCAGATAAACGACACCAGCATCACCTGGCGCTTCGCCAGCTTATGCCCGCAGTAAAGCCGCCCAAGCAGATCATAGCAGCCGTAAACCAGATAGCTGACAATCACCAGCGCCAGCGCGGTCAGCAGCGCGGTGTGGTTATAGTTGCGGATGACTTTCCACACTTCCTCCCAGTCGACATTGCGCGCATACACCACCAGCAGCACCGCGACCGCAATAAAGAAAACCCAGGTGAGGATCTTTTTGGCTTTACGCCACTTCGGATGAGATTTCGCCATGTTGTGTCCTTAAGCCTTATCCGTGGTTTCAACCCGATCCTGGGTTTCAATTTCGGGCTGTACGGGCGGCTTTACCTGGGAAAGCCGCGGAGTATGCGCGGGCAACCAGCCCACCAGCGCAGGGAAATGACGCAGGAAGTGGAACGCCAGCACGCTCTTGGTCAGGTTCCACCAGGTGCGTTTCGGCACCATCGTTTCATCAACCTGGCGGCACTCTTCGGTGATCAAGCGGGTGAGGTTTTCATACAGTGTCTGGTTGAAATTGCGGTCGTGAATTAACACGTTGGCTTCCAGATTCAGCGACAGGCTCAGCGGATCGAGGTTGCTGGAGCCCACTGTCGCCCAGTGGTCGTCCATCACCGCCACTTTGCCGTGTAGCGGGCGCGTCAGGTATTCGTACACCTCCACGCCGCCTTTTAGCAGATAGTTGTACAGCAGCCGCGCGCCGACCCGCACAATCGGCATATCCGGTTCGCCCTGTACGATTAAACGCACCTTCACGCCGCGCCGCGCCGCATTACGCATGGCGTGCAGCAGCCGGTAGCCGGGGAAAAAGTAGGCGTTGGCGATAATCACTTCCTGACGGGCATTGGCCAGCATTTTCAGGTAATGGCGTTCAATATCATCGCGGTGCTCTTCGTTATCGCGCCAGATAAACAGGGCCTGTGCTTCACCCGGCGTGGCGTTATCGCTGGCACGGGTGCGTCGACGCCACCAGCGGCGCGGCGTTTCATTTTCCGGCAGATTAGATATGACAAACTGGCGAATATCCTCTACCACGGGCCCTTCGATACGCACCGAATAGTCCTGTTTGGCTTCCGGGCCGTAGTCGATCATGTGTTCAGCGGAGTAGTTGATCCCGCCGACAAAGGCGATGCGATCGTCGATCAGCACGATCTTGCGGTGCATCCGGCGGAACAAATTGGTGCGCATCCCGAAAATCTTCGGGCGCGGATCGTAATAGCGGAAGATCACGCCCGCCGTAGTCAGTTCGGTAACAAACTCATCGCTCAGATCCGGCGAACCGTAGCCATCAAGCAGCACTTCCACGTTAACGCCGCGCGTTGCCGCCGCCAGTATCGCGCGGTGTAATTGTCGCCCGACGTTGTCTTCGAACCAGATAAAAGTCTCTAAGTAAACCTTATGCTGCGCCTCTTCGATGGCGCTAAACACAGCGGGGAAAAACATGTCGCCGTTTTCCAGTAACTCAATCTGATTACCATCACGCCAGTTGGTTTTCATAAATGGATCTCCACTGCCAAAGGGGCATGATCGGAAAGGTGTCGCCATTCACGCAGCGGTAACGCGGTTGGGCTGCTGGCCGAGGCATTTTTGACATAAATGCGATCGAGGCGTAGCAGCGGCATCACCGCCGGGAAGGTACGTGCCGGACGGCCTCTGGCGCGGGTAAACACCTCATCAAGCCCGGCTTTTGTTTTAAGAATAGTGTTGGCTTTTTGACGCCAGTCGTTAAAATCGCCCGCCACCACGATAGGCTCGCCGCCGGGCAGGCTGTTGACCAGATCGCACAGCATTTCAAGCTGGTCATGGCGATGCGCTTCCTGGAGGCCAAGATGAACGCAGATCACGTGCAGCGTTTTATTCACTTCGGCCAGATTAATACGGCAGTGCAGTAGCCCGCGTTTCTCATGACCGTTGTGCGAGACATCGAGATTTTCATATTCATTAATGGGAAAGCGCGACAGCACCGCGTTGCCGTGATGCCCTTCGGGATAAACCGCGTTGCGCCCATAGGCGTAATCGTTCCACATGGTGTCGGCGATAAATTCGTAGTGGGTGGTATCCGGCCAGTTTTCGAAGTGCAGCGGATGCACTTCATGGGCGCCCATCACCTCCTGAAGACAAACGATATCGGCTGAAACGGTGCGCACGGCGTCACGCAGCTCCGGCAAAATAAAGCGCCGGTTCAATGCGGTAAAACCTTTGTGTGTATTGATTGTGAGCAGTTTGAATGAAAATGCAGCAGTCTTACTGGCCATGTTCCCCCTGCCTGTGTTTTTCCAATGAAAATAAAGTGTAGTCTTAGTCACAAAAAGGTGCGGGGTTACGGAATTTTCCGTAAAGTGCGGTACTCTCAGTTACAGCGAGAAATTCCGAAGGAGAGAATTCATGAAGTGGCAACAACGTATTCGTGTTGCAACCGGCCTTAGCTGCTGGCAGATCGTGCTGCATTTGGCCGTTATCGCGCTCCTGGTGATGGGATGGATGAGCGGCGCGCTGGTGAAAGTGGGCATTGGTTTATGCCTGCTTTACGGCGTAACGGTAGTAATGATGTTCGCCCTGCAACGCGTCCACCAAGGGCGTCTGCGCGAACTGGGCGACTTCCTTGAAGAGCTCACCACCACCTGGTATTTCGGCAATGCGATTATCGCGCTGTGGTTGCTGTCGCGCATCGTGCACAACAACCTGATCCTGGCGGTCGCCGGGCTCGCCATTCTTGCTGGCCCGGCATTAGTGTCGCTGCTGGCGAAAGAGCGTAAACCGCGTTTAAGCGATCTTTCTTCTAAACATAGCGTACGCCGCTGACCCCGTCGTGGCCGCGATCACCAGTAGCGGCCACAAACTCCCCCAAACAATATCGAAACTGGCATCCTTCAGGTAAATCTGCTTGGTGATATCGGTGAAATGCCGAATCGGGTTCACCCAGGTCAGGTTTTGCAGCCACACCGGCATGTTCTCTACCGGCGACACATACCCCGACAGCAGTATCGCGGGCATCATAAAGACAAACACCCCGATAAACGCCTGCTGCTGGGTTGAGCAGAGCGAGGAAATCAGCAATCCGAAGCCGACCAGCGACAGGCCGTAAATCAGCATGGTGAAATAGAACAGGCTGAGCGAGCCGGAGAACGGAATATCGTAGCCCCAAATCCCCACGCCCAACACGATGCTGGCCTGGAACGTCGCCACGATCAGCGCCGGGACCGCTTTACCGACAAAAATCTGCCAGGTCGCCAGCGGCGAAACTAATAGCTGATCCAGCGTGCCCTGTTCCCGTTCGCGCGCCACCGACAGCGACGTCACAATCATCACCCCGATGGTGGTGATCATGGCGATCAGCGATGGCACCACGAACCACTTGTAATCCAGATTCGGGTTGTACCAGTTGCGCACCACCAGTTCGCTGTTGTTCGGCTTTGGTTTGCCATCCATCAGATCCTGCTGGTACTCCTTCACTATCTGCTGAATATAGTTGGCAGCAATCTGGGCGCTGTTGGAGTTACGCCCGTCGAGAATTAATTGCAGCGGGGCGGTTTCAAAGGTATCCAGCTTGCGCGAAAAGTCGGCCGGAAAGCGGATCAGCAACAGCACTTTCTGGGTATCGATAGTGGGGCGGATCTCCGCCGAGCTCTTCAGCAGGGTGATATGGCTGAACGCGGTGGCCTTAGCGAAGCGCTGGGTCAGCTCAACGGAGTGTTTGCCGTTGTCCTCGTTATAAATCGCGATGCTGGCGTTGGTGACTTCCAGGGTGGCGGCGAACGGGAACAGCAGCACCTGGATCACCACCGGTAAAATCAGAATGGCGCGGGTTTGCGGTTCGCGCAGCAGCGACTGTAGCTCTTTGCGGATCAGCGTCCAGAGACGATGTAGCATTTCAATCTCCCTAGTCCAGCCGACGTTTGGTTTTCAGCCACGTCAGGCCGATAAACATCACGGCGGAAGCAATCAAAAACAGCACATTAACGATCAGCACCGCCGGAATGGTGCCGGCCAGGAACAGGCTTTGTAGCGTAGTGACGAAATAGCGCGCCGGAATAATGTAGGTCACGGCGCGGATCACCGCAGGCATACTGTCGATCTGGAAAATAAAACCCGACAACATCACCGACGGCAAAAACGCGGCGTTCAGCGCCACTTGGGCGGCGTTAAACTGGTTGCGGGTAATCGTGGAGATCAACAGCCCCATGCCGAGCGTACTGAGCAAAAACAGGCTGGTGATAAAAAACAGCAGCCACAGCGAGCCGCGATACGGCACGCCAAGAATAAATACCGACACCAGCATGCACAGCAGCATCGCCAGCATACCGAGGAAGTAATAGGGGATTAACTTGCACAGCAGCAGCTCGCTGCGCGTCACTTCGGTGGAGAGTAGCGCCTCCATGGTGCCGCGCTCCCATTCGCGGGCCACCACCAGCGAGGTTAAAATCGCGCCGATCACCGTCATGATAATGGTCACCGCGCCGGGGATAATAAAGTGCTGGCTAATCGCGGCGGGATTAAACCAGTAGCGCGTCTGCACGTCGATCAGCGGCTCGAAGCTTTGGCCATTATCCTCCGCGCGCTGCATCTGCCAGATTTGCCAGATGCCTTCGATATACCCCTGCACAAAATTGGCGGTGTTAGGCTCACTGCCGTCGGTGATCACCTGAACCGGCGCGGTGTCGCCGCTGCGCGCCATCCGCTGGTCGAAATCCACCGGGATCACCACGATGCCGCGCACTTTCCCGGCCTGCATCCGCTGGATTAAATCCTGCCGGTCAGTGCTGATTTTCGGGTCAATAAACGGCGAGGCGCTGATGGTATGGGCAAAGTCCAGCGCCTCAGCGCTCTGCTGTTCCAGCAGAATCCCCACCCGCAGGCGGCTGGAGTCGAGGTTGATGCCGTAACCGAAAATAAACAGCAGCAGCAGCGGGATCACCACCGCAATCAGCCAACTGCTGGGGTCGCGAATAATTTGCCGCGTCTCTTTGACGCACAGCGCCCGCACGCGCCGCCAGGAGAGGTGCGAACTCATGATTCATGCTCCTTATCCCATTGCTGGATCAGCGTAATAAACGCGTGCTCCATGGTGGGGTCCGGGTGGTCATCGTCGGCGGTTTTTTGCTTCAGGTCATCCGGCGTGCCGCTGGCAATCAGCTTGCCGCGATACACCAGCCCGATGCGGTCACAGTATTCCGCCTCATCCATAAAGTGGGTAGTGACCATCACTGTGACGCCTTTTTCCACCATGCTGTTGATATGCAGCCAGAATTCGCGACGGGTTAGCGGGTCGACGCCGGAGGTGGGTTCATCAAGAAACAGAATATCCGGCTCATGCATGAGCGCGCAGGCCAGCGCCAGCCGCTGCTTATAGCCCAGCGGCAGGGAATCGGTGGGCTGGTTGAAAATAGCTTTAAGGCTGAACGCCTCGCTCATGCGGCTGATTTTGTCGTTCTGGGCGCTGCCGCGCAGCCCGTAGACGCCAGAGAAAAAGCGCAGGTTCTGCTCTACCGTCAGGTTGCCGTATAGCGAAAACTTCTGGGCCATATAGCCCAGATGCTGGCGGGCCTTGCCGGAGCCGGTTTTTAAATCCATATCCAGCACCAGCGCTTTGCCCGATGTCGGCACCAGCAGGCCGCACATCATTTTAAAGGTGGTGGATTTGCCCGCGCCGTTTGGGCCGAGCAGGCCGAAAATCTCTCCGCGCTGCACGGTAAAGTTCACGTCATCGGTAGCGGCAAAATCACCGAATTTTTTGGTGAGCGACCGCGCTTCAATCACCGTTTCGCCGGGTGTACCTTCCACGGTATGCAGGATCGCACCGAGGGGCGATTCGTTGGTGGACGCGCCGCCCAGCAGGTCAATAAAGGCATCCTCAAAACGCGGCGCGGTTTCGTTAACCTCGATGTCCGCCAGTTCCTGTTGCTGGCGCAGGGTATCGGCGCTGGCGTCCTTGCGGAGGATCAGGCGCACCGAACGGCCCTGGATCATCCCATCACTGACGGCATGGGTTTTCAGCGCCTTCTGCAATAGTTGACGGTTGTTCAGGGAAGGGCTGGTCGCCAGCACGCTGCGCCCGGCCATTTGCCGGGTCAGGGCTTTCGGCTCGCCCTGGTACAGCAGCTCGCCTTCGTTCATTAACAAGACTTCCCGGCACTGTTCCGCTTCATCCAGATAAGAGGTGCTCCACAGGATCAGCATCCCTTCACCCGCCAGTTCATGAACCATTTGCCACAGCTCGCGGCGCGAAATCGGGTCAACGCCGACGCCGGGTTCATCCAGCAGCAGGACTTTCGGCTGGCCGACCAGGGTGCAGGCCAGACCGAGCTTTTGCTTCATCCCTCCGGAGAGTTTGCCTGCCAGACGATCGGTAAACGGGCCCAGGGCGGTGAACTCCAGTAGCCGCTCGAAGGTGGTGCGGCGCGTTTCCCCTGTGACGCTGCGCAAATCGGCATACAGATTGAGGTTCTCCATCACGGTGAGATCTTCATACAGGCCGAATTTTTGCGGCATATAGCCCAAAATAGCGTGTAGCGCCCGGTCGTCATTGACCGGATCGAGACCGTTAACCCGCGCCGCGCCGTCGTCCGGGCGCAGCAGTCCCGCCAGCATCCGCATCAGCGTGGTTTTGCCCGCGCCGTCCGGCCCGACTAAACCCGTGACCGCGCCCGCGCGGATCTCACTATGCAGGCTGGCGACCGCCGGTTTATCCATGCCGGGGAAGCGTTTCATCAGCCCGTCCAGGCGGATGATGCCGTCTTCAGCGCTCATTGCGCGCCTCGTTATCAAACTGCACGGTGACAGGCATGCCCTGACGCAGCGAGGTGTCGGCATCGGTAACGATAATCCGCAGGCGGTACACCAGGTCGGTACGCAGATCCGGGGTTTCCACGGTTTTTGGGGTAAATTCCGCCGTCGGCGAGACAAACCCGATCTGGCCTTTATACGGACGATCCGGGCGGCCATCGGTATACAGCAGCACCTGCTGGCCCGGCTTCGCTTCACCGAGGTGGCTTTCATCAATATAGGCGCGCACCCACACCGGATGGGTAAGGGAAAGGGTAAACACGGTGCCGCCTGCGTTCAGCATGGTGCCAGGCTCTACGGCGCGGGTCAGGATGGTGCCGTCAGAGGGGGACAGCAGGGTGGTATCCTGCAAATCCAGCGTTGACTGCGCCAGTTGCGCCTGCGCCTGTTCCAGCGCAGCCTTCGCCTGGGCAATTTCCTGCGGGCGGTTCCCGGCTTTGAACTGGCTCAGCTTATCCTGAGCCGCCTTCAGGTTCGCCACCGCCTGGTCGCGGGACGAACGGGCGTTTTCCAGGTCATTAGCGGAAATGGTGCGGCTTTTCCACAGCCCCTGCTGGCGGTTATAGAAATTCTGGGCGTAGTCGGCGGCGGCCTGGGATTGTTTCACTGCCGCCGCCGCCTGGGCGATTTCTTCCGAACGGTAACCGTCCATGACCAAATCGTATTTGGCCTGCGCCGCCGCCACGTTGGCTTGCGCCTGGCGCAGCGCGTTTTCATAGGGCGCTTTATCAATCAGCCCCAGCGTTGCGCCCGCTTTCACCGCATCGCCTTCATCGACATTCAGGCTGGCAAGACGCCCGCCCACCCGAAAACTCAAATTCACGGTACGGATATCGACGTTGCCATACAGGGTCAGCGCCCCATCCTGACGGCTCTGATACCACTTCCAGCCGCCAAAACAGGCCGCCAGCACCAGCACGACGATAACCACTAACAGTACCGGTTTTTTGTTTTTCATTAATCGCCACTCCTTACAGATAAGCCCTGCAAAATAAAATCAATATGGCTGGAAACCACCTGATGAATGCATTCACTTTTTTGCGGGTCGAACGCCGTCCAGCCGGTACGCACCAGAATGGTTTCGCGCCCCAGGCGGAAGGCGAGGATTTCGCCGATCAGCGCATGGGTGTGCAAAATGGTGGTGACATCGCCCGGATCGCGCCCGGTATAGCTGGCGACCAGGTGGGTGAGGTGGGTGTGCAGCGGCTCAATCACCTTGTCATGAATGAGCTGATAGGCCGGGGTCGGGGAAAGCTGCTCGCGTGAGATAAATTTGCTCAGATTCAACGTCTCATCGGCGGTCATCAGCGTGACCATATGGCGGCTGGCGTCGTCGATCAAACGGCGGATGTCGGCTTTGTCCGGCTTCGGCTGGGCTAAGATTAACTGGGCGGCTTCGGCGTGGGCCTGAAATTGGCTGCCGATAAAATCCGCCAGCGCCTGGGCGCAGGCGAGGTACAAATCCTCTTTTGAGCCAAAATAATAGGTAATGGCCGCGATGTTTTGCCCGGCGGCGGCGGCAATATCCCGCGTCGTGGCGTGCAAACCGTATTCGCCGAACTGAGCCGTAGCGGCCTGGATGAGCTGGCTTTTGGCGTGTTCGCCCCGGCTGGTCAACGGACTGGTGATGTTAATCATCACTGTCACCCATAAAGTTAATCAATCGATTGATTGACTTTATGGTTAAACGTTGAGCTTGTCCAGTCGGGGAGTGAAAATGAAACCGGCAGCAGGGCGACAATTTATGCGC
Source organism: Atlantibacter sp. (assembly GCF_032062175.1). Taxonomy (NCBI): domain Bacteria; kingdom Pseudomonadati; phylum Pseudomonadota; class Gammaproteobacteria; order Enterobacterales; family Enterobacteriaceae; genus Atlantibacter; species Atlantibacter sp. Next base: position 51,311 of record NZ_DAMBQK010000005.1, read on the forward strand.
CACGTCACAAAAACTGCTACACTCCGCCCCCTTATGACATTGTGGTTTTGTCTCTGATTAGTGATAACTCCCCCTGAAACTACACCTTATCGGGTCGGGGCGAGTCTGGAGTTGTTATGTCTTTTGATTCGCTTGGTTTGAACCCTGATATTTTACGTGCCGTGACCGAACAGGGTTACACCGAACCTACCCCGATTCAACGCCAGGCTATCCCTGTGGTATTGCAGGGGCGCGACCTGATGGCCAGCGCACAAACCGGCACCGGCAAAACCGCCGGTTTTACCTTGCCGCTGTTACAGTTACTGACTGATAAAGCGCATCAGGCCAAGGGCAACCGTCCGGTGCGCGCGTTGATTTTAACCCCGACCCGCGAACTGGCGGCCCAGGTGGGCGAGAACGTCCGCGAGTACAGTCAATATCTGAATATCCGTTCGCTGGTGGTATTCGGTGGCGTGAGCATCAACCCGCAGATGATGAAACTGCGCGGCGGCGTGGATGTGCTGATTGCCACCCCTGGCCGTCTGCTCGATCTGGAACACCAGAACGCCGTTAAGCTCGACAAAGTAGAGATTTTGGTGCTCGACGAAGCGGACCGGATGCTCGATATGGGCTTTATCCACGATATCCGCCGCGTGCTGGCGAAGCTGCCGCCGCGCCGCCAGAACCTGCTGTTCTCTGCGACCTTCTCTGACGACATTAAATCGCTGGCGGAAAAACTGCTGCATAACCCGGCGGAAGTAGAAGTGGCGCGCCGCAACACCGCGTCCGAGCAGATCACCCAGTACGTTCACTTTGTGGATAAAAAACGCAAGCGTGAGCTGCTGTCACAGATGATCGGCAAAGAAAACTGGCAGCAGGTGCTGGTATTTACCCGTACCAAGCACGGTGCCAACCATCTGGCGGAGCAGTTGAATAAAGACGGCATCCGCAGCGCCGCCATTCACGGCAACAAGAGCCAGGGCGCGCGTACCCGTGCGTTAGCTGATTTTAAATCCGGCGATCTGCGTGTGCTGGTAGCGACCGATATCGCTGCGCGCGGCCTGGATATTGAAGAACTGCCGCACGTAGTGAACTATGAGCTGCCGAACGTACCGGAAGATTATGTGCACCGCATTGGCCGTACTGGCCGCGCTGCTGCGACCGGTCAGGCGCTGTCGCTGGTGTGCGTCGACGAGCATAAACTGCTGCGCGACATTGAACGTTTGCTGAAGCGCGAAGTACCGCGTATGGCGATCCCAGGTTTTGAACCGGACCCGAGCATCCCGGCAGAGCCGATCCAGAATGGTCGCGACAGCCGTGGCGGCGGTCGTGGTCGTGGTCAGGCACCGCGCGGCGGCCAGTCTTCCGGTCGCGGCCAGCAGCAGGGCCAGCGCCGTAGCGAAGGCGGTGCGCCGAAAGGCGATCGCCGTACCGGTGGCGATGCCGCGAAAGGCGAAAAACCGTCGCGCCGTCTCGGCGATGCGGCAAAACCGGCAGGCGACCGTCCGCGCCGTCCGCGCCCGAGAAAACCGGCCAGCGCGCAGTAACATCAAATGGGAGCCCACGTGGCTCCCTTGTTATTTCTGCGCGGCGTCTCGCGTAACCGCGGGCTTTTGCTTTGCGGCAGCGGGATGAAGATGTCACAATAGTGGCTGTTTATACAGTATTTATGGTTCTGCTATGGCGTTATCCAGCGCACAAAAAACGCAAATCGCAGCGTGGTACAAGGCGTTGCAACTGCAAATCCCCGACTTTATTCCCCGTGCCCCGCAGCGGCAGATGATTGCGGAAGTCGCCAAAACCCTGGCGGGGGATGAAGGGCGGCATCTGGCGATTGAAGCGCCCACCGGCGTGGGGAAAACCCTGTCGTACCTGATCCCCGGTATCGCCATTGCCCGCGATGAACAAAAAACGCTGGTGGTGAGCACCGCCAACGTCGCGTTGCAGGACCAGATCTTCAGCAAGGATTTGCCGCTGCTGAAAAAAATCATCCCGGATTTGCGCTTTACCGCCGCGTTTGGCCGGGGGCGCTACGTCTGCCCGCGCAACCTCAGCGCGCTGGCCAGCACCGAACCTTCCCAGCAGGATTTACTGGCGTTTCTCGATGACGAACTGACGCCTAACAGCCAGGAAGAACAGAAGTTCTGCGCTACGCTGAAAACCGAACTCGACAGCTATAAATGGGATGGCCTGCGCGATCACAGCCACAAGGCCATTGACGACGACCTATGGCGGCGGTTAAGCACCGATAAAGCCAGCTGCCTGAACCGCAACTGCCATTACTACCGCGAATGCCCGTTTTTTGTGGCGCGCCGGGAGATCCAGGAAGCGGAAGTGGTGGTGGCTAACCACGCGCTGGTGATGGCGGCGTTGGAGAGCGAATCGGTATTGCCGGAGCCAAAGAACCTGCTGCTGGTGCTGGATGAAGGCCATCACTTGCCGGATGTGGCGCGCGATGCGCTGGAGATGAGCGCGGAAATCACCGCGCCCTGGTATCGGCTACAGCTTGACCTGTTCTGTAAGTTAATCGCCACCTGTCTGGAACAGTTCCGCCCGAAAACCACGCCGCCGCTGGCGACGCCGGAGCGGCTGAACGCCCATTGCGAAGAGCTTTATGAGCATATCGCTTCGCTGAATAACATCCTCAATCTTTATCTGCCACCGTCCCAGGCGGCGGAGCACCGCTTCGCAATGGGCGAGCTGCCAACGGAGATTATGGAGATTTGCCAGCGGCTGGCGAAGCTCACCGAGCAACTGCGCGGCCTGGCGGAGCTGTTTTTAAACGATCTCAGCGAGAAAACTGCCAGCCACGACGCGGTGCGCCTGCATCGGGTGCTGTTGCAAATGAACCGCGCGCTGGGCATGTTTGAGAGCCAGAGCAAACTGTGGCGGCTGTCGGCAATGGCGCAGGCCTCCGGCGCGCCAGTCACCAAATGGGCGACCCGCGAGGTGCGCGAAGGCCAGCTGCATCTGTTCTTCCACTGCGTGGGAATACGGGTCAGCGATCAACTGGAGAAACTGCTGTGGCGCAGCGTGCCGCATATTGTGGTGACCTCCGCCACCCTGCGTTCCCTGAACAGCTTTTCGCGCCTCCAGGAGATGAGCGGCCTGAAAGACAAAGCGGGGGATCGCTTTGTGGCGCTGGACTCGCCGTTTAATCACGTCGAGCAGGGCAAAATTATCATCCCCCAGATGCACTATGAACCGCTTATCGATAATGAAGAGCAGCATCTGGCAGAGATGGCGGCGTTTTTCCGTCAGGAAGTCGAGAGCAAAAAGCATCTCGGTATGTTGGTGCTGTTTGCCAGCGGGCGCGCCATGCTGCGTTTTCTCGACCATGTTGCTGACCTGCGGCTGTTACTGCTGGTACAGGGCGATAAACCGCGTTCCCGGCTGATCCAACTGCACCGCCAGCGGGTGGAAAACGGCGAGCGCAGTGTGCTGATTGGTCTGCAATCCTTCGCTGAAGGCCTGGATTTAAAAGGCGATCTGCTGACTCAGGTGCATATTCATAAAATTGCCTTCCCGCCCATCGACAGCCCGGTGGTGATCACCGAAGGGGAGTGGCTGAAAAGCCTGAACCGCTATCCGTTTGAAGTACAGAGCCTGCCGAGTGCGTCCTTTAACCTGATCCAACAGGTAGGGCGCCTGATCCGCAGCCATGAATGCCGGGGCGAAGTGATCATTTACGATAAGCGGCTGCTGACCAAAAATTACGGCAAACGGCTGCTGGGTGCGCTACCGGTATTCCCGATTGAACGGCCTGAGGTGCCAGGGGTGAAGCCCCTGAAACCCGCAGCGGACAAAGCGCGGCGGACCAAAGGCGGGGCGTACAGTCGGCGGCGGCGCGCCGGTAAATAGCTTTCTCTGGTATAACGATAAGAAATCAGGCACTAATAGTGATTTGGTGTCCTCAACCCATCGCGAGGAGAACTGTCGTGGACTACCGCAAAATTATTAAAGAAGTCGGACGGGGCAAAAATCACGCCCGGGATCTGGATCGCGAGACTGCCCGCGAGCTGTATAGCGCGATGCTGAACGGCGAAGTGCCTGACCTGGAAATGGGCGGCATCCTGATCGCGCTGCGTATTAAAGGCGAAGGCGAGGCGGAAATGCTCGGCTTTTATGAAGCGATGCAGCAGCAAACCATCCAGTTGACGCCGCCGGTTGCTAAACCAATGCCGATAGTCATCCCCAGCTACAACGGCGCGCGCAAACAGGCCAACCTGACGCCGCTTTTGGCCGTTTTGCTGAATAAACTCGGTTTCCCGGTGGTGGTGCATGGCGTGAGCGAAGATCCGACGCGCGTTCTGACACAAACTATTTTTGAGCTAATGGGTATTGAGCCGACGCTCCATACCGGACAGGCGCAGGCCAAACTTGAAGGCCATCATCCGGTATTTATTCCGGTAAGCGCCCTGTGCCCGCCGCTGGAAAACCAGCTAAATATGCGCTGGCGGATGGGGGTGCGTAACAGCGCCCATACGCTGGCGAAACTGGCGACACCGTTCGCTGAAGACGCGGCGCTGCGCCTGTCGAGCGTGTCGCATCCTGAGTACATCACCCGAGTGGCGAAATTTTTCAGCGATATCGGCGGGCGCGGCCTGTTGATGCACGGCACCGAAGGGGAAGTGTATGCCAACCCGCAGGGCTGCCCGCAAATCAACCTGATTGATGGCCAGGGCGTGCAGATAGTGACTGAACGCCAGAGCGTACAGGGAGAGGAGCCGATTACGCTCCCGGCGGCGAAAGATCCAGAAACCACCGCGCGCTGGATTGAGCGCTGCATCGCGGGGAGCGAACCGGTTCCGGCGGCAATTAAACGCCAGCTCGCCTGCTGCCTGGTGGCGACCGGTGAAGCGCAGACTCTCGATGACGCGCTGGTGCGCGTCGCGCAAAGCTATTAATCCGCGTCCAGCCCGTCATCATGACGGGCTTTTTACTTATCGACCTCGAGCGCGGTAAAACAGAAATTCTCGCCGTCAAACAGCCCCTGGCTGGTGAGCTTCAGCGCCGGGATCACCGGCAGCGACAAAAATCCCATCTGAATAAACGGCTCGTCGAGTATCACGCCGCACTGCCGACAGGCGGTTTTTAAGCGATCGATTTGCTGCGCCAGCTCATCCGCCGTGTTGGTACTCATCAATCCGGCGATGGGTAACGGGAGATGGCTGACGACCGCCCCGTGCTGCGCCACGCACAGCCCGCCGCCGTCGTGAATGACCTGATTCACTGCGCAAGCCATATCAAACGGGTTACGGCCAATCACCACCAGATTATGGCTGTCGTGACTGACCGTCGAGGCCAGCGCGCCGTCGCGTAAGCCAAAGCCCATCAGCAGGCCCAGCGCGGCAGGGGTTTGGTGACCGTAACGCTCCAGCACGGCGATATAGCAGATATCATCCCGATCGAAGGCGCTTTCCGACCACTGATACTCCCGTGCATGGGTAATTAGCTCATTGGGAATGGCTTCAATGGCCCGGTAACGCGCGCCTGGCGTAAGCCTGAGTGTGAGTTCTGTAGGCGTAACCGTTGCCCGTTGTACCGTATTGCCCAGCGGCGGCGCGGAACGGTTTAATCGCGCTGCTTCATTTGCCTGCAATAGCTGCCCGCAAACCGGTTTACCTTTCACAAATACGCTCTGCACATTGACCTGACGGGCATCGCTGAGCAACACAATATCCGCCTGTTTGCCGGGGGCGATCAGGCCCAGATGTTTAAAACCAAAATGACGCGCGGGCGACCAGGATGCCACACGGTACGCCACATGCAGCGGCACGTTGTGCTGATTGATTAACCGACGGATCAGCGCGTCAATATGGCCCTCGTGGGCGATTTCCCACGGGTTGCGATCGTCGGTGCACAACATGCACTGTGGGCTATTGAACGCTGAAATTAATGGTGCAAGGGCGTTAAGATTGCGGGCGGCGGACCCTTCGCGGATCATTAACCCCATACCGGCGGCCAGTTTCTCGCGGCCCTCCGCCAGGGTGTGGCTTTCATGGCAGTTTTCGATGCCTGCGGCGACATAGGCGTTAAGCGCTTTGCCCGATACGCCGGGGCAGTGGCCGTCCAGAGTGAGAGGGCGAAAGGCGTCCAGCTTAGCGAGAATGGCGTCATTCCCCTGGATCACGCCCGGATAATCCATCATTTCACCCAGCCCGGTAATCAGCGGATGGTCGCGCCATTTTTCCATTTCGCCGAGCGGGAATTCCGCGCCGTTAATATCGCTGCCCGCCAGCGCCGGAACACAGGAGCTCACCTGGATGTACTGGTTTTGCTGGGCCTTTTCCGCGCAGCGTACAAACCATTCGAAACCGGCTTCCCCCATTACGTTGACGATTTCATGGGGATCGCACACCAGCGTAGTAAGCCCGCGCGGCAGGGTGGCGGATTCGAATGTGACGGGCGTCATCATGCTCGATTCAATATGCAGATGGGCGTCGATAAAACCGGGCACCGCCACGGCGTTTTGAGCGTCGATGCGCCGCAGGGCAGGCGCATCCCGATAGTCGGGCCCGATACCGGCGATGGTTTTGCCTTTGATCGCTATCGGCCCTGGCAGAATGCCGCCGTTGATTAAATCGAGAACGGCGACATTATCAATAATATAATCCGCTGCAAGTTCACCCCGCGCCACGGCTAATACTTCCTGCAACGCTTCACGGGTAATTGCATGAAATCCAGAAATTAAATTTGCATTCATTTATTTTCTCATTTTGATTTTATTAAAATGATACGGTCATGATCATTTTTAATTGGCCGGTTAATTTTAGTTTAGCGAGAGAACAGCAATCAGGTTGTGATTAATATCACTGAATAAACACAGATGAATGGATTACAAATAAGCGCAGCGCTGCAAATAATAAACGCTAATCCATCATCTCTTTTGGGATATAAAAAATGAATAATACGCTGGATGAAATTAAACACGCCGAATCCGGTGGGCTGGCTGGTTATTTTAAATTTAACCAGCATGGCACCACGGCGCGCACCGAAATCATTGCAGGATTTACCACCTTTCTGACGATGGTCTATATCGTGTTTGTAAACCCGCAAATTTTGGGCGCAGCCCAGATGGACACCAAAGTGGTGTTCGTCACCACCTGCCTGATTGCCGGCGTTGGCAGCATTGCCATGGGGTTCATTGCTAACCTTCCGGTGGCGCTGGCTCCGGCGATGGGGCTTAACGCATTTTTCGCCTTCGTGGTGGTGGGTGCAATCGGCGTAAGTTGGCAGGTAGGGATGGGGGCGATTTTTTGGGGAGCGGTCGGGTTGTTTTTATTAACGCTGTTCCGGGTCCGCTACTGGATGATTGCCAATATTCCCATCAGCTTACGTATCGGCATCACCAGCGGAATAGGGCTGTTTATCGCCATGATGGGGTTGAAAAACGCGGGGGTAATCGTCGCTAATAAAGATACCCTGGTAGCGATTGGCGATCTCAGTTCCCACGGCGTGTTATTAGGTATTGCCGGGTTCTTTATTATTGCAGTCCTGTCGTCACGTAATTTTCATGCGGCGGTGCTGGTCTCAATCGTCATTACTTCACTGTGCGGGCTATTTTTTGGCGACGTCCATTTCAGTGGTATTTATTCCGTGCCGCCCAGCGTGATGAGCGTGATGGGGCAGGTGGATTTATCCGGCGCGTTATCTCTCGATCTGGCAGGGATTATTTTCTCATTCATGTTGATTAACTTATTTGATTCCTCGGGAACGTTAATTGGCGTAACGGATAAAGCCGGTTTAATCGACAGCGAAGGCAAATTCCCGAATATGAATAAAGCGCTGTACGTTGATAGCTTAAGCTCGGTCGCCGGGGCGTTTATCGGTACCTCATCAGTGACTGCCTATATTGAAAGCACCTCAGGTGTAGCGGTGGGAGGCAGAACCGGGTTAACCGCCGTGGTGGTCGGCGCGCTGTTTTTACTGGTGATGTTCTTTTCGCCGCTGGCGGAAATGGTGCCGGGTTACGCCACCGCCGGCGCGCTGATCTTTGTTGGCGTATTAATGACCGCCAGCCTTGCGCGCGTTGACTGGAATGACTATACCGAATCGGTGCCGACTTTTATCACGACCGTGATGATGCCGTTCAGTTTTTCAATTACCGAAGGGATCGCGTTGGGGTTTATGAGCTATTGCGTGATGAAGGTGTTCACCGGACGCTGGCGGGAGCTGAACTTATGCGTGGTGGTCGTCGCGCTGTTGTTTGCCCTGAAAATCGCGTTTATCGATTAAAAAAAAAAGCCCGTCCAGGGCCGGACGGGCAAACAAGGGTAACAGCAGAGTCAAAGATTGAGGGTAATAAGTCAGAAGCCTGAATTATTTGTAGATAACCGCAGTACCGCTGATTTTGTTGTTGGTGTTCGCAGAGGTAATGGCGTAGCTGGTGGCGCCCGCAGCTTCTGCTTTAGCAGCCAGTTTCGCTTCCAGGCCATCCAGGGTCATTGCGCCGTCAGCAGAAACCACGCCAATTTTGTTTAAACCGCTGGTATCAGCCGGGTTGATGGATTGCGCAGCGAAAGCACCGAAAGATAAAGTAGAAAAAATCAGAGCGGCAGCAGCATATTTAGTGGTTTTCATCAGATATTCCTCGTAAGTTATTCTGTAAATGTGACGTTGTTCCGTCGATGTGATAAGTATCACGGTTTTTTACGAGAGAGAAAATCTAAACAAATTGACGGCGTCGTTCTAAAAATTTGAACATCTGATAATATATTGATTTATATAAAATATTGTCTGTAAATTGTCCCTTTTATCTCAGCGATTCGTCATTGGCACTCAAGAGGGCATTAATTGCCAATATCTTTTCAAATATTGGTGCGCTGAATAGCAATCGCTTGCCTGGCTGTATAAAAAAAGCCCGCTACGTCGTCGGGCTTAGGCGGAAGGGACATTGCTCTGAAATCGACAGGTGCGGGTGATTTCAGAGCTAACTGCATTCACGGAGACGCTAAGGCAAGCGACGTAGCGGGCTGCGGGAAAGTTATTTGTAAATCGTGGCGGTGCCAAACATGGTGTTATCACCGCTGGCGGAATTAACGATGTACCCTTTCGCTCCCTCTTCACGGGCTTTCTCAGCCAGTTTATCTTCCAGATCGCTGAGGTCACGCGCGCCGCTTGCCGAAACGGTACCGGCCGGGCGGAGTTGATTTGAGCTACTGTCCAGCATGACAGGCGCAGCGTGCGTCACAAAGGCGAAAGAAGAAAGGGCAAGGGCGGTGGATAACGCGAGCAATTTTTTCATAATTACATCCTCTGGGGTGTCACAGCGCTGATTTAATGATTCAGCTTTTTAAGTGTAGGAGGCTAATTATGTGATACAACGCAAAAAATTGACGGTCTTGTGCTTATTTTTTGAACAACATATCTTGACGAAGCATGACACTACGATGAAATTTAACCCCATGATTTTAAGTCTCTTTTTTCGGTTTATCCCGCGTACTCGGTGAAACGCACCGTCAGTGTGCAATTTTCTTTCGCGAACTTTGCATTTTCTGAACGTTGACGCGGCGGTTATGCGCCCATTCCGCACTTTTTCGCCACCCGGAGCGGGAAAATAGTGCGGCGATATTTACCCTGGGCCAGCGAGCGGGTATTGTACGCGCCCACCAGGGAGAAACATGATGACGACCAAACCCGGCCTGCACCCGCGCAACCGCCACCAAAACCGTTATGACTTTACCGCTCTGCAACAGGCAAGCCCTGCGCTGACGGCGTTTGTGCGCCGCTCGCCCGCCGGGGAGCCGACGATTGATTTTGCCGATCCGCTGGCGGTCAAAGCGCTTAACCGGGCGCTGCTGGCCCATCATTATCAGGTCAAAAACTGGGACATCCCTGACGGCTTTCTCTGCCCGCCCGTGCCGGGGCGTGCGGATTATGTGCATCATCTGGCGGATTTGCTGGCGCAAAGCAACAACGGCGTGGTGCCGCGTGATGCCACAGTGCTCGACATCGGGGTTGGCGCAAACTGCATTTATCCGCTGATTGGTCATCATGAATACGGCTGGCGATTCACCGGCAGCGAAGTAAATGACGAGGCGTTAAAAAGCGCGAATGCGATTATTCTCGCCAATCCTGGGTTGAATAAAGCCATTCGCCTGCGCCGCCAGAAAACGCCGGGGACGATCCTTAACGGCATCATCCATAAAAATGAGTTTTACGATGCCACGATGTGTAACCCGCCGTTCCATGATTCCCAGGCGACCGCGGCGGCCAGCAGCGAGCGTAAACGCCGCAATCTGGGGCTTAATGACAACCCGCAACTGAATTTCGGCGGTCAGCAGCAGGAGTTGTGGTGCGAAGGCGGAGAAGTGGCATTTATCACAACGCTTATCCAGGAAAGCAAAACTTTTGCCCGCCAGGTGATGTGGTTTACCACCCTGGTGTCGAAAGGGGACAATCTGCCGGGGCTGTATCGCGTACTGCAACAGGTGGGCGTGGAAAAAGTGGTGAAGGTAGAAATGGCGCAGGGGCAAAAACAGAGCCGTTTTATCGCCTGGACTTTCCAGAATGACGCCCAACGTTCCCGCCGGGCGTCGTCCGTTTCCCGCTAATTAAACCGTAGGGTTAGCAGGCGGCAAGGCGCTGCCTGCCGCCGCATCACTGTTAATCGCCGTCGCATCGGGCCCTGGCTGCATCACTTGTACCGTCTGCACTGGCGGGCGTATCCCGGCTTTATCAAAGTGTTTTTTCACCATGCTGTCGAGCGCAAACCGCACCGTCCACTGCTTCAGCGGCTGGGTGGTGAAGGTCACGCGGAGAGTAAACGCGGTATTGGTCAAGCCGACGATCCCGGCAAATGACGGCTGACCAATCACCAGCGGGCGAATATCATCGTTTTCCAGCACCTCTTCCACCGCATCGCGCAGAGCCCGGTTGGCCTTTTCAGCGTCCTCGCCACGATCGACATCATAGTTGGCGACAAACGAGCCAATCCCGCGCACAAAGTTAGCGAAGGTGGTAATCGATGACCACGGGATAATATGGTAGGCCCCGGTATCCTGGCGCACCCCGACGGAGCGAATCGACATCCGCTCCACGGTGCCGGTAATCGGCCCGATTGTGACCAAATCGCCGGTATTCATCCCATTTTCAAACTGGATAAAGATCCCGGTAATAATATCCTTCACCAGCGTTTGCGAACCGAACGACACCGCCAGCCCCAGCGCGCCCGCGCCCGCCAGCAGCGGCGCGATATTCACGCCGATTTCCGACAGCACAATCATTATGGTGATAGTGCTGATCACCACCGCCAGGGCGTTACGAAACAGGGTCAACAAGGTGCGGGTACGGGCGCTGGGCATCGGGCGGCCATGAATATCCGACGACAGCCGGTTTTCGATAAGGCTTGCCAGAATGGTCCAGCCCACGGCGGAGAAGAACAGGATCAGCAGGATGCGGATCAGGATATCGACGGTTTTCTCGCCGGGGCCCTGGGTGAGCCATCGCCACATATCAAACAATCCCCAGGCGTTGAGCAGCAACAGCATCGCCACGACGACCGTCAGAATACGCGCCAGTTTTAATGACGCTGACAGCCAGCCGTTAATGCGTTTTTGCAGTTCCGGGTAGTTGCGCTGCACCTCTGGCGACAGAGTGATGCGTTTAGCGATCCAACGCGACAGCATACCGGAGATAAATGCCGCCACGCTGATAATCGCCAGGCTTTTCAGCGTGGCACCCATCATAAACTTCAGGCTGTTGCCCGGATCGAACAGCGAAAAAAACATCAGCACAATAAAGTAGGCGCTGGCGATCCAGTGCCAGACCAGCGCAAAGGCGCGGATAAACAGACTAAAAAACGCCAGCGAACGATCCGCCAGATGAATCAAATCATCCTGAATAAGGCGTTTATTTTTAAAGATCAACATCAGCGCCCAAACCGTGATGGTCAGCATGATCGCCACGTTAGCCAGCGCGCCCGCCTGCACATTGATCTGGTTCGAGATAATCGGCACCGCCACCAGCAGACCGTAGCCGATCAGGCTGCTCAGTGCGCTCAGGCGCAAATTCCAGTAGCGGGCGCTTTCATCATTGATATTAAACGGGCGCAGTTGGGGAAAGCGCGGGCAGAAAATCAGTCTCAGGATGGCCTTAAAGAATTCGATTAACGCAAAAGCGTTGAGGAATAAACCTTGCTGACGCGCGATAGTGCGGTTCCCGGCGTTCATCACATCGCTAAGGATTTGCCCGACGAACAGGGTTAGCGACAGCAGCGCCAGGTCGATAATAAACGCGCCGATAATCATCAACGGTAAATGGAACCAACTGCTGCGGTCACGATTTCTGCGCCGTCCCCAGTCGCCCATTTTGCGGTACAGCGGGCTGACGGTCATCCGTACCAGCCAGTAAAACGCGAACACCGCCATCGCCAGGCCGATAAAGTGAGTAAACGCATTGATAAAGGTTTGCTGGTTAAAGGCTTTGTGCGGCGAGCCGGTGATATTGCGATGCAACTGGGCGAAACGCGACGCCAGTTCACCGCCATAATGGCGAGTGATATCGGTGACGTTTTCCAGAACTGTTTTCTCTTCTTCCTCAATCGGCGGCGGTGTGAGCGTGGGAACGGGGTCCGGTGGCGGCGTGGCGGCTACCTGGCGCAGCTGATCGATAAGCTCAGCGCGTGACTGCTCGTTATCCAGCACATCGGCCAGCGCGCCGTAGGCGGCTTTCTTTTCAGCCAAATCGGGTTCAGGAGCAGGCGTATCGGTTTTGGTTTCGGTGGTTGCTGTCGCGCCCACCGCTGCGGCGGGTAGCGAAACGGCCTGTAAGGGGGCGCACACCAGCATCAGCATCAGCAAAAAAATTCGCGACACAGGCTCCTCCGGATTGAGAAAGTGACACAAAAAACCTAAGTATAGTGTCCGGGACGGGCCTGGCTTGAAATGGGGATTAATCCGGGGTAATAAAAAACCCCTCGCTTGAGGGGGTTAGTATCAGGAGACGTGCTGCAAAAATTCCTGCAGACGTTGGCTGGGCGGGTTCTCGATCAGCGTCTGCGGATTGCCGTCTTCAGCGATCCGGCCTTTATCGATAAAGATCAGACGTGAGGCCACTTTTTCAGCAAAGCCGATTTCGTGGGTCACGATCACCATCGTCATGCCTTCTTCTGCCAGATCCTGCATCACTTTTAATACTTCGTGGCGCAGTTCCGGGTCGAGTGCCGAGGTCGGCTCATCAAACAGCATCATTTTCGGTTTTACCGCCAGCGCACGGGCAATCGCCACGCGCTGCTGCTGGCCGCCAGACAGCTCGGAAGGGTAGTGGTGCGCACGCTCCGCAAGCCCCACTTTCGCCAGCAGCGACTGGGCCAGTTTCTCTGCTTCCGCTTTCGACGCGCCGCGCACTCGCAGCGGGCCGAACATCACGTTCTCAAGGGCGGTCAGATGCGGGAACAGATAAAACTGCTGGAACACCATGCCCGCTTCCTGGCGGATCAGGCGTTCATCGACTTTCGGGTCGTTAACTTTCAGCCCGTCGACAATCAAATCGCCGCTGGTGATCTCTTCCAGTTTGTTGATGCAGCGCAGCAGGGTCGATTTACCGGAGCCGGACGGCCCGATAATCACCACCACTTCACCTTGGGTAATGTGTAAATCGATATTGTGCAGCACCTGGGTTGCGCCAAAGTGCTTGGAAACGTTTTTAAATTCAATCACAGGATTTTCATCCTTCTTTCAAGACGACGCAGTACGAAACTCAACACCAGGGTGATGATCAGATAGAACACCGCAACGGCGCTCCAGATTTCCAGCGCGCGGAAGTTACCGGCGATGATTTCCTGGCCCTGGCGGGTTAGTTCGGCAACGCCGATAACAATAAACAGCGAGGTATCTTTGATGCTGATAATCCACTGGTTGCCCAGCGGCGGCAGCATACGGCGTAGCGCCAGCGGTAAAATCACGTGGCGAATGGTTTCACGACGCGACAGCCCGAGCGCCAGGCCTGCTTCCTTAAATCCTTTATGGATAGACAGCACCGCGCCACGGGTGATTTCCGCAATATATGCGCCGGAGTTAATCATGATGGTCACCACCGCCGCGCTGAACGGGTCGATGCGCAGATCGCTAAACGCCATGGGCAGGGCGAAGTAGATAAACATCACCTGCACCACAATGGGCGTGCCGCGAATCACTTCAATAAACACCAGGGCGATGTGGTTGGCGATCCAGCCACCGTAAGTGCGGGCGAAGCCTGCAACCAGGCCGATAATCAGGCCGCCAATCAGACCGAGGATCGAAATCCACAAGGTCATTTTGGCGCCTTCAATCAGGAGGGGAATGGCGGGCCAGATGGCGCTCCAGTCAAACTGCATGATGATATCCTGTGTACCGTGGTTCAAAATGAGAGGGGCGAATGGTCGCCCCTCAGAGTCGCGCCAACGAATCGACGCTGTTATTAAGTCTACGTTTTATTATTTTGGTTCAGTGCCGAACCATTTTTTATAAATTTCGTTATAGGTGCCGTTGTCGCGCAGGGTTTTCAGCGCGCCGTTCACTTTCTCACGCAGTTCGTCGCTGCCTTTCGGGAACGCGATACCGTACTGTTGTGCTTCCAGTGAGTCACCTACCGCTTTGAACTGGCCGTTGCCTGCGGTTTTGATGAAGTAAAGAATGTTCGGGGTATCGTGCAGTACCGCGTCAGCCCGGTTAGTGCCGAGTTCCATGTACGCGTTGTCGATGTTCGGGAACTGGCGCAGGTCTTTGGTTTTGATGTTCGCTTTCGCGTAATCAACAGAACCGGTGCCGCCCTTCACCGCCACCACTTTACCGTCCAGATCTTTCACGCTTTTCACGTCGTTGTTGTTGGCTTTCACCATCACCAGCAGACCGCTTTTGTAGTAGCCGTCAGAGAAATCGATCGCTTTTTTACGCTCGTCAGTGATCGTGATGCCCGCCAGCGCCAGGTCGACGTTTTTGGTTTGCAGAGCCGGGATAATGCCGCTGAAATCCATCGGTTTCAGTTCATAGTCCAGCTTCAGTTCTTTCGCAACGGCTGCCCAAAGGTCCACGTCAAAGCCCACATACTTATCGCCTTGCTTGAATTCAAAGGGAACGAATGCGGTATCGGTCGCCACGACCAATTTTTTATCAGCAGCCTGAGAAGAGACGGCGAAAGCCAGGGTAAGTGCAGCAAGTGACACTTTCAAAATCGACTTCATAGCTTTTCCTTTTTTAAATCCACGGGACGATCCCCAGCGAGACAGCCTTAGTATGAAAAATTCGTGCCAACATTACAACCTGCTGTTTTGAAAGGAGTTCAAAAAGTCGCCTTGCACAATAAACGTGGCAATGCGCCCGCATTGCACCATTTTGGTGCTCCATAAAGGTGCAGTCGCAGGCCGTAACGTTGAGAACTTCTATTAAGCGGTCAATTTGCCCAGAAAACAATCTTTCATTAACGATTGTGTGAGGTGATTATTACAAAAAAATAACGTTTGGCCGGGAATGCCGGGAGAGGGGTGCGCTAAAACGGTGCAAAAGCCCCCTCGTAAGAGAGGGGGTGGAATAAGAAAAACGTCTGGCTTATTCGATGTTGGATTCAATAAACCACAGGAATTTATCCAGGTCACGTGATGCTGCGGTAAAAATGTCAGCGGTGTCTTCGTCTTTGGCTTCTTCAATAGCTTTACGCACGTCGTTAGCCACTACCGCGTAGCGATCGGCCAGCTCTTTCAGGTGGTCCTGCACGCTGTGAATGTCCAGCGGATAACTTTTCAGTGCAGTTTTGCTATTGATAACCTGGGTAGTCCCCAGGGCAACGCCACCCAGCTGTACGGCACGTTCTGCGATGGTGTCGAGGTGATCGGTCAGCGCTGTGCGGAAGCCATCAAGCATTTCATGAACGCCGATAAAGTTTGCGCCGCGCATGTTCCAGTGGGCCTGTTTGGTGATTAACGACAGGTCAATAAACTGGACTAACTGGCGGTTTAGCAACTCAATAGTCGCTTTCTTATCGCTATCTGCCACATCGTTGCGGGTATATAGCAGATTAGAAGTTTTCGTTTTAACCAATTTAGCGGTACTCATAATCTCATATCCTCTTGATGTTATGTCCCAATTGAATTACCGGAAATAAGTATAGCACCGGGTTTGGAGTCTGCTGTTTTGAATATACCTATCAGTCAAATAGCGAGAGACGCATTGAAGGTTGCGATTTCTTTAAAATCAGCTAGTTAGTTGGTTTTATAAAGTTTGGATATAAGACGTAAATAAATATATAGCTGCCGGATAATTATTCTCAGTCGCAATCAGAGCCGTAAACACAATATTGCCTCAAAAAAACTAAGATTATTCCGCACCCTAATTTAACGGTGCGGAAGAGGAGCAATTAATTTATATCGACACTTTTTATCTGCGGTTCACGCTTGATGGTAAGCGTGGAACCAATAGAGGCAATAACGATTGAACACAGCGCCAGTAGCTGTGTCCCGGTCAGGGTCTCGCCAAGGAAAATCATCCCGGAAAATGCGGCTAGCGCGGGCTCCATGCTCATTAAAGTGCCGAAGGTGCGGGTAGGGAGACGCGTCAGGGCCACCATTTCAAGCGAGTAAGGAAGGGCGGTCGACAGAATTGCGACCCCGATCCCCAGCGGTAGCAATGACCAGTGCCACAACGCTTCGCCTGCCTGCCAGGCACCAATCGGCACAAAGACAATGGCGGCGATTAACGAGCCCAGCGCGACGGTGGCCGGGCCGTGGTCTGCTCCGGCGCGCTGGCCGGTAACGATATATAACGCCCAGCAGGCACCGGCACCTAAAGCACAGGCTGCACCCAGCGGATCGACGTGCGCAACGTCCTGGCCGAGTGGCAGCAGAAACCACATTCCCAGCACCGCCAGGATCACCCAGATAAAATCCACCGCGCGGCGCGAGGAAAACAGCGCCAGCGCCAGCGGACCCGTGAACTCCAGCGCGACGGCAATCCCCAGCGGAACGGTGCGAATAGACAAATAGAACAGGTAATTCATCCCGCCTAACGCCAGGCCATACATTAATAATGGGATGCGTTGTTCAGGCGTAAAGCGCAACCGCCATGGCTTAAAAATGATGATAAGAATAAGGGTTCCCAGCGCCAGGCGCAGCGCCGTAACGCCCGGCGCACCCACCAGCGGGAAAAGCGTTTTAGCCAGAGAGGCGCCGCTCTGAATCGAAATCATGGCGATGAGTAGGGTTACAACCGGAACCCAGATAGGGGTCTTACGGGACAACGTTGGCATCCTGCACCTGTCAGTTTGTGTCAGCTCTCAGTAAAGCTGGCAGTGTAATGTAAATAATGCGTAATGGTTGAGGGTTTGTTGAAAAAAAACCAAGAGCTCAGCCTTAGAATGTAGGGATATCGATAGGAAAAGCTACAGAATGTTTTAAGAATTATCTGGATGTCTGGTAGATTCTTTGGGGCCCATAATGAGGCGGTTACGTTAACTAATTGTTTTATTAGTGAGATACCGGGGAGTGGAAATGTTCTGTTACATGACGGAGTGCTTAGACAATCCGAATCGCAAAGAGTTTCCCATATAATTTTGGTATATTTAATACTTTAGTTTTACTTGAAGCACATTTGAGGTGGTTATGAAAAAAATTGCATGTCTTTCAGCACTGGCTTGTGTTCTGGCCGTTTCCGTTGGTACAGCTAGCGCCGCAACCAGCACCGTGACCGGTGGTTATGCTCAGAGTGATTATCAGGGCGTAATGAACAAAGCTAACGGTTTCAACCTGAAATATCGTTACGAAAATGACACCCCGCTGGGTTACATCGGTTCTTTCACCTATACCGAGAAAGACCGTTCAGACAGCGATGCTTACCGTAAAGGTCAGTACTATGGCATCACCGCAGGCCCGGCTTACCGTCTGAACGACTGGGCGAGCATCTACGGCGTTGTCGGTGTTGGCTACGGTAAATACCAGGATCGTAACTACACCACCGCTGACAACAACACCAGCGACTACGGTTTCTCTTACGGTGCAGGTATGCAGTTCAACCCGATGGAAAACGTTGCACTGGACGTGTCCTACGAGCAGAGCCGCATCCGTAACGTTGATGTTGGCACCTGGATCGCAGGCGTGGGTTACCGCTTCTAATCACTTCGGTGATAATAAAAAATCCGCCTTCTGGGCGGATTTTTTTTGCCTGCTAAAGACGCTCAGCGGGTGCGCGTCTCAAACACATCCGTACCTAAGTGATCGTAGTCGACTTTATTGAGTTTGAAATTAGTGATGAATACCGGCCCGGCCTTCTGTTCTGATATGAACGTGTAACGGCTGGAAATTTCTTTGGTTTTTATTCCCGTCCACTGCGAGAAAAACGCCAGGAAATCATTGGCGCTGCGGCGCGCTTTAATCCGCCGATGCGCTTTGTCATCGCTGGACAGCACCATAAACGGGACCTGGAAATTCTGTTGGAACTGGTCGTCGTGGGCCAGATACTGCACCTCTTTGCCGCGCTCTTTAAACGCCAGACCGTGGTCGGAGAAATAGACCATTGAGAAACTTTTGCCGCTGTTCTGAAGTTGGCCGTAGAGTTGCTTCAATAACTCATCGGTTTGCGTCACGGTGTAGAGATAGCAGGACGTTTCTTTCGACTGTACGAAATCCGCGTATTTCCCCTGGGTCCGATCGCAGGCCTGCGGGTGCGAGCCCATCAGATGCAGAACAATCAGCTGCGGCTGGGTGCGCTCGGTTTCCAGCACCTGGGCTGTCATCTTCAGTAGCGCTTCATCACGGGTATTTTTATCCGCTTCGAAGTCACCGTTTTTCAGGAAATGCACTTCGTCGGCGCGTTTAGCGATGCTGGCGATGGCGGTATCGTATTCACCGATTTGCCCCTGGTTGGAAAACCACCAGGTCTGAAAGCCGGCGCGGTTGGCTAGGGTAACAACGTTATCCTGGAACTGTGGTTTGCCATCTACCACGCGGTTTAACGTCAATCCCAGCGATTTTTGGGTAGAGCCGCTGGCAGCAATGTAATCAGTGAATAGAGTGCCGTTGACTGAACTGGCGAACGGGCTGTTATTCCAGTGGCCGCCGAAAGCGCCTACCGCGTCGCGCCGTACGCTTTCGCCAATCACCACCACGTAGGTGTGGTACTTCGGCTTAACCGCCAGCACATTCCAGGAGTCTTTAATTTGCGACAACTGCGCCATGCGTTGTTGTTCATCAATGACTTCCTGATTATTAACGACCACGTCTTTAACGAAGCGAAACACCGGATACCCGGTGTCTTTCAGTTTGAACACGCCGCCCCAGGCGAGGTTCTGCAAGGGTGTAACAAACACCGCCGCTACGCTAATAGCCAGGCACAAACTGTCGAAATGCCGCCAGGATGTGGGTTTGGCAAGCGGTTTGCGGCGCAGCGCAATGACCCCAAGCGCGAAAATAAATACTGACACCAGGTAGCTGTACCACGGGAAGATGGTCAGGATCTCGGTGGACTCTTCCATATTGGTCGAGTGCATCGCCAGCAGGGTGTTGAAATTCGGCGCGCCATAGGCCTGGCCGAAGGGATAATACATTGCTGCCACCAGCGAACAGGTGCCAATCAGGACTTTTTGCCCAACCGGCATTGCCCGCCACAGCAGTAATAAGATGCAGGTAAACGCCACCGCATACAGCAGGCTGAACGGATACCCCAGCGCGTAATTAATCAGCAGGGATTGCAGGAAATAGAAAGCCATCCACGGATCGGGCATGAATCCACGGGCGGTTAAGGAATTTTTCAGCGTTACATTCATATCGCAACTTCAACAAAACGCCATGCGTGAACCCTGGCGTTAAGGGTATGAGAGCCTGCCTGAGAGCTGGATAGAAGAGGGCGTGACCGCATCTGCGAGCCGCTTTGATTGCAGGGCTGCAAGAAGATAGAGCCTTGTCATAAGAAGATCAACTGGCGCTAACGGTTTGTTTTGCGAGACAGATTACAAAATAACTAAACGACAGGGAGTAAAGCCGATACGGCAACAAAGGGGGCAATAAATTAGACAAAAATTTTTACAAAATGATGACAGTTCCCTCATAAGGGATGCTGCCAGATAACAGCCTGACGCCGTTATTTGGCAGGAGATTTTGGTGCAGGGCGCTTGAAATAATCACAGAGTAAATCAATCAGCAGCAAGCGAACCTGGAAAGGGGAGTGGCTAAACACGGATATGCACCTCTTAAATTCGTTCATGGGCTACCTCCTCGATTCCGACATCGGTAAATCCATCACTGATGCGAATACATACAGATATAGCATAGGCTATATTCTATAGCTATGGCTAATTCGTTAATTTTTTGTGCTGGCGAGGCTGTGGTTTACAATGAGCGTTACGATCGAGAAAACCGTATCGCGCCACAGTAACGAGGAAGCACAATGAGTCGTCGCGCAGGTAAGCAAAGCAGTAAAAAAGTGACGCAAATGGTCAATGTCGAAGAGCATGTTGAAGGGTTTCGCCAGGTTCGCGAAGCCCACCGCCGTGAACTTATTGATGATTATGTCGAATTAATCTCGGATCTTATCCGGGAAGTGGGGGAGGCCCGCCAGGTGGATATGGCGGCGCGATTAGGCGTATCGCAGCCAACGGTGGCGAAAATGCTCAAGCGGCTGGCAACGGTCGGATTGATTGAGCAGATCCCCTGGCGTGGGGTGTTTTTAACACCGGAAGGGGAAAAACTCGCCCAGGCGAGCCGCGAACGGCACCACATCGTCGAGCAATTTTTGCTGAATATCGGCGTTAGCCCGGATACCGCCCGGCGTGATGCCGAAGGCATGGAACATCACGTCAGTGAAGAGACCCTCGGGGTATTCCAGCGTTTCAATGAACAACACGGTCAGGGACACTAAATGCTGCGGCAATTTTTCCGTCCTTTTTTACGCGACCGTTTCTTACACCTTCTATTACTGATTGGCCTGATTGTTAGCTTTTTTGTTCCCTTTACCCCATCGCGTTGGCCTGAGGTGATTGACTGGCACACCCTTATTACCCTGAGCGGATTAATGATGCTGACCAAGGGCGTCGAGCTCAGCGGTTATTTTGATGTGCTGGGACGACGCATGGTGAAAGGCTTTGCCAGCGAGCGCCAGTTAGCCATGTTTATGGTCTTCGGCGCGGCGCTGCTTTCTACCTTTTTAACCAATGATGTGGCGCTATTTATCGTGGTGCCGCTAACCATCACCCTGAAAAAGCTGTGTGGCATACCGGTCACCCGGCTGATCATTTTCGAAGCGCTGGCCGTCAACGCCGGTTCACTGTTAACCCCTATCGGCAACCCGCAAAATATTTTGCTGTGGGGGCGCTCAGGCATGTCCTTTGCGGGGTTTATCTGGCAGATGCTGCCGCTCGGCGCGGTACTGGTGCTTAGCCTGCTGGTGCTGTGCGGGTTCTTTTTCCCGGCAAAGGCGCTGCATTACCAGGCGCGTGAGCAGCAGCACGCCTGGAAGCCGCGCCTGGTGTGGAGTTGCCTGGTACTGTACCTGGTGTTTCTGGCTTCGCTGGAGTTTCACGTCGAGCGCTGGGGGCTATTGCTGGTGGCGGTGGGCTTTTTGATCATGGCGCGCAACGTGCTGGTGAACATCGACTGGAGCCTGCTACTGGTGTTTATCGTGATGTTTATCGATGTGCATCTATTAATCCAGCTACCGGCGCTGCGCGATAACCTGCCTGCGGTGACGCAATTCTCTTCCGGTGGGCTATTTTTGCTCGGCGTCGGGCTGTCGCAGTTTATCAGCAATGTGCCCTCCACCATTCTGCTGCTGAACTATGTTCCTCCGTCGATGCTGCTGGCCTATGCGGTCAATATCGGCGGGTTTGGCCTGCTGCCGGGCTCGCTGGCGAACCTGATCGCACTGCGGATGGCGGGGGATCGCCGTATCTGGTGGCGCTTCCATATTTGGTCATTGCCGCTGCTGGCGTGGGGGATGCTGGTAGGATGGGGGTTACTAAATCTGATGTGCTAACGCAGGGCATAAAAAGAGCGGCTGATAAGCCGCTCTTTTTGGTTCCAGACCGATTAGTTCAAACGTACCGGCATACCGGAACGGTTTTGCAGCGCTTGTTCAACGATGCTCTGGTCGGAATCCGGCTGGGTGGTCACCGTCTGAACCGCCTGGGTCAACGTGATTGGCACCACTTCGTTATTCTCAATCTGCGCTTCGCTGGTGGAGAGCGGGTTGTGAACCTCGATATAACGGCTGCCGTCCGGCTCAACGGTGGCTTTCACCGGCTCGTTGATAAACTGAACGCGAGTCCCGACCGGCACGTTCTCAAACAGGAATTTGATGTCGTCGTTACGCAGACGCACACAGCCGTGGCTCACGCGCAGGCCGATACCGAAATCGGCATTGGTGCCGTGGATGGCATACAGACGGCCAATATACAGGGCATACAGGCCCATCGGGTTATCCGGGCCAGCCGGAACTACTGCCGGAAGCGGCTCGCCCGCAGCAGCGTATTCGGCATGCATCTTGGCGGTTGGCGTCCAGGTCGGGCCCGCTTTCTTACGTTCCACTTTGGTGATCCAGTTGATCGGGGTGTCTTTACCCAACTGGCCGATACCGATCGGCAGAACGATCACGGTATTGGAGCCTTTCGGGTAGTAATACAGACGCATTTCGGCACTGTTGATGACAATCCCTTCATGCGGGGTATCCGGCAGGATCAGTTGCTGTGGGATATTTAAAATCGTACCGCCTTTAGGCAGGTAAGGGTCCACGCCAGGGTTGGCTTCCGTCATATTGGAAAAACCCATCTGGTACTGCGCGGCGAAATATTCCAGCGGCTCGGTGTTGCCTTCTGGGATCGTGATGACCTGGTTTTGCCCGACAACACGGCTGCCGTCAGTCGGCAAAGGGTAGGTCACAGCATTGGCGGTTTTGCAAAAACCGATCACAGCGAAAGCTGCTACTAAAAGCGTGCGTAATTTCATGTTCATCTTGTGCAGTGTAGTCGAGCCTTTCTCGGCGGTAGATTAACGATTTCGGGGCGCATTATAGGTGGATTATTGCGCGCTGGGAAATCAGATGTGGATGATATCACGTTTTTTTACTTACCCTGCTAAGCATAGCCTGGCGGTTGCGGGGCGATTTAAATTCGGACTTATGGCATAATGCGGCGTTTATCACAATTTCTTGCAGGATATCGTCGTGTTAGTTACCAGCAACGTCACTATGCAGTTTGGCAGTAAGCCGCTGTTTGAAAATATTTCCGTCAAATTTGGCGGCGGCAACCGTTACGGCCTGATTGGCGCCAACGGTAGCGGAAAATCCACGTTTATGAAAATCCTCGGCGGGGATCTGGAACCGTCACTGGGCAACGTTTCTCTCGATCCTAACGAGCGTATCGGTAAGCTGCGCCAGGATCAGTTCGCCTTTGAAGAGTTTACCGTGTTGGATACGGTGATCATGGGGCACGGCGAGCTGTGGGAAGTGAAGCAGGAACGTGACCGCATCTATTCTCTGCCAGAAATGAGCGAGGAAGACGGCTATAAAGTGGCCGACCTGGAAGTTCTTTATGGCGAGATGGACGGTTACTCCGCCGAAGCCCGCGCCGGTGAACTGCTGCTGGGTGTCGGTATCCCGGTTGAACAGCATTACGGCCCGATGAGCGAAGTTGCCCCTGGCTGGAAACTGCGTGTGTTGCTGGCTCAGGCGCTGTTTGCCGACCCGGACATTCTGCTGCTCGATGAACCCACCAACAACCTGGACATCGATACCATTCGCTGGCTGGAGCAGGTGCTGAACGAGCGTAACAGCACCATGATCATCATTTCGCACGACCGGCACTTCCTGAATATGGTGTGCACCCACATGGCGGATCTGGATTATGGCGAACTGCGCGTGTATCCGGGCAACTATGATGAGTACATGACGGCGGCGACTCAGGCTCGCGAGCGCCTGCTGGCGGACAACGCCAAGAAGAAAGCCCAGATTGCCGATCTGCAATCGTTCGTGAGCCGCTTTAGCGCCAACGCCTCTAAATCTCGCCAGGCGACCTCGCGCGCCCGTCAGATTGACAAAATCAAGCTGGAAGAAGTGAAAGCCTCCAGCCGTCAGAACCCGTTCATTCGCTTCGAACAAGACAAGAAGCTGTTCCGTAACGCGCTGGAAGTAGAAGCGTTGACCAAAGGTTTCGACCAGGGCCCGCTGTTTAAGCAAGTTAACCTGCTGATGGAAGTCGGGGAAAAACTGGCAGTTCTGGGGACCAACGGCGTGGGTAAATCGACCCTGCTGAAAACTCTGGTGGGCGAACTGGAGCCGGATCACGGCACCCTCAAATGGTCGGAAAACGCGCGTATTGGCTATTACGCTCAGGACCACGCCGCAGAATTCGACAACGATCTGACGGTATTCGACTGGATGAGCCAGTGGAAGCAGGAAGGTGATGATGAGCAGGCGGTGCGCAGCATCCTTGGCCGTCTGCTGTTCAGCCAGGACGATATCAAAAAACCGGCTAAGGTGCTGTCCGGTGGTGAGAAGGGCCGTATGCTGTTCGGCAAGCTGATGATGGAAAAACCGAATATTCTGGTGATGGACGAACCGACCAACCACCTGGATATGGAATCCATCGAATCCCTGAACGCCGCGCTGGAAATGTACCAGGGCACGTTGATTTTCGTTTCTCACGACCGTGAGTTTGTTAGCTCGCTGGCAACCCGCGTGATTGAGATTACACCGCAGAAAGTGATCGACTTCTCTGGCGGCTATGAAGAGTATCTGCGTAGCAAAGGTATTGAGAGTTAATCTGATTGCTGGCCTGCCCGCGCAGGCCAGCACATCCCCGTTATGACGCCTCGACAGGCTGCCGGGCGTAAATCATCACCTTCTGAACGCGATGGTTATCCACTTCCAGCGTCTTAATCACGTAATCTCCCACTTCAACTTCTTCACCTTCGGCGGGCACCCGTTGCAGGTACTCCATCAGTAGCCCGGCGATGGTGTGGTATTCCCGCTTGTCATCCAGCGGCAGCGGCACAAACTGCACCAGATCTTCC
Source organism: Atlantibacter sp. (assembly GCF_032062175.1). Lineage (NCBI taxonomy): Bacteria > Pseudomonadati > Pseudomonadota > Gammaproteobacteria > Enterobacterales > Enterobacteriaceae > Atlantibacter > Atlantibacter sp. The sequence goes on from NZ_DAMBQK010000005.1 coordinate 76,257, forward strand.
AGTGGCATATGCCCGTTAGCGGTCCAGGTGCCGTCCTGGTTACGCTGGATATCGTGGCGAGCGTCGATCTCTTCCACCTCGTTAGGCAGGTTCCCGGCGATAGTTTCCATCACATCGCTGAGCGTCACCAGCCCTTCAATAGAACCAAACTCATCCACTACAAAGGCGAAATGGGTGCGGGCGTTGCGGAACTGCTCCAGCGCGTGCAGCAGTTGCAGGGTTTCCGGGAACACCAGCGGCTGTTTCACCAGCGCGCCCAAATCGAGCGGTTTCCCCGACAGGGACTGCTGAAGCAGGTCGAGGATATGCACCACGCCCAAAATCTCATCGTCTTCCGTCACCACCACGCGGGTGTGCTGATTGCGGTCCAGCAGCAAGCGGATTTGCTCTTCCGGGGCGTTGATGTCGATATGCTCAATATCATGGCGTGAAGTCATGATGCTGCTGACGCTGCGCTGGTTAAGGTTTAGCACCCGGCCAATCATCAGCCGCTCCTGACGGTTAAACACTGGCACATTCGCAGCGTCGGCCACCAGCGAGGCGGTTTGCGCGTCCAGTTCGGCTTTCTCGTGTTTACCGCTGATCAGATGCATAACGGCTTCGGCGGTGCGCTGGCGCAGCGACATGTTGGCCGACAGGAACCGGCGACGGTTAAACATCGCTAGCTGGTTCAGGCACTCGATCATGATGGAGAAACCAATCGCCGCGTACAGATAACCTTTCGGAATCGCGAAACCGAAACCGTCGGCAATCAGGCTAAAGCCAATCATTAACAGGAAGCTCAGGCACAGGATCACAATCGTCGGATGGTTATTGACGAAGCGCGTCAGCGCTTTGCTGGCTAACAGCATCAGCGAAATGGCGATCACCACGGCGGCCATCATCACGCCTAAATGGTCGACCATGCCGACGGCAGTAATGACTGAATCGAGCGAGAAAATGGCGTCAAGAATGACGATCTGCGCCACCACTGCCCAGAACTTCGCCCCGCGCCGCTGAGTGGGGTTTTCGTGGTCTTTGCCTTCCAGCCGCTCGTTAAGCTCTACGGTGGCCTTAAACAGCAAGAACAGACCGCCAAACAGCATAATCAAGTCGCGGGCGCTGAAGCCGTGGCCGTACAACACCACCAGCGGGCGGGTTAACGTTACCAGCCATGAGATTGATGCCAGCAGGCCCAGGCGCATTACCATCGCGAGGATCAGGCCAGTGATGCGCGCTCTGTCGCGCAGCCCCGGCGGCAGCTTCTCCGCAAGGATGGCGATAAACACCAGGTTATCGATACCCAGTACCAGTTCAAGCACCACCAGGGTGGTTAACCCCGCCCATATTGATGGATCGGCAATCCATTCCATAGAAAAACTATTACCTGTAGTGAAACCCTGTCGAACCCGCGTATGAAAGGGACGTCTGGCCGAAGAAGTCAGCGTCACCCACTTCATGCTGAGGGAGACGGGAAAATGAAAGATAAACAGATCATGGGTAATGACGCCGAAAATTGCAATGCGAAGGGTGGTATTTAGCTGAACGCATTTTAACCTTGGCGATCAATTATTGGTCATTGAGTCTGAAAAACTATAAGTATTTAAGTTACCTGGCAAATTAATATGGTTAAATATCTTAATCAGAATTTTCCTTGAAAATAATTTACATGTGAGAGTAACCCTAAGGAAATTCTTAATGAGAACTCTGCAAAAAAAAGAAATTTTAAATTAATCCGGCCTGAAGAAAATCCTAAATTAACCGTTGATTACTTTTATTACCGCTCCAATTAATCTTAAAATAATAGGGCAAGCGGCTATTTTCTTGCCTGCCAAAATGAATGCTGCCAAAATCGTTGCCTGCCATAGTTGTCAAGCAGGGTAATATTCTTATTATCCCTGGCATCTTAACAATAAAATAAAAACTTCGCTGATTTGAGATAAATCTGTAATAGCGGCGTCATTATATTACCCCAAGTTTTACAGTGAGTTGGTAGCTGAAAGCCAGGGGCGGTAGCATGGTTCATGGTTCGTTTTCAGGCGTTGGTCGTATTGTTGAATAACCTAATCACCAAAATCTTTTAGGAATGATTCCCTATATTTTCATATTGAAAAACGCGCAAGGTTTAATGGGCTTGTTTGACGACGTTTTATTTATGCGATCGGAATTATTACTCTGCCAAAGTGAAAATAATCAATGACCAAATCGAGATTGAAATTGATGCCATTATTGGTGTCGGTCGCCTTAATGAGTGGGTGCACGGTGTTACCCGGCAGTAATATGTCGACAATGGGTAAAGATGTGATCCGCCAGCAGGATGCCGACTTTGACCTGGATAAAATGGTCAACGTCTACCCGCTGACGCCGAGGCTGGTTGAGCAATTGCGTGCGCGCCCAAACGTCGCGCAGCCGAATATGTCCCTTGACCAGGAAATCGCCCAGTACCAGTACCGCGTCGGGCCGGGGGATGTGCTAAACGTCACCGTCTGGGACCACCCCGAACTCACCACGCCTGCCGGCCAGTACCGCAGCTCCAGCGACGCCGGCAACTGGGTTCAGCCTGATGGCACGATGTTCTATCCCTATATCGGTAAAGTGCACGTTGCGGGTAAATCTCTGTCTGAAATCCGTAGTGATATTACCGGCCGTTTAGCGCAGTACATCGCTGATCCGCAGGTGGACGTTAATATTGCCGCGTTCCGTTCGCAGAAAGCGTACATCTCAGGCCAGGTGAACAAATCGGGCCAGCAGCCAATTACCAACGTACCACTGACGGTGCTGGACGCCATCAATGCCGCAGGCGGCCTGACGGAAAATGCCGACTGGCGCAACGTCGTGTTGACCCATAACGGCAAAGAGCAGCGACTCTCTTTACAGGCGCTGATGCAGAACGGCGATCTCAGCCAGAACCATTTGCTGTATCCGGGCGATATTTTGTTCGTGCCGCGTAATGACGATCTGAAAGTGTTCGTGATGGGTGAAGTGAAGAAACAGTCCACGCTCAAAATGGACTTCAGCGGCATGACGCTGACCGAAGCGCTCGGCCAGGCGGAAGGCATCGATATGACCACCTCCAACGCCAGCGGTATCTTTGTGATCCGTCCGCTGAAAGGCAAGGGCAGCGCCAACGGCAAGATCGCCAATATCTACCAGCTCGATATGTCCGATGCCACCTCGCTGGTGATGTCGACGGAATTCCGCCTCCAGCCGTATGACGTGGTGTATGTCACTACCGCGCCGGTCGCGCGCTGGAACCGCCTGATCAACCAATTGCTGCCGACCATCAGTGGCGTCCGTTATATGACGGACACGGCCAGCGATATCCACAACTGGTAACCGTTATGTTCAACAAAATTCTTGTGGTGTGCGTGGGGAATATTTGCCGTTCCCCCACGGCAGAGCGGCTACTGAAACACTATCTGCCGGCGTTAACGGTCGCGTCCGCCGGGCTTGGCGCACTGGTGGGCCGAGAGGCGGACGAACGCGCCGCGAGCGTCGCCTCTGCCCATGCGCTTTCACTTGATGGCCACCGCGCCCGGCAGGTAACCGGCGCGATGTGCCGCGATTACGATCTGATCCTCGCCATGGAAAAGCGCCATATCACGCGGCTGTGCGATATGGCGCCGGAGATGCGCGGCAAAGTGATGCTGTTTGGTCACTGGGATGAAGAACGCGATATCCCCGATCCGTATCGTAAAAGCGCTGAGGCATTCGAGGCGGTTTACACGATGCTGGATGATTCCGCCCAGCGTTGGGCGCAGGCACTGAAAACTCAGCAGGGATAACCATGACAGCAAAAATGAATGCCTCCGCCGCGACCGAGGGCAATGATGAAATTGATATCGGGCGTTTGATTGGCACCGTGATCGAAGCCCGCTGGTGGGTATTGGGCATCACCGCCGTGTTCGCACTGCTCGCGGCGGTGTACGCGATGTTCGCCACGCCAATCTACAGCGCTGACGCGCTAGTGCAAATTGAACAAAACACCGGCAATTCCATCGTGCAGGACATCAACAGCGCGCTTTCGGATAAACCGCCTGCATCGGATGCCGAGATCCAATTGATTCAGTCGCGGCTGGTGCTGGGCAAAACCGTTGACGATCTCAACCTCGATATCGCCGTCCAGAAAAACAGCTTCCCGCTGTTTGGCGCGGGCTGGGATCGCCTGATGGGCCGCCAGAACGATACGGTAGCGGTCGATACTTTTACGCTCCCCGCCGGAATGGCGAAAACGACATTTACGCTAGAAGTCCTGGGGCCGCAGCAGTACCAGCTCACCAGCGATGACGGATATAGCGCCCAGGGGAAAGTTGGCGAGCTGCTAAATAAGCAGGGCGTAACCCTTCTGGTTAAAGCGATTAAGGCGCAGACCGGGAGTGCGTTTACGGTCACCAAATACTCCACGCTCGGCATGATCAACCAGTTGAAGAACAACCTGACGGTCACCGAAAATGGTAAAGATACCGGGGTATTGAGCCTGACCTTTACCGGCGAAGACCGGGATCAAATCCGCGCGATTTTAAACAGCATCACCCGCAACTATCTGGAACAAAACATCGAGCGCAAATCCGAAGAGGCGTCAAAAAGCCTGGCATTCCTGGCGAAGCAGTTGCCGGAAGTGCGCGCCCGGCTGGACGAGGCGGAAAATAAACTCAACGCCTATCGCCAGAAAAAAGATTCCGTCGATCTGCCGCTGGAAGCCAAAGCGGTGCTGGATTCGATGGTTAATATCGATGCGCAGTTGAATGAGTTGACCTTTAAAGAGGCGGAAATCTCCAAGCTTTATACCAAAGCGCACCCGGCTTACCGCACGCTGCTGGAAAAACGCCGCGCGCTGGAAGACGAAAAAGGGCGGCTGAATAACCGCGTCACCGCGATGCCGGAAACCCAGCAGGAAATCGTGCGTTTGACCCGCGATGTCGAATCCGGCCAACAGGTGTATATGCAGTTGCTGAATAAACAGCAGGAGCTGAAAATCACCGAGGCCAGCACCGTTGGCGACGTGCGCATCGTTGATGCGGCCATCGCCCAGCCTGGCGTACTGGCACCGAAAAAAGGGTTGATCATTCTCGGCAGCATTCTGCTGGGCCTGTTGCTGTCGATTGTCGGGGTGCTGCTGCGCTCGCTGTTCAATCGCGGTATTGAAAGCCCGCAGGTGCTGGAAGAGTCAGGCATCAGCGTGTACGCCAGCATTCCGCTGTCGGAATGGCAGAAAGCCCGCGATAGCGTCAAAACCATCAAGGGCGTGAAGCGCTTTAAGCAGAGCCAACTGCTGGCGGTGGGCAATCCAACGGATCTGGCTATCGAAGCGATCCGCAGTCTGCGCACCAGCCTTCATTTCGCCATGATGCAGGCCAATAACAATGTGCTGATGTTAACCGGCGTCAGCCCGTCAATTGGCAAAACCTTCGTCTGCGCCAACCTGGCGGCGGTGATCAGCCAGACCGACAAGCGGGTACTGTTGATCGACTGTGATATGCGTAAGGGCTATACCCACGAACTGCTGGGCACCAACAACGTCAACGGCCTGTCGGATGTGCTGGCCGGGCAGGGCGATATCGCTTCCTGCGCGAGACCGACTTCAATTGCCGGGTTCGATCTGGTACCGCGCGGCCAGGTGCCGCCCAACCCGTCCGAATTGTTGATGAGCGAGCGTTTTGGCGCACTGATCGCGTGGGCCAGTAAAAACTACGATCTGGTGCTCATCGATACGCCGCCAATCCTGGCGGTGACCGATGCCGCGATTGCCGGACGCCATGCCGGAACCACCCTGATGGTGGCGCGTTACGCCGTCAACACCCTGAAAGAAGTGGAAACCAGCCTGAGCCGCTTTGAACAAAACGGTATCGCAGTGAAAGGGGTGATCCTTAACTCCATCTTCCGCCGCGCGACTGGCTATCAGGACTACGGCTATTACGAGTACGAATACCAGTCGGACAGTAAATAACCCGCGCCCCGGTTCGCGCCGGGGGCATTTCGTCATCAACGTCTTTTGACGCCAGGGGAATGAAGCATGGCACACGCGCAACGGCCTTTAATTTCAATCTATATGCCGACATGGAACCGCCAGCAGCTGGCGATCCGCGCCATCAAATCGGTACTGCGCCAGGATTACGACCATTGGGAAATGATTGTCGTGGACGACTGTTCCGCTTCCTGGCAGCAGTTGAGCGAGTTTGTCGAGCAGCTTAACGACCCGCGCGTCAGTTATGTGCGCAATGAAATCAATAGCGGTGCCTGTGCGGTGCGCAATCAGGCGATCCAGCAGGCCAGAGGCGAATTTATTACCGGGATCGATGATGACGATGAATGGACGCCGGAGCGCCTGTCGATTTTTTTGCGCGACGCCCATCGCCTGAATGACCATGCATTTCTCTACGCCAACGATTATGTCTGCGAAGGGGAAATTTATACTCAGCCGGCCAGCCTGCCGCTGTACCCCAAATCGCCGTGGTCGAGAAAGCTGTTTTACAAACGCAACATCATCGGTAACCAGGTATTCAGTTGGGCGTGGCGTTTTAAAGCGTCGCTGTTCGATACCTCGCTGGCAGCGGCCCAGGATTACGACATCTTTTTACGTATGGTGCTGCGCTACGGTGAGCCGTGGAAAGTCGAGGCTGCCACGCAAATTCTCCATATCAACCACGGTGAAATGCAGATCACCAAATCGGCGAAGCAGTTTTCCGGCTACTTCCAGTTTTACCGCAAACACAAAGGGATTTTTGACCGGGCCAGCAAAAAGTATCAGTTGTTTACCCTGTACCAGATCCGCAATAAGCCCATGAACTGGCGCACCTGCCTGACGCTGCTGTCGCTGCGCAATACCAAACGGCTGGCTTACAGCCTGCGGGGGAAATAATGCTGCTGGAAGATTGCCGCGCCAACAGCTGGAGCCTGCGCCCGTGCTGCATGGTCTTAGCCTATCGCATCGCGCATTTCTGCTCGGTATGGCGTAAGAAAAACGTCATCAATAATCTCTGGGCCGCGCCGGTGCTGGTGCTGTACCGGATGATGACCGAATGCCTGTTCGGCTATGAAATCCAGGCGGCGGCGACCATTGGACGGCGCTTCACCATTCATCACGGTTACGCGGTGGTGATTAACAAAAACGTGGTAGCGGGGGATGACTTTGTGATCCGCCACGGCGTGACCATCGGTAATCGCGGCGGCGACAGCCTGGCCTGCCCGGTGATTGGCAACGGCGTGGAACTGGGCGCAAATGCTATTTTGATCGGCGATATCACCATTGGTCATTACGCCACTATCGGCGCGGGCAGCGTGGTGATGGACAGCGTGCCGGATAACGCGCTGGTGACGGGTGAAAAAGCCCGCGTGAAGGTAATCAAATGAATATTGTGCAATTTAATGTGCGCCTCGCTGAAGGCGGCGCGGCGGGTGTGGCGCTGGATCTGCATCAGCGCGCCTTGCAGCAGGGGCTGACGTCCCGGTTTGTCTACGGTTACGGCAAAGGCGGCAAGAAAAGCGTCAGCCATCAACAGTACGCCCAGGTCGAAAAGCACACCCCGCGCCTGACGTCGGTCGCCAATATCGCGCTGTTCCGGTTTTTTAACCGCGATCTGTTCGGCAACCTGGATGGGTTATACCGCAAGGTGACCCGTACCAGCGGACCGGTGGTGCTGCATTTTCACGTGCTGCACAGCTACTGGCTTAACCTGGAACAGGTGGTGGAATTCGCCGAGCGGGTCACCGCCCATAAGCCGGATGTCCGGCTGGTCTGGACGCTGCACGATCACTGGAGCGTCACCGGGCGTTGCGCGTTTCTTGACGGGTGCGATGGCTGGACCAGCGGCTGCGGCAAATGCCCGACGCTCACCAACTATCCACCGGTAAAAGTCGACCGTGCGCATCAGCAAATCGGTGCTAAGCGCTTTCTGTTCCGCAAGATGCTGGCGCTCGGCTGCCTGTTTATCTCACCCAGCCAGCATGTCGCCCAGGCGTTCAACCAGGTGTATGGCGCAGGCCGCTGCCAGATTATTAATAACGGTATCGATGTCGCCACCGAATCTATCCTCGCCGAGTTGCCGCCACCGCCGTCGTCCCGCGGCACGCCGAAAATTGCCGTGGTGGCCCATGACCTGCGCTATGACGGGAAAACCCGCCAGCAGCTGGTGCGCGATATCGTGGCGTTGGGGGATCAGGTAGAAGTCCATACCTTCGGGAAATTCTCACCGTTTGACGGCCCAAATGTGGTGAACCACGGTTTTCTCACGGATAAACAGCAATTGATGGGCGAGCTGAACCAGATGGATGCATTGCTGTTTAGCTCCCGGGTAGATAACTACCCGCTGATCCTGTGCGAAGCCTTGTCCATCGGCGTGCCGGTCATCGCCACTCACAGCGATGCGGCGCGGGAAGTGCTGGAAAAAACCGGCGGTCGCACGGTGGATGAGCAGGAAGCCATCGCGCTGGCGCAGCAAAACCGCGCGCACATCGCCCAGGCGATTTTCGGGGTGTCTCTCGAGGCGTTTCAAGCCGTCAGTCGCAAGGCTTACAGCGGCAAACAGATGCTGGAGGAGTATGTCTCGTTCTATCAGAGTCTGTAGCTATCTCTTGCTGCCGCTGATTTATCTGCTGGTCAACGTCAAGCTGCTGCAACTGGGCGAAAGCTTTCCCATTACGGTGGTGACGTTTTTGCCGGTACTGCTGTTGCTCTACGTCGAGCGCATCAACCTTAAGAAGCTGATGATCGCGCTGGGGCTGGGGGCAGGGCTGACAATATTCAACTATCTGTTTGGCCAGTCGCTGGACGCCTCGAAATACGTCACGTCGACCATGCTGTTTGTTTACATCGTCATTATTATCGGCATGACCTGGAGCATTCGCTTTAAGACCCTGTCGCCGCGTAACTACCGCAAAGTGCTGCGGCTGTTTTATCTGGTGACGGGCATTATCGTCGCCATCGCCTGTGTGGAAATGGCGCAGATAATGTTGAGTGGCGGCAGTTCGTTGATGGAAGCTATTTCAAAATACCTCATCTACAGCAACAGCTATGTGATGAACTTTATTAAGTTTGGCGGCCGACGAACCACTGCGCTCTATTTCGAACCGGCGTTCTTCGCTCTGGCCTTAATCTCAATTTGGCTGTGTATTAAACAGTTTGGCATCAAAACGCCGAAAGCCGATGCAATGATTTTGCTGGGTATTATTCTTTCAGGTTCGTTTTCCGGCGTAATGACCTTTATCCTGTTTTATTTGCTGGAGTGGGCATTCAAATACCTTAACAAAAACGCACTGCGTAAAAAGTTGCCGCTGGCAATTATTTCGTTAGCGGCGTTTATGGTCGGTTTGATTTTTGCCTTTCCCTATATCGCGACCCGTATCGGCGATTTAGGTACAGAAGGTTCATCTTCGTATTATCGAATTATTGGCCCGCTGGTGATGGTCGGTTATTCATTAACCCATATTGACGGGGTAGTCCGTTTCGGTTCGCTTTACGAATATGTTGCGTCATTCGGAATCTTTAACGGTGCGGACGTCGGCAAAACCATAGACAATGGCCTGTATCTGTTAATTATTTATTTTTCGTGGCTGGCGATTATTTTAACGGGTTGGTATTTGTGGAAAGTGGGCAAAATGATAGCGCATGCCTTTGGCGATAATCCTAATTTCCGGGTGCAGCTATGGTTATTTACCCCAATATCCCTGTTTTTCACCGGCTCGATATTTAGCCCTGAATATGCCTTTTTGATTGTCTGCCCTTTTATTTTACGCAAGGCCATCGGGCAGTCCCAATAGCAGGAGAAATAACAATGCGATTAAGCGTCATTACGGTGGCCTGGAAAAATCTTGCCGGGGTGGAGAAAACATGGCGATCGCTGGCGTATCTGGCGGCCGATCAGAATATCGATTTTGAATGGATTGTGGTGGATGGCGGTTCCAGAGACGGTACTGAGGAATTTCTGAAAAGCCTCGATGGACAATATCAATTACGTTATGTCAGCGAAAAAGATAATGGCATTTATGACGCCATGAATAAGGGCATTCAGCTTGCCAGCGGCGATTATGCCCTGTTCCTGAACTCCGGCGATGTATTCCATCCCGACGTGGCGCAGTTCGTACGCCAACTGGCAGAGATACCTGCGCACAAACCGGCGATGGTGATTGGCGATGCGCTGCTGGACTTCGGTAATGGCCATAAAACCCGCCGCAGCGCCAAGCAGGGCTGGTACATCTATCACAGCTTGCCCGCCAGCCATCAGGCAATATTTTTCCCGATGCAGGGATTAAAATTACACCCTTACGATCTGCAATATAAAGTGTCGTCAGATTATGCTTTAGCGGCAAAATTATATAAAGCCGGATATCCCTTTAAGCGCCTTGAAGGTTTGGTGTCGGAGTTTTCCATGGGCGGCGTTTCCACCTCCAATAATCTGGAGTTGTGCCAGGATGCTAAAAATGTTCAACGCGCTATTTTAGGCGTACCTGGCTTTTGGGCTGAGCTGTCTTACCGGTTAAGAATACGTAACACCGGTAAAACAAAAGCGCTATATCAAAAAAGTTAATCTTATTTAATTAATCTGCGATTAATTTTACGCTCTTATCAGGGCGGGGGCATTTGCATTGTTATTTTTAAAGTCTCCGCGCGTTATTGAATTAAAACATAAGGACATCCGATGCAAGAATTAAGAGGATTCTCGGTTCCAAAAAATTTCCGCGGCGGGCATCCTGTTAAAGTTCAATTATGGTGGGCAGTGCAGAAAACCCTATTTGCCTGGTCTCCGCAAATAGCGTATCGCTGGCGCACATTTTTATTAAGGTTATTCGGTGCAAAAATAGGTAAAGGGGTGGTGATTCGCCCTTCGGTAAAAATAACCTATCCGTGGAAATTAACGCTGGGCGATTATGCCTGGGTCGGCGACGATGCGGTGTTATATACGCTTGGCAATATTACTATCGGTGCCAATGCGGTGATTTCCCAGAAAAGTTATTTATGCACCGGCAGCCATGATTATTTGAGCGCGCATTTCGATATTTATGCCAAACCGATTGTGATTGGCGAGAAATGCTGGCTGGCGACCGATGTGTTTGTCGCACCCGGCGTTTCGATTGGTGAAGGCACCGTCGTCGGTGCGCGGAGCAGCGTATTTAAATCCTTACCCGGCAATGTGATTTGTCGCGGTAATCCGGCGAAAATTATTCGCGAGCGTGTAAACAGCAGTCTGGCAAGTTAAACCAGGCCCGATTTAAACAGAGGAAAAATAAATCATGAGTAAAGTGGCTCTTATTACGGGTGTAACCGGACAAGATGGTTCTTACCTGGCCGAACTGTTGTTGGAGAAAGGTTACGAAGTTCACGGCATTAAGCGCCGCGCCTCTTCATTCAATACCGAACGTGTGGATCATATTTATCAGGATCCGCATACCAGCAACCCGAAATTCCATCTGCACTATGGCGATTTAACGGATACCTCTAACTTGACGCGCATTCTGCAGGAAGTACAGCCGGATGAAGTCTACAACCTCGGGGCCATGAGCCACGTGGCGGTCTCCTTTGAATCACCGGAATACACCGCCGATGTGGATGCGATGGGTACGCTGCGCCTGTTAGAAGCGATCCGTTTCCTGGGACTGGAAAAGAAAACGCGCTTCTACCAGGCATCGACCTCTGAACTGTATGGCCTGGTGCAGGAGATCCCGCAGAAAGAGACCACGCCGTTCTATCCGCGCTCTCCGTATGCCGTCGCCAAACTTTATGCCTACTGGATCACCGTGAACTACCGCGAATCTTATGGCATGTACGCCTGCAACGGCATTTTGTTTAACCACGAATCCCCGCGCCGTGGCGAAACCTTCGTGACCCGCAAGATCACCCGCGCTATTGCCAACATCGCCCAGGGCCTCGAATCCTGCCTGTACCTCGGCAACATGGATTCCCTGCGCGACTGGGGCCACGCCAAAGACTACGTGAAAATGCAGTGGATGATGCTGCAACAGGAGCAGCCGGACGATTTCGTGATTGCCACCGGCGTACAGTATTCGGTGCGTGAATTCGTGGAGATGGCCGCCGCGCAACTGGGTATCAAACTGCGTTTTGAAGGTAAGGGCGTGGAAGAGAAAGGCATTGTGGTGTCGGTGACCGGCCATGATGCGCCAGGCGTGAAGCCGGGCGATGTGATTATCGCCGTCGATCCGCGTTATTTCCGCCCGGCGGAAGTGGAAACCCTGCTGGGCGACCCGACCAAAGCGCACGAGAAATTGGGCTGGAAGCCGGAGACCACGCTTCAAGAGATGGTTTCTGAAATGGTTGCGAAAGATCTGGAAGCCGCTAAGAAGCACTCGTTGCTGAAATCCCATGGCTATGAGGTCGCCATCGCGCTGGAGTCCTGATGATGAAAAAACAGCGTATTTTTGTCGCGGGCCATCAGGGGATGGTGGGCTCCGCCCTGGTTCGCCAGCTCAGCCAGCGTAACGATGTTGAACTGGTGCTGCGCACCCGTCAGCAACTGGATTTACTCGACAGCCACGCCGTTGACGCGTTTTTCGCCAGCGCAGCGCTCGATCAGGTTTACCTTGCCGCCGCCAAAGTGGGCGGCATTGAGGCCAACAACCGTTATCCGGCGGACTTCATTTATCAAAATATGATGATGGAGAGCAACGTTATCCACGCAGCGCATACCCACGGCGTGAATAAGCTGCTGTTCCTCGGCTCGTCCTGCATCTATCCAAAGTTGGCGAATCAGCCGATGAAGGAAAGTGAACTGTTGCAGGGAACCCTGGAGCCGACCAACGAGCCTTACGCCATTGCCAAAATCGCAGGCATCAAACTGTGCGAATCCTATAACCGCCAGTATGGCCGCGATTACCGCTCGGTGATGCCGACCAATTTATATGGGCCGAACGATAACTTTCACCCCAGCAATTCTCATGTGATCCCGGCGCTGCTGCGCCGTTTCCATGAGGCGACCGTCAGCAACGCGCCGGATGTCGTGGTGTGGGGCAGCGGCACGCCGATGCGCGAATTCCTGCACGTGGATGATATGGCCGCCGCCAGCATTCACGTGATGGAACTGGCGAAAGAAGTCTGGGAAGAGAATACCGAACCGATGCTGTCGCACATTAACGTCGGCACCGGCGTAGATTGCACCATCCGTGAGCTGGCGCAAACCCTGGCGCAGGTGACCGGCTATCGCGGACGGGTGGTGTTTGATGCCACTAAACCCGACGGCACACCGCGCAAATTGCTGGATGTGACGCGGCTGCACAGCCTCGGCTGGTTCCATGAAGTGTCGCTGGAGCAGGGGCTTGCCAGCACCTATCAATGGTTCCTTGAAAACCAGCAGCGGTTCCGGGGGTAGTCATGTATCTCAGCCATGAGGATTTTGCCACGGTGGTGCGTTCAACCCCGCTTCTCTCGCTGGATTTGATCGTAGAGAACCAGAATGGCGAGTTTTTAGTGGGCAAACGCACTAACCGTCCGGCGCAGGGCTACTGGTTTGTACCGGGCGGGCGCGTCCAGAAAGATGAAACGCTTGACCAGGCCTTTGAACGCCTGACCCTGGCCGAGTTGGGGCAGGGTTTTCGCCAGAGCGATGCGCAGTTTTATGGCGTCTGGCAGCACTTTTATCAGGACAGCTTCGCGGGCGAGGGGTTTACCACCCATTACGTGGTGCTGGGATTTCGCCTGCGGGTTTCGGCTGACCAACTGGCGCTGCCGGACGAGCAGCACGACGCGTATTGCTGGCTGAAACCCGCCACGCTGATTGCCGATGAGCAGGTGCATCGCAATACTCGCGCCTACTTCGACGCCGCATTGCAGGCCGGAGTACCGGGATTATGAAAATTCTGGTGTACGGCATCAATTACTCCCCGGAATTAACCGGTATCGGTAAATACACCGGCGAGATGGTGGAGTGGATGACGCGCCAGGGGCATGACGTGCGCGTCATTACCGCGCCACCGTACTACCCGGCGTGGCAGGTCGGTGAAAACTATTCTTCCTGGCGCTGGCGTAAGGAAACCGGGGCTGCCACGGTCTGGCGCTGCCCGCTGTATGTGCCAAAGCAGCCTTCCACGGTGAAGCGTCTGGTTCATCTGGGTAGCTTCGCGCTCAGTTCGCTGTTCCCGTTGCTCTCCCAGCGTAGCTGGAAGCCGGACCGCATTATCGGCGTGGTGCCGACGCTGTTCTGTACGCCGGGTATGCGCCTGCTGGCAAAACTCTCCGGCGCTAAGACGCTGCTGCATATTCAGGATTATGAAGTGGACGCCATGCTGGGGCTCGGTATGGCGGGCGGCAAACGCGGCAGGGTGGCGAAGCTGGCGGCGGCGTTCGAGCGTAGCGGTTTGCTGGGTGTGGATAACGTCTCGACCATTTCCCGTTCGATGATCAACAAAGCCACCGAGAAAGGTGTGCCGCCTGAGCGCACCATTTTCTTTCCTAACTGGTCGGAAGTCGCGCGTTTTCGCGATGTGCCTGCCGCTGACGTGGCGGCACTGCGTGAACGTCTGGCATTGCCGGCGGATAAAAAGATTGTGCTCTACTCCGGCAACATCGGGGAAAAGCAGGGGCTGGAGAACCTGATCGCGGTAGCGGATCGCGCCCGCTCGCAGCCGTGGCTGTTCTTGATTGTCGGGCAGGGCGGCGGTAAAGCGCGGTTAGAGGCGCTGGCCGCTCAGCGCGGTCTCACTAACGTGCAGTTTATGCCGTTACAGCCCTATGAGGATTTACCGGCGCTGCTGGCGCTGGCCGACTGCCATCTGGTGATCCAGCGCCGGGGCGCGGCGGACGCAGTATTACCCTCGAAGTTAACCAATATTCTGGCAGTGGGCGGCAACGCGGTGATCACCGCCGAACCGAACACCGAACTGGGCCAGCTTTGCCTGATTACGCCGGGCATCGCGGTTTGCGTGGAGCCGGAATCGGTGGATGCGCTGGAGCGGGGCATTGTTAGCGCGCTGATGATGCCGAAAACAAACACGGTGGCACGTGAATATGCCGAACGCACGCTCGAAAAAGAGAACGTGCTGAGCCAATTTATTGCCGATATTGGAGTTAAGCCATGAGTCAATCCACGCTCTTTCCCGTCATTATGGCGGGTGGTTCCGGCAGCCGCCTGTGGCCGCTTTCCCGCGTGCTGTATCCGAAACAGTTCCTCTGCCTGCAAGGGGAGCTGACGATGTTACAGGCCACGATTTGCCGGCTCGACGGCGTGCAGTGTGAAAGCCCAGTGGTGATCTGCAATGAACAGCACCGTTTTATCGTCGCCGAACAGTTACGCAAACTGAATAAACTGACCGAAAACATCATTCTTGAACCTGCCGGGCGCAATACCGCGCCCGCTATCGCCCTTGCAGCGCTGGCGGCGAAACGGCGCAATCCCGATAGCGATCCGCTGATGCTGGTGCTGGCTGCCGACCACGTTATTGACAATGAAGAGGCGTTTCGCGCCGCAGTACACGCGGCCATGCCGTTTGCCATACAGGGCAAGCTGGTGACTTTCGGTATCGTCCCGGATCAGCCGGAAACCGGCTATGGCTATATTCGCCGTGGCGAACTGATCAACCCTGGCGCGGCGGCCGATGCCGTGGCGTTTACCGTCGCCCAGTTTGTTGAAAAACCGGACCTGGATACGGCGCAGCGTTACGTCACCAGCGGTGAATATTACTGGAACAGCGGCATGTTTATCTTCCGCGCAGGTCGCTACCTGGAAGAGTTGGCCAAATATCGTCCTGATATTCTCAGCGCCTGCGAAAACGCCATGAATGTGATGGATCCTGACCTCGATTTTATCCGCGTGGATGAAGAGGCATTTCTGGCCTGTCCGGAAGAGTCCATCGACTATGCGGTTATGGAACGCACCGCCGACGCGGTGGTGGTGCCGATGGATGCCGGATGGAGCGACGTTGGGTCCTGGTCCTCGCTGTGGGAGATCAGCAATCGTACGCCGGAAGGCAATGTGCACCACGGCGATGTGATCAGCCATCAAACCGAGAACAGCTATGTGTATGCCGAGTCCGGGCTGGTCACCACGGTGGGGGTGAAAGATCTGATAGTGGTACAAACCAAAGACGCCGTGCTGATCGCCGACCGTAATCAGGTTCAGGATGTGAAAAAAGTGGTGGAGCAAATCAAAGCCGATGGCCGCCACGAGCACCATATTCACCGCGAAGTCTACCGCCCGTGGGGCAAATATGACTCCATCGACGAGGGCGAGCGCTACCAGGTGAAGCGCATCAGCGTGAAACCGGGTGAAGGGCTGTCTTTGCAGATGCATCATCATCGCGCCGAGCACTGGATCGTGGTGGCGGGCACCGCCAAAGTCACCATCAATGACGAGATCAAACTGCTCGGTGAGAATGAGTCAATCTACATTCCGCTTGGGGCGACCCATTGCCTGGAAAATCCGGGGAAAATTCCTCTCGACCTGATTGAAGTGCGATCGGGTTCCTATCTGGAAGAGGATGACGTGGTGCGTTTCGAGGATCGCTACGGGCGCGTCTAAGCCCTGACTTACCGATAAAAAATTATGGCCGTGTACCGGCCAGGGCTGACTGTTGCCTGAAAACGAGGTCATTATGGAAAAATTAACCTGTTTTAAAGCCTACGACATTCGCGGAAAACTGGATGTCGAGTTGAATGAAGAGATAGCGGCCCGCATTGGCCGCGCCTTTGGCGAGTATCTGAAACCCAAAACCGTGGTGGTGGGCGGTGATGCGCGTCTCACCAGCGAGCCGCTTAAGCTGGCGCTGGCCAGCGGCTTGCAGGACGCGGGCGTTGACGTGCTGGATATCGGCATGGCCGGAACGGAAGAGATTTACTTCGCTACCTTCCACTTAAACGTGGGTGGCGGGATTGAAGTCACCGCCAGCCACAACCCCATCGACTACAACGGTATGAAACTGGTGCGCGAAGGCGCACGCCCCGTTAGCGGCGACACCGGGCTGCGCGATATTCAGCGCCTCGCCGAAGCGAACGACTTTCCGCCGGTGCAGCCTGAGGCGCGCGGCAGCTATCAGAAAATCGATATTCGCGCGGCTTATATCGACCATCTGCTGACCTACGTTGACACAAAAAACTTCCAGCCGCGCACGCTGGTGATTAATTCAGGCAACGGGGCCGCGGGACCGGTGATCGATGCGCTGGAAGCACGTCTACAGGCGCTGAGTATTCCGCTGCGTTTTATCAAAGTGCATAACACCCCGGACGGCCATTTCCCGAACGGCATCCCCAACCCATTACTGCCCGAGTGCCGCGCCGATACCCGCGATGCGGTAATGAAACACGGCGCAGACATGGGCATTGCCTTTGACGGCGATTTCGACCGCTGCTTCCTGTTTGATGAGACCGGGCGGTTTATCGAAGGCTATTACATCGTCGGCCTGCTGGCCCAGGCATTCCTTGAAAAACACCCTGGCGCAAAAGTGATCCACGATCCGCGTCTGTCGTGGAATACGGTGGACGTGGTCACCGAAGCGGGCGGTACGCCGGTGATGTCGAAAACCGGCCATGCGTTTATCAAAGAAAGGATGCGTGCCGAAGACGCCATCTACGGCGGCGAAATGAGCGCCCATCACTACTTCCGCGATTTTGCCTATTGCGACAGCGGCATGATCCCCTGGCTGTTGGTCACTGAGCTGCTGTGCACCAGCGGTCAATCGCTCTCTCAACTGGTGAGCGACCGCATGGCGGCGTTCCCGGCCAGCGGTGAAATCAACAACACCCTGGATGAACCTGCCAGCGCTATCGCGCGCGTGAAAGCGTACTTTGCGGCGCGCGCGCTGGAAGTCGACCACACCGATGGGATCAGCATGTCGTTCGCCGACTGGCGCTTCAACCTGCGTAGCTCCAATACCGAGCCGGTGGTGCGTCTGAACGTGGAGTCGCGCGGCGATGCGGCGCTGATGCAGGCGCGGACACGGGATATTTTGGCCTTGCTGAAAGCGGAAGGCTGAGAACAGGAGCAAGGGCAGGCAGGGAAGATCGTCGATCCAACCCTGCCTGCGCTCCACCTCATTTCAGCGCGTAAGCGCGATTGACAGGACCAACGATGACAACTCTAAAAAAGCGCGAGCGAGCTAAAACAAATGCATCGTTAATCTCAATGGTGCAGCGGTTTTCTGATATCGCCATTATGTTTGGCGGGTTATGGCTAATCTGCCAGTTAAACGGGTTACCGTTTTTATACATGTACTTACTGATCGCGTTGTTGACGCTGGCGGTATTCCAGATGATCGGTGGGATCACGGATTTTTACCGCTCCTGGCGCGGCGTGAAGATCACCACCGAACTGATTCTTTTGTTGCAAAACTGGACGTTAAGCCTGGTATTTAGTGCCGGGCTGCTGGCTTTTAACGAAGATTTTGATAACCAGTTTGTCGTGTGGTTTGCCTGGTATCTGCTCTCGACGGTGGGGCTGGTTGTCTGCCGTTCCTGCATCCGCTTCGGCGCAGGCTGGCTGCGCAATCGCGGCTATAACACCCGTCGGGTGGCGATTGCCGGGACAATGCCGGTCGGTATGGAGCTGGTGCAAAGTTTCCAGAATGAGCCCTGGCTCGGTTTTGAAGTGGCCGGTGTGTATCACGATCCGCAACCGGGGGGCGTACCGCAACACTGGGCCGGCAATCTGGAACAGCTAGTGGACGATGCCAAAGCCGGCAAAATTCACAATATCTATATCGCCATGGCGATGAGCGATGAAGCGTGTATCAAACAACTGGTGCGCAAGCTTTCCGACACCACCTGCTCGGTGATGCTGATCCCGGACGTGTTTACCTTCAACATCCTGCATTCGCGTACCGATGAGGTCAATGGCGTGCCAGTGGTGCCACTGTTCGATACGCCGCTGAATGGCATTAACCGTTTGTTGAAGCGGGCGGAGGATATCGTGCTCGCCTCGCTGATCCTGCTGCTGATCTCGCCAGTGCTGTGCGGTATCGCCCTGGCGGTGAAACTGACCTCAAAAGGCCCGGTGATTTTCCGCCAGACCCGCTACGGCATGGACGGTAAGCCGATCATGGTATGGAAATTCCGCTCCATGAAGGTGATGGAGAATGCCGCCGTCGTGACCCAGGCCACCCAGAACGATCCGCGCGTCACCCCGGTGGGTAACTTCCTGCGCCGCACGTCGCTGGACGAACTCCCGCAGTTTATCAACGTGTTGACCGGCAGTATGTCCATCGTCGGGCCGCGCCCGCACGCCGTGGCCCATAACGAGCAGTATCGCGAGCTGATTGAGGGTTACATGCTGCGCCATAAAGTTAAACCGGGGATCACCGGCTGGGCGCAAATCAACGGCTGGCGCGGTGAAACAGACACGCTGGAGAAAATGGAAAAGCGTATCGAGTTCGACCTGGAATATATCCGCGAATGGAGCCTGTGGTTCGATATCCGCATTGTTTTTCTCACTGTTTTTAAAGGCTTCGTGAATAAAGCCGCGTACTAAGGAAAGTCCATGAACCTGAGAGAAAAAACCATTAGCGGGGCCAAGTGGTCTGCAATGTCCACCGTCGCCATTATCGCCCTGGGCTTGATCCAGATGACATTGCTGGCACGGCTGATGAATGAGCATCAGTTTGGCCTGCTGACGATATCGCTGGTGATTATCGCGCTGGCGGATACGCTGTCGGATTTTGGCATCGCCAACTCCATTATTCAGCGTAAAAACATCAGCAATCTCGAGCTGTCGACGCTTTACTGGCTAAACGTCGGCCTCGGGTGGGCCGTGTGTGTGGGCGTATTCCTGCTCAGCGACACCCTGGCGACGCTGCTGCGCAACCCCGATCTGGCACCGCTGATTAAAACACTGTCGCTGGCGTTTATCGTGATCCCTCATGGCCAGCAGTACCGCGCGCTGATGCAGAAAGAGCTTGAGTTCAATAAAATCGGGCTGATTGAAACCTGCGCGGTGCTGTCGGGTTTTGGCGTCACCACGATTGGCGCCTGGTTCTGGCCCAACGCCATGATGGCGATTATCGGTTATCTGGTAAATACCCTGGTCCGCACGGCGCTGTTTGGTTTTGTAGGGCGCAATATTTACCGTCCTGGTTTTAAGTTCTCTCTACGTACCGTGGTACCCAACCTCAAATTCGGGGCCTGGCTTACCGCCGACAGTCTGGTTAACTATCTCAATACCAATCTCTCGACCCTGGTGCTGGCGCGTATTTTGGGCGCGGCGGCGGCAGGGGGCTTTAACCTGGCCTGGAATCTGGCGGTGGTTCCGCCGGCGAAGCTGAACCCGATTATTACCCGGGTGCTGTTTCCCGCTTTTGCCAAAATGCAGGGTGATACCGTTCGGCTGCGGGTCAATTTTTATAAGCTGATTTCTCTGGTAGGAATTATTAATTTCCCGGCGCTGTTGGGGCTGCTGGTGGTGGCCGACAAGGCTGTGCCGCTGCTGTTCGGCGAAAAATGGGTAGACATTGTTCCGGTATTACAACTGCTGTGCGTGGTGGGATTATTACGTGCGGTGGGCAACCCGGTCGGCTCGCTGCTGATGGCGACATCGCGTGTCGATTTAAGCTTTAAATTCAACGTGTTTAAGACTTTTTTGTTTATCCCGGCGATTATTGTCGGCGGGCAGATGTACGGCGTTATCGGCGTAACGCTGGGTTTTCTGACGATACAGATCTTCAACGTGTTCCTGACCTATTTTGTCCTGCTCAAACCCGTACTGGGTCCAGGCTACCGGCAGTATCTGCAAAGCCTGTGGCTGCCGTTTCGCCTGGTTATTCCCACCGTTGCGGCAAGTTACCTGACGGGTATCTTGCTCGATCCTGACTGGCAACCTGTCATGGTGCTTGCTGCGCAAATTACTGCGGGCATCGTGGCCTATGCGTTGACCCTCGCGCTTTCCCGCCATCCCCTGGTTCTTGAGGTAAAACGACCGTTTTGCCGCAATAAAACACTCAAAGTGCTGCTGCGTGCTGGTTGACGTCTGGCCTGCATACAACCCCATTAAGAGGTCATTATGAAATTATTGATTCTTGGCAATCATACTTGTGGAAACCGTGGCGACAGCGCAATCCTGCGTGGCCTCGTGGATGCCATTACCCAGCTTTCGCCTGACGCGGATGTCGACGTCATGAGCCGCTACCCGGTGAGTTCCGCATGGCTGTTGGATCGCCCGGTACTGAACGACCCCTTGCATCAGCAGATGAAGCGCCATAATAAAGCGACGGGACTGATGGGTAAGGTAAAAAAGGTGCTGCGACGTCGTTATCAGCACCAGGTATTACTGTCAAAAGCCTCGGGCGATGGACAACTTCGCAACGTTGCCATTCCCCAGGGGTTCTTAAACTTTGTGAAGCAACTGGCGCAGTACGACGCGATTATCCAGGTTGGCGGATCGTTTTTTGTCGATCTTTACGGAACGCCGCAGTTTGAGCACGCGCTGTGTACTTTTATGGCGAATAAGCCGCTGTTTATTGTCGGCCACAGTGTTGGCCCTTTTCACGAGCCGCAATTTAATCAGCTCGCCAATTATGTGTTCGGGCAGTGCGACGCGCTGATCCTGCGTGAAAAAGTGTCTCTGGCGCTGATGGAACAAAGCCAGATCGACAGGCAAAAAGTCGAGCAGGGCGTGGATACCGCCTGGCTGGTCGCGCCTCATGACGAGAAATTTGTCGCCAGCTATGCGGTACGGCACTGGCTCGGGATCGCAGCACAGCAAAAAACCGTCGCCATCACGCTGCGTGATTTAGCGCCCTTCGATAAACGGCTTGGCACCTCGCAGGAAGCCTATGAAAAGGCCTTTGCCGGGATCGTCAACCGACTGATTGATTCCGGGTATCAGGTGCTGGCGCTGTCAACCTGTACCGGTATCGACAGCTATAACAAAGATGACCGGATGGTAGCGCTGAAATTGCGCGCCCTGATCACCGACACGTCGCGCTACCACGTAGTAATGGATGAACTGAACGACCTTGAGATGGGCAAATTGCTTGCGGCCTGTGAACTGACTGTTGGCACTCGCCTGCATTCGGCGATTATCTCCATGAATTTCGGCACGCCAGCCATCGCCATTAATTACGAGCATAAGTCGGCAGGCATTATGCAGCAATTAGGGTTGCCGGAAATGGCGGTGGATATCTGCCAGTTACTTGATGGCTCACTGGAGGGGCTGGTGGCCGATACGTTAGGCCAGTTGCCGGCAATCAACACCCGTCTTGAAAGCGCCGTGGCCGCTGAACGCGTCCGGGGGATTGCTATGGTGCAATCGGTGCTGGCGCGCATTGGAGAAAGAACATGAAGGTCGGTTTTTTCTTGCTCAAATTCCCGGTGGCATCGGAAACCTTTGTACTCAACCAGATCGTCGGCTTTATCGAGATGGGCTATGAGGTAGAGATCGTCGCTATCCATAAAGGGGATTTGCAACATACCCATGCGGCATTTGAGCGCTATCAACTGGCGAACAAAACGACCTGGCTGCTGGATGAACCTGACGGCAAGCTTAATAAGCTGAAATATCGCGCTTTCGAGACTGTAAAAGGGCTGCATCGTCCGGCGGTGTGGCGGGCCATGAATATGGCGCGTTACGGTGAGGAAGCCCGCAACCTGATCTTATCCGCTATCTGTGCAGGCTCTCAGGGCCATCGGGCGGATGTGTTTATCGCCCATTTCGGCCCGGCGGGCGTCACGGCCGCTAAGTTGCGCGAACTGGGGCTGATTAAGGGGAAAATTGCCACGGTTTTTCACGGTATCGACGTCTCGCATCGGCAGGTGCTTGAGCATTACACCCCGGAGTATCAAAAATTGTTTAAACGCGGCGACATGATGCTGCCGATTAGCGAACTCTGGGCGGGCAGGCTGACGGCGATGGGCTGCCCGGCAGAAAAAATCGCCGTGTCGCGTATGGGCGTGGACATGGAAAACTTTACGCTGCGTCCGGCTAAAGCGCCGGGTTCGCCGCTACAGATTATTTCCGTGGCGCGGCTAACGGAAAAGAAAGGACTGCACGTGGCGATCGAAGCCTGCCGGCAGTTGAAGGCGCGCGGTGTACCTTTTCGCTATCACATCCTGGGGATTGGCCCCTGGGAACGCAGACTACGTACCCTGATCGAGCAATATCAGCTTGAAGATGACATCGTCATGCCGGGTTTTAAGCCCAGCCATGAGGTAAAAGCGATGCTGAATGACGCCGATCTGTTTTTATTACCTTCGGTAACTGGCACCGATGGCGATATGGAAGGCATCCCGGTGGCGCTAATGGAGGCGATGGCGGTAGGCATACCGGTTATCTCGACCTTCCACAGCGGCATTCCGGAACTGATAGACAGCGAACAGTCCGGTTGGCTGGTGCCGGAAAACAACGCGCAGGCTCTGGCCGACGCGCTTGAGCGTGTCGCCGGCCTCAATGAAACACAGCTCGAACCGCTGCGATTGCGCGCGCGTCAGAAGGTTGAAAGCACGTTTAACCAGCACGTTATTGATAAACGACTGGCGGGCTTACTCCAGACGCTGTAATCACGTTGAGGATTTATGGGCAACGATAAGACCTTTTCACGACGCACCCTTCTGAAAGCCACTGGCTCTGTGGCGCTTCTCCCCCTTCTACATTGTCCTGCGGTCCTGGCGCTTGAGAGCGCCAGGACCGCGAATGTTCAGGACTATTTCCATAGCGACTGGCCGGATGCGTTCAGACGCGCTTTTGAGGCCGCGCCCGTGGTCGAAATCCCGAAGAACGTGGTTTGCGACAACGTCAACAGTGCCATATTCATGCCTGAAGGAAGGACACTGGTTGTCCGGGGGCGTATTGACGGTAATGGCAATGGACGCTTTGTTTTAGCAGATAATTGCCATGTTAGCGGCGAGATGAGCGGGGAAATCCATAATGTCATTCTTGATATTCGTGGGTCCGATTGCAGTATTAGCCAACTCAGCATGAGCGGATTCGCGCCGGTCGCGCTGGTTTTTATCGGCAAACGCGCCCCAAAAACCATGCGCAATCTCACCATCGACAAACTCACCATACAGGATGCGAATTACGGCATTCTGCGACAAGGCTTCCACAACCAACTTGAAAACGTGCAGATCACGAACGGGCATTTCAGCCGCTTACAGGGCGATGCTATTGAATGGAATGTCGCCATCAACGATCGTGATTTGTTGATTTCCGACCATGTTATTGAGGACATCAATTGTACCAATGGCAAAACTAACTGGGGGATAGGAATCGGGCTGGCGGGTAGCACTTACGATAACGACTATCCCGAAAGCCAGGCGGTGAAGCACTTTGTGGTTGCGAACATCACCGGCAAAAATTGCCGTCAATTAGTCCATGTTGAGAACGGCAAACATTTTATTATTCGTAACGTCACGGCGAACAATATTACGCCAGAATTCAGTAAGAATGCCGGGATTGATAACGCCACGGTAGCGATATACGGCTGCGATAATTTTACAATTGATAATATTAATATGACTAATAGTGCAGGGATGTTAATTGGCTATGGAGTAGTACGAGGGAAATATTTGTCGATACCACAGAACCTTAGGTTAAATAATGTCCTGCTGGATAATCGAAAAAGCGCAATGAAATTACGCGGGATCCAAATCTCTTCAGGTAATGCGGTCTCTTTCGTCTCAATTACCCGCCTGAAACTCCTGTCCGCATCGCTGGAGATGCATAACCAGCCCCAGCACCTTTTTTTGCACGATATCAGCATCATGCAGGATGCAAGCCGGGGAGCGGCCCTTAAGCTACACTTTGACTTGCGAAAAGATGTCCGCGGGCGCTTTATGGCGCGCGACGAAACGTTAATTTCACTGCGCAATATTACCGCTGTGAATAAAAATGGACAGAGTTCGGTCGATATTGATCGCATCGATCAAAAATATATCCATGTTTCTGCGCTAAATTTCTCTCTTCCCGATAAATCAACGAAGCGTTAACGACGATGATTTTGCGATTAATCCTGGAGGCAATCGCCCATTTAGCGGGTTTTTCTCGTTTTATGCGGGAGAGGGGAGAGGTAGAATTGGCCCCTGGTTTCGGTTAACAAAACGTGCTGGCGTCGGGGCGCGAAAAGACTATAATTCATCGACCATTTTGAGGTGGGATTGATAATGATTAATTTGAAAGCAGTAATTCCGGTTGCCGGCCTGGGCATGCACATGTTGCCTGCCACCAAAGCGATTCCGAAAGAGATGCTTCCTATCGTCGATAAGCCAATGATTCAATACATCGTCGACGAAATCGTGGCTGCGGGTATCAAAGAGATCGTGCTGGTGACACACTCTTCTAAAAACGCGGTTGAAAACCACTTCGATACTTCTTATGAACTCGAAGCCCTGCTGGAGCAGCGTGTTAAGCGCCAGCTGTTGGCTGAAGTAAAATCTATTTGTCCGCCGGGCGTGACCATTATGAACGTCCGCCAGGCGCAGCCGCTGGGCTTGGGGCACTCTATCCTTTGCGCTCAACCTGTAGTCGGTAATAATCCGTTTGTGGTGGTGTTGCCGGATATTGTGCTGGATGACGCCTCCGCCGATCCGCTACGCTATAATCTTGCCGCGATGGTTGCTCGCTTTCAGGAAACCGGTCGCAGCCAGGTGCTGGCGAAACGTATGGAAGGCGACCTCTCTGAATATTCTGTTATTACTACTCAGGAACCGCTGGATACGGAAGGTAAAGTCGCGCGTATCGTCGACTTTATCGAAAAACCGGATCAGCCGCAGACGCTGGCATCTGATGTGATGGCGGTAGGGCGTTATGTACTTTCTGCGGATATCTGGGCTGAACTTGAACGGACTGAACCCGGTGCATGGGGACGTGTACAGCTGACTGATGCGATTGCCGCATTGAACAAAAATCAACCGGTTGAAGCCATGTTGATGACAGGCGAAAGCTACGACTGTGGTAAGAAAATGGGTTACATGCAGGCGTTTGTGAATTATGGTCTGCGTAATCTCAAGGAAGGTCAAAAATTTAGGGAAAGCATTAAGAAGATGCTGTCATAATCAGCATTCTTCGTTTAAAAGAGAGCGGTTGCAGATCATTTTAGCTGCAGCCGTTCGTTATTTAAACGATTCTAGTAAAGGTTTGGCTTAATTGTCGAAAGATCAACAGCTAAGTTTTGAATTTGATTTTATGCCGATATTAGAAGTATTTATGGTCCTTAAATGAAATCTGTCATATCTCTGCAAAAAAATGTTCTATCCTATCGCTGTCACTTTTCAGCAGGTGCAGTGCACTTCGTAAAAAATTCCTGACTCTCATTTTCCTCGTCGCGTTTACGCACCAGTGGGGATGATTCGCCAGTAACTTTTACCAAGAGTACTAACAAACAACGAAGCCGTACGCGCTCTGGTTGCGAAAGCCAGGGGCGGTAGCGTACCTAATTACTAACATTGGTGTTATGAGTTTCTCTCTGTCATCAATACGTTATTTCACACAGGTTGAGTAATGTTATGAAGATTCTGGTTACAGGTGGAGCGGGTTTCATCGGTTCCGCTGTAGTACGTAATATTATTAATAATACTAATGATGAAGTTCTGGTTGTTGATAGCCTGACTTATGCCGGGAACCTGGAGTCGCTGGCTTCCGTTAAGAATAGCCCGCGTTATAACTTCTCCCAGACTGATATCACCGATAATGCCAAAATCAACGACTTATTTACCGCTTTTGAGCCAGACATCGTGATGCATCTGGCGGCGGAAAGCCACGTAGACCGCTCGATTGACGGTCCTGCCGCGTTTATTCATACCAATGTTATCGGTACTTTTGTCCTTCTCGATGCCGCTCGTCAGTATTACTCATGCTTAAGCGCTGACAAAAAAGCGGGCTTTCGCTTCCATCACATCTCTACCGATGAGGTCTATGGCGACCTCCACGGTACCGACGATCTCTTTACTGAAGATACACCATACGCGCCGAGCAGCCCTTATTCTGCCTCGAAAGCGTCGAGCGACCATCTGGTGCGCGCGTGGAACCGAACCTACGGGCTGCCAACCGTTTTGACCAACTGTTCAAATAACTATGGTCCTTACCACTTCCCGGAAAAATTGATCCCGCTAATTATTTTGAATGCCCTGGCGGGTAAGCCGTTGCCGGTATATGGCGATGGTTCGCAAATCCGTGACTGGCTGTATGTAGAAGACCATGCACGAGCGCTTTACAAAGTGGCGACCGAAGGCAAGATTGGCGAAACGTACAATATTGGCGGTCACAACGAGCGCAAGAATATTGATGTTGTGAAAACGATTTGCGGCATTCTTGATGGAATCATCACCGACAAACCAAATGGCATCGCAAGCTTTGCTGATTTGATTACCTTTGTTACCGACCGTCCCGGCCACGATATGCGCTACGCTATTGACGCATCCAAAATTAAGAATGATTTGGGCTGGGTTCCTGAAGAAACCTTTGAAACAGGAATCGAGAAAACCGTTCACTGGTATCTTGATAATAAACAATGGTGGCAGCGCGTGCTGGACGGTTCCTATGCCGGCGAGCGTTTAGGCTTAACAAACTGAGATAAAAATATGAAAGGTATTGTATTGGCTGGCGGCTCTGGAACGCGTCTCTACCCCATCACTCAAGGGGTATCAAAACAACTGCTGCCTGTTTACGATAAGCCGATGATATATTATCCAATCTCTGTATTAATGCTGTCAGGGATCAAAGATATTCTTATCATCACAACGCCAGAAGATATGCCAGCATTTAAACGTTTGCTGGGTACAGGTGAGCAGTTTGGTATTAATCTTTCCTGGGCCGTTCAGCCATCGCCGGACGGATTAGCGCAGGCATTTATTATTGGCGAAGAGTTCATAAATAATGAGCCATGCGCGCTGGTGCTGGGTGACAACGTTTATTTTGGTCAAAGCTTCGGCAAGAAATTAGAAACTGCCGCGCAACTTACATCGGGTGCCACAGTGTTTGGCTATCAGGTGTTAGATCCTGAGCGTTTTGGCGTCGTGGAATTTGATGCTAACTATAAAGCGCTGTCTATCGAAGAGAAGCCTGCAAAACCAAAATCGCATTGGGCGGTAACGGGCCTTTATTTTTATGACAATAAAGTCGTGGAAATGGCGAAACAGGTGAAACCCTCTGCCCGTGGCGAGCTGGAAATAACCACCCTGAACCAAATGTATTTAGAGCGTGGAGAACTCCAGGTTGAATTGCTGGGCCGCGGCTTCGCATGGCTGGATACCGGCACGCATGATAGCCTGGTGGAAGCCTCTCAGTTTATTCATACCATCGAAAAACGCCAGGGAATGAAGGTAGCCTGCCTTGAAGAAATCGCATTTAGAAAAGGCTGGTTAACCAGAGAGCAGGTTGCAGAGCAGGCTAAGTTACTGCAAAAGACTGAGTATGGGCGTTACTTAAATATCTTACTGGATGAACCAGTTTCTAAATAGCCGTGGTTTGATGAGATGAAAATTTTACTGATAGGTAAGAATGGTCAGGTTGGCTGGGAATTACAGCGTGCCTTATCGACGTTGGGCGAGGTGGTTGCTGTCGATTATTTCGATACCCATTTATGTGGCGATTTAACCGATCTTGAAGGTATTGCTCGGACGATCCAAACCGTTCATCCGGATGTCGTAGTGAATGCAGCCGCGCATACTGCCGTTGATAAAGCAGAAAGCGAACCCGCGCTTTCTCGTTTAATGAATGCTGACAGCGTGGCCATAATTGCTAAAGAAACGGCAAGTCTCGGTGCGTTGCTCATCCATTATTCAACCGACTATGTGTTTGATGGAAAAGGGACTCACTATCGAAATGAAGATGAGCAAACCGGTCCGCTTAACGTATATGGTGAGACAAAATTTGCCGGTGAAGAAGCCATTCGGAGTGCAAACCCTCGCCACTTTATTTTTCGCACCAGTTGGGTCTATGCCACGCGCGGCGCGAATTTTGCAAAAACTATGCTTAAATTAGCGCGCGAAAGAGATGCACTTTCGATTATTAACGATCAATTCGGCGCACCAACAGGTGCAGAGCTATTGGCGGATTGCACTGCTCATGCGATCCGTTTTGAAAAGAACGATCAAACCAAATATGGCACTTACCATCTTGTCGCGAGTGGGGAAACAACGTGGTTTGATTATGCCTCGTTTGTTTTTGAGGTTGCCCGTGAAAACGGCGAATCACTGAAAATTGAAAAACTCACGGGGGTTCCGACCTCGTCTTATCCTACACCAGCAAAACGTCCTCATAACTCAAGGCTTAGCAACGATAAATTTCAGCAAGCCTTTGATTTGATTCTTCCTGACTGGAAAACGGGCGTAAAGCGTGTAGTTATTGAAGTATTAGGTAAATAAGCAGAGACTCGCAATGAATATTATTCGTACAGAAATCCCTGATGTACTCATTTTTGAACCGAAAGTGTTCGGCGATCCCAGAGGTTTCTTTTTTGAGAGCTTCAATAAAAAAATCTTTGATGATGCGGTAAACAGAAACGTAGAGTTTGTTCAGGACAATCATTCACTCTCAGCGAAAGGCGTATTGCGCGGTCTTCATTATCAATTGGCGCCTTATGCACAAGGCAAGTTGGTTCGTTGCATTGAGGGTGAGGTATTCGACGTAGCAGTGGATATTCGTGATGGTTCGCCAACCTATGGCAAGTGGGTGGGTGTGAATCTTAGTGCAGAAAATCACCGTCAGTTATGGATCCCGGAAGGTTTTGCGCATGGTTTTCTTACATTGAGTGAACGCGCTCAGTTTGTCTATAAAACAACGAATTATTATCATCCGCAAAGTGACCGTGGAATAATCTGGAACGATCAGGATATTAATATTACATGGCCATCAATTAATATTCCGATTAATCTTTCTGAGAAAGATAAAGTTCAGCCTACATTAAAAAATATCATTAAATTATAATATGTTAAATCATAATACTTCACCATTTTATATTCTTAAGTCGTTAAAATCGAACTTCGCATTACTAAAGAGTTTAATTGCGAGAGATATAAACTCAAAATACAATGGCTCTTATATTGGAGTACTATGGTCCATTATCACACCAATAGTTATGTTGGCCATTTATACTTTTGTTTTTAGCGTTGTATTTAAAGCAAAATGGGGTATTAACAGCAACTCAAAAACCGAATTTGCACTGGTCCTGTTTGCAGGGATGATTATTTTTAACCTTTTTTCCGAATGCATTGCCAGATCGACATCCTTAATATTGCAAAATGCAAACTACGTTAAGAAGGTCGTATTTCCATTAGAAATTCTGGTGCCAGTGTGTTTAGGAAGTGCATTATTTAATTTTTTCATTAGCTTTTGTGTCTGGCTAATCGCATATGTAGTTTTTTTTGGTGCGCCTCATCTCAGCATGTTGCTTTTCCCACTAATCTTATTACCCTTTCTTTTCTTTGTCTTGGGTTTAAGTTGGTTTTTAAGCGCATTAAGCGTTTATGTAAGGGATATCGCACAATTTATTAATTTAATCATTACTGTTTTACTGTTTATGTCACCTGTTTTTTACCCTGTCACAGCGTTGCCCGAAAACTATCGTCATTATTTATTTATAAATCCGCTGACTTATTTCGTTGAGTCATTCAGGGCAGTGATTTTCTTTGGGCAGGGTGTTGATCAATTCTTACCTTATTGCTATTTAGCCTCACTCTTTGTTTTATGGTTTGGGTTCTATTTCTTCCAAAAGACACGAAAAGGATTTGCTGATGTCATCTGAATATGCCATTAAAGTTGAAAATATAAGCAAGTGCTATCATGTCTATGACAAACCGGTAAATCGTTTAAAACAAATGTTTTCAGGCGCTCAGGGAAAATATTACAAAGAGTTTTGGGCTCTTAAAAATATTTCGTTTGAGGTTAAAAAAGGTGAAACGGTTGGGATTGTTGGTAAAAATGGTAGCGGTAAATCGACATTATTGCAGATTATTTGCGGTACATTGAATCCCACATCAGGTTCAGTGGCAACCAATGGCCGGATTGCAGCGTTACTGGAACTAGGTTCAGGTTTTAACCCGGATTTTACGGGTAGGGACAACGTTTATCTTAATGCTACTCTGTTGGGATTATCAAAAACTGAGATTGACGAGAAATTTCAGAGCATCGTGGAATTTGCAGATATCGGCGAGTTTATCGATCAGCCTGTTAAAACCTACTCCAGCGGTATGATGGTTCGTTTAGCCTTTGCGGTTCAGGCCCAAATTGAGCCAGAAATCCTTATTGTTGACGAAGCGCTGGCAGTTGGCGATGCAAAATTCCAGGCCAGATGTTTTGAAAGGCTGAAACAACTCAAAGAAAGCGGGACCAGCATATTGCTCGTTACTCACTCAACTGAGCAAATTGTCACGCATTGTTCAAAGGCTGTTTTGATCGACAGCGGTGTGGTTAAAGATATTGGTAAGCCACGCGATGTGACCAACCATTATTTAGATTTGCTGTTTGGTAAAACCAAAAAAACGGCTAATAGTGATAATTCTGGAAAAGAAATTAAACAGATCGATATCGTTGAAAGTGAAGAGGGTATCAGCGTATCAGAAGATGTCTTTTTATCACGTCCGGTATCTAACCACCTGAGTTATCGATGGGGAGATAAAAAAGCCCTAATTCTCGATTATATTTTAACTGATGGCGAAAATATTTATCCTGCAACAGTAAAATCTGGGGCCCGGTTGACGCTTTCAGTATCAATAAAATTCATCGAAACTATTTTCAGACCAATCCTTGGCTTCACGGTTAAAAATAAAGAAGGTGTGACCGTCTACGGAAGCAATTCTGAGTTACTTGAATTCCAGGATATTCAACACGCAGGCAATAAAGATTCTGTTGAAATTATTCGCATGGAATTTATCTGTAATCTTGCACCGGGCGATTATTTTATATCCCTTGGTGTAGCCAGCAAAGCTTCGGAAGATGTTGAGCCTCACGATAGACGATACGATGCTATCCATATCTATGTCGAGCCAGACAAAAAAATGTTTGGCCTATCAAATATGCACTTGAAAATGAACAAGACCGAAAGGAATGGCTAATTCCATGAGCAATTTATTCGACGCAAAAAAATATGTTTTTGATGATGAATCAGGCGTATATAAAAATCCTAATTATCAAAGCATAAAGTATAGTGATGGCGATCAGATTGAGGAAAATATTTATTCCATCATCACCAGTGTAAAAGATGTTTCTGTACTCTCAGACGAATTAAAAAAGCACTGTACCGATTGGCCGACTATCTATCATCTTGGTTCTCAACGTTCAAATATCCTACGCCCATTTGCCAAAAAATTGAGCAATGTTGATGTTCTGGAAATTGGCGCTGGTTGCGGGGCTATCACGCGTTATCTGGGGGAATGCGGAGCAAATGTTCTGGCCCTTGAAGGATCAATCAGACGTGCGCGTATTGCTCGTTCGCGCACCCGTGATTTGAACAATATAACGTTATTAGCGGAGAAGTTTTCTGACTTTCAGACTGAATCAAAGTTTGATGTCATTACCTTAATTGGTGTTCTTGAATATGCGAATTTATTTACTGATTCAGTAAACCCAGCAAAAACAATGCTGGAAACTATTCGGCAAATGCTCAAGCCTGATGGTATTCTGATTATCGCTATCGAAAATCAATTAGGTTTAAAATATTTTGCTGGGTCGCCAGAGGATCATGTCTGGAGAATTATGTATGGTATCGAAGGTCGATATACAAAAACTGATCCTGAAACGTTTGGCAAAGACGCTATTACTCGTTTAATCAAGAGTGCTGGTTTTAGTTCACAGAAGTTTTTTGCTCCCTTCCCAGATTATAAAACCCCTAATTCAATTGTTTGTGAATCGGCCTATGATGTTGCAGGATTTAATGCATCAGCCTTTGCATCAGAAAATGCATTAAAAGATTATCAGCTTCCCAATTATCTCTTTTTCTCGCAAGAAAAAGCCTGGAAAGTGATTCATGATAATAATCTTGCTATGGATTTGTCTAATTCATTTTTGATTGTTGCCGGTCCGGATAGCATAGTCGATAGCGTTATTGATCAGGAAGCAATTGCGTTTCATTATAGTACCGCAAGAAGTAGAAGGTTTTGCAAACAAAGTATTTTCAATACAAACGATAATAACTCAATTGAAGTTATCACCGAACGTATGGTCCCAAACGGGCAGCAAATCGAACAGGTTGATAACTTAATTAACCAAATCTCTCCCATTACATCGTACATTAGCGGTCAGTCTTTGAACGATCGTATTTCTGAAATCGTTTCTAAAGACTATTGGCAGTTAGATGATTTTATATCTATTCTAAAAGATTATATCGTTTATATTATTAAACTCCATTCTTTTAATGAGTATGAATATTCACCAGAATTTCTTAAAAATGAAGTGGATGGCGCGTTAATTGATTGCATTCCTCAAAACATAATATGTGATAATAAATCTGGATGGCAATTAATCGATCAAGAGTGGAAATATATTGGCAATATTTCTTTAAAATGGTTGCTGTTTAGAGTTTTACTGATAACCATCCAGTCTAATACCCGATTTGGTTATAATGAGCATGTGAACGATCTTAACCGACATCAGTTTGTGAAACTATGCTTTAATGCTCTTGAATATAATATTTCAGATGAAGAGCTCGATACGCTAGGTATTTTTGAAGCGGACTTACAAAGTCAGGTTACCAGTATTGATAAAGAAAAATTGCAAAGTTGGTATTCAACACAATTAATTAAAACTCGTCCATTGATTGAAGACGTAATGCAATTAAAAAATAACCATGCTAACCTGCTACATGAAAATGATACTTTTAAACATGAACTTGATTCTTTAAAACTCGAAATAGATACATTAAAAGAAGAATTAGAAGATAGACACTTGTTTATTGCTGGTTTAACTAACAATTTAAACGATAAATGTACTTCTTTTGATGATCTTTCATTAGAGAAAGAAGAGCAGCAAAGTGGCATCTATGCTCTTTATAATGAAATTGAGCATTTGCGTTTGAATGAGCAACTATTAAAAGCATCATTGAGTTGGAAAGTCACGTCTCCACTAAGAAGTGTGCGAACGGCTATAAAAAAAGTTAAATCCTACGCCTCTAACAAATTATATAGTAGCCCTAATAGTAAATTAAATTATGTTATTATCCGTGGCTATAAAGGCGTACGTAGGCACGGTGTAATCAAATCAGTTCCTCTTTCAGTAAAAACTGCCTGGACTTTATCAAATAACTACTTACGTAAAGTTAATAAGAATAAGCTTTATGCTCGAAGAATTGATGAGATTGAACAACTCATAAAAAATGAGAAAAATTTCATAGATTTATTTCATGTTCCTATGGGATGGAATACTCCTTTATTCCAACGTTTTCAACATCTCTCGCTTCAGTCTGCACAATTAGGCGGGCTGGCGCTTTATGGGGGACATATTCAGGTAGATAAAGATCTGTTTGTATATGATAAAACTAAGGATGATGTTTATGTTTTCGATGCGTTGGACGCCATTATTAACCAACGCATCAAAGAAGCCCTGAACGCTAACAAAGCAGCAGTAAAAGTCGTTAGGGTTCAATCCATTGATATGGCAACTTCGATCGATGAA
Organism: Atlantibacter sp.; assembly: GCF_032062175.1. Classification (NCBI taxonomy): domain Bacteria; kingdom Pseudomonadati; phylum Pseudomonadota; class Gammaproteobacteria; order Enterobacterales; family Enterobacteriaceae; genus Atlantibacter; species Atlantibacter sp. Next base: position 110,699 of record NZ_DAMBQK010000005.1, read on the forward strand.
CTGATCAAGTTCCAGGAAATCGGCTGTAAGGTCGTATACGAATACATTGATGAAATTAGCGAAGAGATTATCGGTACTTTCCCAGAGTTTGTAGTAGAGCGTCACAAATGGATTCTGAGCAATGAATCGATTTATGTCGTTGCGACAGCAACGAAGTTGTACGAAGAAGTAGCAACCTATAGAAACACAAATATGCTGCTCTCTACTAATGGTGTTGATATAGGTCATTGGCATACCACACCTAAGTCAGTACCGAGCGATCTTGCTAATATTATTACTAAAGGCAAAACAATTATTGGTTATCATGGTGCTCTTGCTAAGTGGATTGATTACGAATTACTAAATAAGATTGCCGCTAACGATAATTATATTTTATTACTGATTGGCTATGAGCATGATAGCTCAATGAGAGAAAGTGGATTACTGGAACGAGAAAACGTATATTTTCTTGGAAGTAAATCTTATTTTGAACTTCCGCAGTATGCTTATTATTATGATATCGGCATTCTTCCATTTAAAAAATATAAGCTTACCGAGTCTGTCTCACCGGTGAAACTATTCGAGTACATGGCGTTAGGTAAACCTATTGTAACCACTGATCTTGTTGAATGTCTCAAATATGAAAGTTGCTTAATTGCTGAAGCTGAAGATCATGAGGCATTTGTAGCAAATCTTGCAAAAGCGGTAACGTTAAAGAGTAATGCTGAATATCAACTTACTTTACAAAATGAAGCGGTTGAAAACTCATGGCAGTCTAAAACCGTCGATTACTTGCAGTTAGTTGGTATTCACGTTAATAATGTTGTAAACAAGGGGTAATAAATGAAGTCTAAGCTTTATCAAACTATTAAGCATATTTATTGGCAATTGCCATTCAGTGATGATAAAAAAGAGGCTTTCATCGGGAGCATCAGAAGAAGAATGCGCAATGCAGTAAAAGATGATAGCGACATTACCCCTAATGACCGAATCGCACTTAAAGATGCTTATATTAAGCAGGTGCTTGATTCTGCAAAGCCTGAATCTGAAGAATATGTAGCAGAAACAGAGGCTGAATATGTGCGTCAAGATACCGATGCTAAAGTCATTGCATATTATCTTACTCAATTTCATCCTAATAAAGAAAATGATGAATGGTGGGGGAAAGGTGTTACCGAATGGAATAACGTCTGCCGCGCTAAGCCGCAATTTGTTGGTCATTCTCAGCCAAGATTGCCGGGTGAATTAGGTTTTTACGATCTCCGTTTAAAAGAGAATATGTTAAGGCAAGTCGAGCTTGCTAAAAAGTATGGGGTTTATGGATTCTCCTTTTATTATTATTGGTTTGATGGCGCTCGTTTATTAGAGCAACCTCTTGATTTATTCATGGATAACCCAGACATTGATATACCTTTTTCTCTGTGTTGGGCTAATGAATCCTGGACTCGCCGTTTTGATGGGACTTGCGGTGAAATTTTAATGAAGCAAAGCGATAGCGTAGAAAGCTACAAGGCATTCATTGAAAGCACGATCAGATACATGCAGGATCCTCGATACATTAAAGTTGCAGGTAAACCTGTGCTTACGGTTTATCGCCCTTCCTTTATCCCAGACTGCAAAAATGTTCTTCAACATTGGCGTGAAAAGTGCCGTGAAGCAGGGATAGGCGATATCCACATCATTGGTGTTAAAGAACATACCTGGGATCAGGACCTTATTTCTTTAGGTTTCGATGCACAAAGTGAATTCCACCCTGGTACGGTATTTAAGCACTGCAAAGACATCACCACCGAAATTGACTTTATCCAGCCGAAATTTGAAGGCCTTGTTTTAGATTATAAAGATATTGTGGTTGAGAAAAAGTATTTCAAATATAACCATAATAAACTTTATCGAGCCGTTATGCCAATGTGGGACAACACCGCACGGCGTAACAATAAGGGTATGATTTTCCAAAATTCATCACCCGCTTTGTATAAGCAATGGCTTGAAGATGTCATTACAGAATCTTACCATCGTGACGATCTTGAAGATAACCTGATTTTCATTAATGCCTGGAACGAATGGGGTGAAGGTGCCTATCTGGAACCAGACCGTGAATATGGTTATGCCTTCTTACAAGCCACCAAAGATGCGGTTGAATCTAGTCGCAAATAGGATTAGCGAGATATCATATGAAAATAATGTGTGTTATTGGCACTAGACCTGAAGCAATAAAAATGGCGCCGGTAGTTAATGCCTTTAAAAATTGTGATGATTTTGAGGTTTGTGTATTAGCCACAGCCCAGCACCGAGATCTTCTTGATCAGGCTTTTTCGTTATTTGATATCAAAGCTGACTATGATCTCAATATCATGCAGCCAGGCCAGACTTTACCTGAACTGACGTCCAGGCTGATTGTAGGCATTGATAAGATCCTTACGGAAGCAAAGCCTGACTTAGTTATTGGCCAGGGTGATACCACAACGGTGTTTGTCACAGCATTAGCCTGTTTCTATCAGAAAATTCCTTTCGCCCATCTTGAAGCTGGATTGAGAACTCACGATCTCTATTCACCATTTCCTGAGGAAGCGAACAGGATACTAGCAGGTAATCTTGCCTGCCTGCATTTTGCTCCAACCGATGTTTCGAAAAATAACCTTCTTCGTGAAGCAATGAATCCTGAACAAATTTTTGTAACAGGTAATACCGTTATCGATGCTTTGTTGGCCACTGCGCAAAAAGATTTTCCATTGGAAGTAGATATCCCTGAAAATAAACGCATGGTACTCGTTACCTCGCACCGGCGCGAAAATTTTGGGCAACCTATTATCAATACATGTCAGGCTATACTTGAGCTGGTCAATAAATATGATGATATTTGTGTTGTATTCCCGGTGCATCCAAACCCAAATATCCGTAGTGTGGTTGATCAATATCTGCTTAACCATGATCGCATCAAACTGGTTTCTCCGTTCGATTATGGTCCTTTCGTCTCCGCGATGAAAAAAGCCTATATCATTTTGACGGACTCTGGTGGCGTTCAGGAAGAGGCTCCGGCGTTAGGTAAACCCGTTCTTGTTTTACGAAGAGATACCGAACGGCCTGAAGCGGTGACTGAAGGTGTGGTTAAATTAATCGGCACCGAGAAGGAAGATATTATTAACGAGGCGTCAATTCTTCTTGATAATGTTGATGCTTACCGCGCAATGGCTAAAGGTGCTTCACCTTACGGTGACGGGAAATCAAGCGAGAGAATTGTTCAGATAGTTCGTGCGTATTTTGAACAGGTTAAAAGTTGAAACTCGTTTATTTGTCTCCTGTCCCCTGGGCGAGCATGAGTCAAAGACCGCACTATTTTATCCAGCATGCATTGCATGCTGGAATTAGTGAGGTGCTTTGGATTAATCCTTATCCTGGACGCCTTCCTGGCTTGCAGGATTTTGTCCCGGGTAGACATGCTGAAGAGCCATCAGGTCGTCTCAAACTCGCTCATCTGCATATCGAGTCCGTACGGCCAATCTTTCCTGTAGAACCCTTTCACCATCTGTTTAAGCTTATTAATTATAAAACTCTGAAGCAAACGATTGAAAAAATTGTCGATTTCAAAGACGAAAAAACGATAATTGCTATTGGTAAACCTAGCCTATTAGCAATCGAGCTTTGTAAAAAACAGTTATGGCACCAAATTATATTTGATGCTATGGATAATTATCCTGCATTTTTTACCGGTCATTCTTCTAAAAGTATGCTTAAGAATGAAGAGGTCATTGCAGATTTAGCTGATATCATTATTTGCACTAGCCACCCTTTACAGGGAAAATTCTCTCAGAATGCCTCAAAAGTGCATTTATGCCTTAATGCTTGTACCCCTGGATTCGCGTTAAAGAGAAATAATGATATAGACCTTTCTAAGGATGCTTTGACGTTTGGCTATGTTGGTACGATTGCCAGTTGGTTTGACTGGGACTGGGTTATTGAGCTGGCAAGTTTACATCCATCGCATAAAATTCGACTGGTAGGCCCTTTAAAAACATTAAAGCCAAAGGAGCTACCTGCAAATATTTTCTTTGAAAAGGCGATTTCTCATGACGATGTCCCAGAGTTTTTAGCAGAGATAGACGTTGGGCTTATCCCTTTCAAAAAGAATTCGATTACCCACTATGTTGATCCAATAAAATATTATGAGTACCGTTCGAATGGATTACCCGTGCTTTCGACTCCGTTTGGAGAGATGAGCTGGCATCATGCTGAACTCGAAAGCAGCAATACTCTTTGTCCATTTGAGGTGCCCAAGCATTCGCTTTATTTTGGCCCGTCCGATACCCATCATATAACCTGGGATATGCGATTTGCTGAATTATTTAAAAATAGCATAATGAAATTGGTATAAGTGATCTGAATGAACAAAGCAGCAGAATTAACAATTTCTTTGGTTGTCTATAAACCATTACTGGAACAACTGAGTGAGACATTACAAAGCTTAGCGCTGAGTTTATCGCATGTAAGTATCTCTTATCATGTTTTCATTATTGATAACACTCCAGAAAACGAATTATCTGCTGTCAATCAAGAGTTTTTGGCTGGTTTTTTTAATCCCAGCACCTTTACATATATTCGGCAGAAAACCAATATAGGATTTGGCAAAGCTCATAACTATACACTAGGGTTAAATTCTAAATTTCACTTAGTATTAAATCCAGATTTAACCATGAGCAAAGATGCGCTTGAGAAATCTATTGAATACCTTTCAAAAAATACTAATTGCGGTCTGTTAACACCGCATGTAACTTGGTCAGACGGTAAAGTGCAGCGTCTGTGCAAAAAATATCCTTCTGTATTTATTTTATTACTTCGTGGTTTTGCTCCACAGAGTATTAAGCGCTTTTTTAAATCTAAGCTTAATGACTATGAAATGGTGAATGAGATAGACAACCATTCTGTATACATAAACCCGCCGATGGTGAGTGGCTGCTTTATGTTTTTTAGGACAGATATATGGAATAAATGCGCTGGTTTCGATGAGCGCTACTTTCTTTATTTTGAAGATTTTGATCTAAGTATTAGAGTTAAAAAATTCTGTGATATTGCTTATGTACCGCAGGTCAGTATTATCCATCATGGCGGGTTTGCTGCGCGAAAAGGTATTAAACATATACTCCTGTTTTTTAAATCAATGATACTTTTTTTTAATATACATCATTGGAATTGGTTTAAATAATATATAAATTGATAAATAATGATGTTAATTATGGTTGTATATAGATTAATTTGCTACCACATTGCCAGTCATTTATGCCCACGATAACTGGACTATTAATTGTGATTTTAAAAGAATTTGGATGTTTTTTGGGTGCGTTTACAAGTTATATTTTAATTTGAAATATATTTTATCAGTTTTCCTTTATTCGATCCGCGAGCTTATCGTAACCCTATTAATAGGGTATTTAGTTTGTGTTATTTTATTAAACTGAAGTGTTTCCTTTGAATGCAATTAAAACCCAAAGTTGATTGAGTGTGGTGGTTACATACACAGCATGATAATGATAGCCCTAAATTATTTAATGTTAACAACCAGATATTATTAAGCTCTTATATTTTTTTGCAATTATGTTAATTTTCAGTTTAGTTTTCGTATTATCTGGTTTATTTTAGACTCTTATAAACACCTGACAGGAGTACATAATGTCCAAGCAACAGATCGGCGTTGTTGGTATGGCAGTAATGGGGCGTAACCTTGCGCTGAACATCGAAAGCCGTGGCTATACCGTATCCATTTTCAACCGCTCCCGTGAAAAAACCGAAGAAGTCGTTGCCGAAAACCCGGGCAAAAAATTGGTACCTTACTATACCGTTCAGGAGTTCGTTGAGTCTCTGGAAACGCCGCGTCGCATCCTGTTGATGGTTAAAGCGGGTGAAGGTACTGATAAAGCAATTGAATCCCTCAAACCTTATCTGGATAAAGGCGACGTCATCATCGATGGCGGTAACACCTTCTTCCACGATACCATTCGTCGTAACCGTGAACTGTCCGCTGAAGGCTTTAACTTTATCGGTACCGGGGTTTCCGGTGGTGAAGAAGGGGCCCTCAAAGGTCCTTCCATTATGCCTGGCGGCCAGAAAGAAGCGTATGAGCTGGTTGCACCTATCCTGAAACAAATTGCAGCCGTTGCGGAAGATGGCGAACCGTGCGTGACTTATATTGGCGCTGATGGCGCAGGCCACTATGTGAAGATGGTTCATAACGGCATCGAGTACGGCGATATGCAGCTTATCGCCGAAGCATACTCCCTGCTCAAGCATGGCCTGAACCTTTCTAACCCGGAACTGGCAGAAACCTTTACCGAGTGGAACAAAGGTGAATTGAGCAGCTACCTTATCGACATCACTAAAGACATCTTCACAAAAAAAGATGAAGACGGTATCTATCTGGTCGATGTGATCCTGGATGAAGCAGCTAACAAAGGCACCGGTAAATGGACCAGCCAGAGCTCTCTGGATCTTGGAGAGCCGCTGTCCCTGATCACTGAGTCTGTATTCGCACGTTATATCTCTTCCCTCAAAGAGCAACGCGTTGCGGCATCCAAAGTGCTGAGTGGTCCAGACGCCAAGCCGTTTACAGGCGACAAAGCAGAGTTCATCGAAAAAGTTCGCCGCGCACTGTACCTCGGCAAAATTGTTTCTTATGCTCAGGGCTTCTCTCAGCTGCGTGCTGCCTCTGAAGAAAACAACTGGAATCTGAACTACGGTGAGATCGCAAAAATCTTCCGTGCCGGTTGCATTATTCGTGCTCAGTTCCTGCAGAAAATCACCGACGCTTATGCAGAAAATCCGTCTATCGCTAACTTGCTGTTAGCGCCGTATTTCAAAAAAGCAGCGGACGATTATCAGCAAGCACTGCGTGATGTGGTCGCTTATGCCGTTCAGAATGGTATCCCGACACCAACCTTCTCAGCCGCTATCGCATACTACGACAGCTACCGTGCTGCCGTGTTGCCTGCTAACCTGATTCAGGCGCAGCGTGACTACTTTGGTGCGCATACCTATAAGCGTACCGATAAAGAAGGCGTGTTTCATACTGAATGGCTTGAATAAACAAGCTTCGTAAAATTAAGCCATTTCATCTTGAAATGGCTTTTTTATCTGATTATTTTAAGCACCTATCTCTAAAAGATGACGCATACTATTATTTCATTGCGTGTTTGATAATTTTGTTCGTTGGAGATTTAATGGAATGCCGGAATTTACAAGGGCAACTATAAATCATAAACTTGCTGTAGTCATTCCGAGTTATAAAGTAAAAAAACATATACTTTCCGTTATTTCTAGTATTGGTCCGGAAGTTGATAAAATCTATGTTATTGATGATCATTGTCCCGAGAAAAGTGGACTATATGTAGAAGAGCACTGTAACGACCCACGCGTTAGTACTCTTTTTCATAATATTAATCAGGGGGTTGGTGGCGCTGTAATAACTGGTTATCAGGCTGCAATTAAAGATGACATAGATATTGTTATCAAAATTGATGGCGATGGGCAGATGGACCCCACATTGATTATGGATTTTGTGAGGCCTATTATTGATGGCGAGGCTGATTATACTAAAGGAAATCGCTTTTTTAATCTTGAAAAAATCAAGGTCATGCCTAAGATTCGCTTGTTTGGCAATGCAGTTTTGTCATTAATAACAAAATTATCTTCTGGCTACTGGAATCTTTTTGACCCAACAAATGGATTTACTGCGGTTCATACCTCGGTTATTAAAAATTTACCGCTTAATAAGTTGAGCAAGCGTTATTTTTTTGAAACAGATATGCTTTTCAGACTTAATATATTACGTGCAGTTGTTATCGATATACCTATGGATGCTAAGTATGGCGATGAAGTCAGTAACCTAAAAATTTCTAAAATTCTCAAAGAATTTACCATTAAGCACATTTGCAATTTCTCAAAAAGAATTTTCTATAATTATTACTTAAGAGATATGTCTTTAGCATCGATTGAGTTACCTGTGGGCTTATTTTTCATTTTGTTTGGCGCTATCTTTGGGATTTATAAATGGAGCGATTCCTTAAATTATGGCTTAGCGTCAACGCCCGGTACAGTCATGTTGTCTGCTCTTCCTGTTATGCTTGGATTGCAACTTGTTCTCGCATTCTTAGCCTATGATATCAATTCCGTACCTGATAAAGTCTACCATCGCTTAAGAAATATTCACCGCCAACGTCATTGAGAGATAACTATATGATCAAAGAAGATAAAGCATGGCTTGAATACCGAGAGCGATTTGCTTCGGTTTATGATGAATCTAACTATTCAAGCTCGCTTCAAATGAAGGTGATGCATGCCAGTCATAAACTTATTGAAAAGCCGTTTAATTCAAATGCATTTTTTCAAAATGTGTTAGAGGTTGGGGCGGGCACTGGCGAACACCTGAATTTTGTAAATCATAAATTTGACAGTTATACGCTTAGTGACATGGATTCAAAGACGTTAGAAGTGGCTAGCAATAAATTAGCAAATCATCCTTTATTTGAGCAGATAAAATTTGAAACGCAGGTTGGCGAGCAGTTGAGTTATCCGGATTCAACATTCGATCGCATTATTGCTTCACATGTTTTAGAACATATTTATAAACCTCATTTAGCGATTAAAGAGTGGGCGCGCGTTCTCAAGGATGGAGGTACTCTTTCTATTCTGATTCCTACCGATCCAGGAGTGGCATGGCGACTGGGGCGTCACTTTGGTCCGCGCAAACGCGCGATTGCGCAGGGTATCGCTTATGATTATGTGATGGCGAGGGAGCATGTGAATTCTTGTAATAACCTAATTGCCATTCTTAAACACTATTTTCATTCCTCACAGGAAGCATGGTGGCCTTTTCCGGTACCTTCCATTGATTTGAATTTATTTTATGCATTTCACGCTACTGTTAAAAAAAGCGATTTCATATAATGATTTATATATATGCAATAATTTGCGTCATAGGTATTGCAATTGGTCAAATTCTTTTTAAATTAAGCTCCATAAGTTTAGCCTCTACTGGTAGCCTATTTACTCCTAAGGTCTTACTGCCACTCAGCGTAGCGGTATTTCTCTATGGGCTAACAACGGTAGGCTGGGTGTGGATACTTAAATATATTGAGCTTGGAAAGATATATCCAATCATGGCTTTATCTTTTGCAATTGTTCCAATAGGTGCATATTTCATTTTTAATGAACGATTTAATCTTCAGTACGGAATTGGAATTTTGTTAATCATTTCAGGTATTATTCTTTCAACAAACAGATGAGTGATTAGTAGCACGTTACGGGTTCTTACAATTATAAGAGTATTAATAATGGCACTGATGAGATCTATTTTATCTGTCTTCATTGTATTTTTTGCTGGATGGACAATTGCTATTCAGTTCTCAGTGTTATCGTCTCTCAATTTAAAATATGCCATCTACCTTGGAACCGGGCTGATAATTTTATCTTTAGCCATGTATGCTCTGATAGCGTTCAAAGATAAAGTCATTGAGAGCACGGTTATCAACAATTTGCCTGGCAAAGAAACTACTATTGGCACTTCGACTCAACACCTCTCTCATTTAAAATTATTTATAATAATTACTACACCTTTTACTATTTGTATCTCATGGATGCTATTTTGGACATTATTAACCCTTGTTTTAGTGCATTCTTTTCTTTCTAAGAAAACGCTTACCCATTATTCTGAGTATGAATATATTAAATCCATTAAACGAGTTGAAGTGCTGGCTTTCATTACTGTTGTGATATTCTCAGTACTGATAGCCTTAATGGTGTCAAGGAGCGATCTTGATGATTCCTTCTATGTTGCAGTGGCAGCATTTCATTCTTCGCATCCAATGCACAGTATTTTGTCTTCGGACCCAATGCTAGGTGAACCATCTTTACCTCTCATTTTCCCCAGTTATCGTTTTGCTTCCTTTGAAATGCTAATCGGCGCGTTAGGCTATTTATTCCATTGGCCCGCAATGGATTTTTATTACATTTATCTGTTACCTTTTTGGGTATTTTTGGCTATTACCGCTTTTTTTTTATTAGCGCGACAGTATACCGCCCGCTACTGGTGTGTAGCTGGGGTTATCACTTTTTTGTTAATTATCCTGCTCGGCGAGATGCCGCGTTCTTCCGCTAACTTTTCATTTGTCAGGCTATTTCAAGGAAAGGCTGTTTACTGCTCTGTAATTGTGCCCGCCATTTTTTATTATGCCTCTCGTTTCTTTTCACCTACAGGAACTCGCACCGATTTATTCATACTTTACTGCTGCCCGGTAGCGGCTATTGGCTTGACTAATTTCGGGATGCTTGCCGCGCCGTTAGCATTTATCACTGCTATTGCTATGAATTTATATTTATATGGTTTTAATAAAAAGAAAGCTGCTTTGATTGTTATTGCGTTGTGTATACCGGTTCCTTATCTTATTACAGTTGCCCTGGAATCAAACAGCTCCATAATAATGGATTATGCTGTTGAAAGCCCTGAAGTTATTTTCATTTCGATTTTTGGAAAAAGCCAGGTCTATTTAGTTTCTTTTCTGATATTAGCTGGCTCAATTTTGGTAAAGGATAAGAAACTGGCTTCATTTATTATCGTGCCGTCATTGATATTTTTTGGGTTTTATTTGAATCCGCTGGTGACTCCTCTATTGGCAAAATATCTTACAACCCCACCTGTATATTGGCGTACGATTTGGACATTTCCTGTATTGAGTGTCCTGGCGCTAATAATCATTGTATTGTTTAGCCCGAAGTTGCGTATAGGAATATCAAGGCTACAGAAAACGCTTTTGTTTAGTGTTTTTACGGGATTAATTATATATTCTCTTCCCCAAAATACTTTACGAGCTGCAAACAATGACGGCCAGTTTTCATTTGCATCCTGGAAGATTAAAAGCCAGCATCTTCTGGTATCTCAGCAGAGCATTCAGGCCTACCCAAATAAGGGAGTATTGTTAGCGCCTGAAGAAATCTCGGGGGTTATTTCCCGTTTCGAGAATCATCCGCCATTAATTGGAACGCGTTTCTTTTACTTTGATATGCTGAAAACGCCTGAAACTGCGAACAGTGAGAAATGGGAATACCGTAAACTTTTATTCAGCTTTGTTGCGGCTAGCCCAACCGAACCAGAGAAATTAAAGACAGCATTGAGAGATATGAACATTTCAGTCATTGTTAAACAAAGCTATGTTCAAAACCCTTCAGAAGTTAATTTTTTGCATGACCTGGGATATCACCTTGTCAGAACTGAAAGCGGCTATAATATCTGGCAATTAAAATAAATTCTCTATCATGATAGGAATTATCACTGAACGAGGGCATCCTCGCTTCAGTGATAATTTTTACATCCTACTACTTATGCCTTCCCCGCAAATTCTCAATCACCGCCCCTAAATCCAGCTCCTGATCCTGTAGCAGCACCATCAAGTGATACATCAAATCAGACGCTTCATTCGTCAGCTCTTCGCGGTCGTTCACCGTCGCAGCCAGCGCGGTTTCCACGCCTTCTTCCCCAACTTTCTGCGCGATACGCTTAGTCCCGCTGGCATACAGCTTCGCAGTATACGAGCTGGCCGGATCCGCATATTTCCGTTCCGCCAGCAGCTGTTCCAGCTGATACAGAAAATGCCACTGGTGATGCACATCGCCAAAGCAGCTTGACGTTCCCTTGTGGCAGGTCGGGCCGATGGGATTCGCCAGCACCAGCAGGGTGTCGTTGTCGCAGTCCGGCGTAATGCTCACCACGTTGAGGAAGTTTCCCGAAGTTTCGCCTTTGGTCCATAAACGCTGTTTGGTGCGTGAATAAAACGTCACTTTTCCGGACTGTTGAGTCTTTTCCAGCGCTTCGCCGTTCATATATCCCAGCATCAGCACTTCGCCGGACACGGCATGTTGCACTACAACCGGCAGCAAACCGCCGGTTTTTTCAAAATCCAGTTGCTCAGTTAACATACCCGAATCTCCACTCCCTGTAGCGCCAGGAACGCCTTTAGTTCATTGATATTAATAACTTGCTTATGGAATACCGACGCGGCCAGCGCGCCATCCACGTCAGCATCGCGGAAGGCTTCTAAGAAGTGCTCCATAGTGCCTGCGCCGCCGGAGGCGATCATCGGTACATGGCAAACGTCACGGACTTTTTTCAGTTGCACCAGATCATAGCCGTTACGCACGCCGTCCTGGTTCATCATATTCAGTACGATTTCACCCGCGCCGCGCTTTTGCACTTCCTGTACCCAATCCAGCGTTTCCCATTGGGTGACGCGGGTGCGGCTTTCATCGCCGGTGTATTGATTAACGTGATACTTGCCGGTTTGCTCATCAAACCAGGTATCAATGCCTACCACGATGCACTGCACGCCGAAGCGATCCGCCAGGCGGGTAATCAGTTCGGGGTCAGCCAGGGCAGGGGAGTTAATGGAAATCTTATCCGCGCCGAAGGAGAGGATCTGTGCCGCATCTTCCGGGGTTTTGATCCCGCCCGCCACGCAGAAGGGAATATCGATCACTTCCGCGACGCGCGACACCCAGCTCTTATCGACCACGCGGCCATCGCTTGAAGCAGTGATATCGTAGAACACCAGTTCGTCCGCGCCTTCTTCGGCGTAGCGTTTTGCCAGCGGAACGATATCGCCAATGATCTCATGGTTGCGAAACTGCACGCCTTTCACGACCTGGCCGTCACGCACGTCCAGGCAGGGGATTATCCGTTTTGCCAGCATTGTACAGCCTCCGCGACGGTGAATTTGCCTTCCAGCAGCGCGCGTCCGACGATCACGCCTTTAACACCGCTGCCTTTTAATGCCTCAATATCTTCGATGCCACCAATCCCGCCAGAAGCCTGAAAGGCGACGGATGGGAAGCGGGCACACACTTCTTTATACAGCTCGACGTTAGAGCCTTTTAACGTGCCGTCCTTTGAAATATCAGTACACAGCACATGCTTTAAGCCGACCGGCAGGAACGCATCCACCAGTTCTTCCAGCGTCACGCCGGAATTCTCCTGCCAGCCGCTTACCGCCACTTGTTTCGCGCCGTTTTCGTCAATGCGTACATCCAGCGCCAGCACCAGGTGTTCTGCGCCAAAACGCGCAAACCAGCCTTTGACCCGTTCAGGAGATTTCACCGCGGTGGAACCGACGACCACACGCGTTGCTCCCGCGTCCAGCAGCGCCGCGACATCCTCTTCAGTACGCACGCCGCCACCAACCTGTACCGGCACGCTGACGCCCGCCAGTAACGTTTTCAGTAGCGGGATCTGGCGTTTTGCCGGATCTTTCGCCCCGGTCAGGTCGACAAGGTGCAGCACTTCGGCCCCTTCCGCCTGATACGCCTGTAAGCGCGGCAGCGGGTCGTTGCCGTAATTGCGCTGCTGGCCGTAATCGCCCTGATGCAGGCGTACCACCGTGCCGTCAATCAAATCTAAAGCTGGGATAATCATTCACATCTCCAGGAAATTTTTCAGCAGCTGCGCACCCGCGGCACCCGAACGTTCAGGGTGAAATTGCACGCCGTAGAAATTGTCTTTCTGTACCGCCGCAGTAAACGGCTCGCCATAGTTGCACTGCGCGATGGTGTAAGCATTCACCGGCATAGCGTAACTGTGGACGAAATAGAAATAGGCACCGTCCTCAATGCCGTTAAACAGGCGATTGCCCGCTTTCGGGTAGACGCGGTTCCAGCCCATATGCGGCAGCGGCAGGCCGAAATCGGTCATTTTTGGCACCGCTTCGTCGATAATCCCGAGGGTTTCCACACCCTGGCTTTCTTCGCTGCGTGAGCCGAGCAGTTGCATCCCGAGGCAGATCCCCAGCACCGGCTGGGTGCAGGCTTTGATCAGGTCGATCAACTCACGCTCGCGCAGCTGATCCATCGCGGCCTGCGCGGTGCCGACGCCCGGCAGAAAAAGCTTGTCGGCACGCAGCACCACATCGGCGTCGCGGCTGACCTGCGGCTCATAGCCGAGGTGTTGGATCGCCCATTTCACTGACGACAGGTTGGCGCATCCGGTATCGAGAATCACCACGTCCATTACAGCACTCCTTTCGACGACGGAAGCGTATCGCCTTCCACGCGGATCGCCTGGCGCAGGGTGCGGCCAAAGGCTTTAAACAGGCTTTCCACGCGATGGTGATCGTTTTTACCCTTGGTTTTCAGGTGCAGGGTCACGCCCATGGTGTAAGAGAGCGAACGGAAAAAGTGCTCGACCATTTCAGTGCTCAGATCGCCAACGCGCTGGAAGGTGAAATCCGCTTTGTATTCGAGGTGTGGACGGCCGGAAATATCCAGCGCGCAGCGCGCCAGGCATTCGTCCATCGGCAGCACAAAACCGAAACGTGCGATGCCGCGCTTGTCGCCCAGCGCCAGTTTCAGCGCTTCGCCCAGCGCCAGGCCGGTATCTTCGACAGTGTGGTGATCGTCAATATACAGATCGCCTTTCACCGTGATATTCATGCGAAAACCGCCGTGCGTGGCAATTTGGTCCAGCATATGGTCGAAGAAGCCGACGCCAGTGTGGATTTTGCTGCCGCCTTCACGGTCCAGCCACACTTCCACCTCAATCTGGGTCTCTTTGGTGTTGCGCTCGACGCGGGCGTAGCGGTCGCGGCGGGTCAGTTGCTCGGCGATTTTCGCCCAGCCCAGTTCATCGCGGTGGTAGCGCAGGCCGGTGATGCCCATATTTTCCGCCAGTTCGATGTCGGTCGCCCGGTCGCCAATCACATAGCTGTTAGCGCGATCCAGCGCGTCTTCCGCCAGGTATGCCGTCACCAGTTGGGTTTTCGGCTTACGGCAGTCGCAGTTGTCCGCTGGCAAGTGCGGACAAATCAGCACCTCGTCGAAATTCACGCCCTGGGAGGTAAAAATCTGCATCATCAGATTGTGCGGGCCGTCGAAATCATCCTGCGGAAAGCTGGATGTGCCGAGTCCGTCCTGGTTCGTGATCATCACCAGCTTGTAACCCGCGTCCTGTAGCTTGCGCAACTGCGGGATCACGTCCGGCTCCAGCGCCAGCTTGTTAAAACGGTCGACCTGAAAATCTTCCGGCGGTTCTGAAATCAAGGTGCCATCACGGTCAATAAAGAGGATCTTCTGACTCATACTTACTCCGTGGCCGCGAGGCCGGGTTGTTCCTGCAGCGCGTCGATCACGCGCTGGCACTCTTCACGGGTGCCGACGGTTACGCGCAGGCAGTTGCTTAATGTTGGTTGTTTGTTCTGATCGCGTAAGATAATGCCCTGATCCCACAGGGATTTAAACACCGCGCTCGACGTAGAAATGCGCGCCAGCACGTAGTTAGTTTCACTGTCAAACACGTTCTCAACGCAGGCGACCTTTTTCAGCTCGCTCATCAAAAACTGGCGATTAACGAGGATTTCTGCCACACGCTCACGCATCGCCACGATGCCCTGCGGGCTCAGCGCCTGGGCCGCGATATCCGCGACCGGCGTGGAGAGCGGGTAGGGGGCGATCACTTTGAGCAGCAGGCCGATAATCTCTTCATTCGCCAGGGTAAAGCCGCAGCGTAACCCGGCCAGCGCGAAGGCTTTGGAGAGGGTACGCAGCACCACCAGGTTCGGGTATTCGTCCAGCCAGGCGGCCAGCGTTGCCTGTGGGCAGAATTCAATATAGGCCTCATCGGCCACCACGATGGCTTTTCCGCGCGTCATTTCTAATAAAACGCGAATATCCTGCGGATTAATCAACTGCCCGGTCGGATTATTGGGGCTACAGACAAATACCACTTTCACGCCATCGAGCTTTTCGGCAATCGCCGGAAGGTCGAGCTGCCAGCCGTCAATCGCCTGCACGGTGCGGCACTCCACGCCGAGGGTTTCGGCGCTGACGCTGTACATGCCATAGGTTGGCGGGCAATACAGCACCGCATCTTTCCCCGGCTCACAAAACGCGCGGATCAGCAGTTCAATACCTTCGTCGGCACCCCGGCTGACCAGTACCTGTTCCGGCTTCACGCCCGCGTATTGCGCATAGCGCTCGATTACCAATTTTGGCTGGCATTCAGGATAGCGATTTAACGTTTGCGCGGTGAGCTGAAACTCTACCGGCGTCGGGTATTCGTTGGCATTCAGCCAGACATCGCCGTTACCCCCCAGGCGACGCGCAGATTGATACGGCGTCAGATTGCGAACGTTTTCACGGGCTAACTCGGCAATGCTCATGGCTTCTCCTTAAGTGCGGCGACGCGCAGGGTGACAGCATTTTTGTGGGCGGTAAGTTGTTCAGCGGCGGCCAGGGTTTCAATGGTCTGCGCCAGCGCACTGAAACCGGCAGGCGTCAGCTCCTGGACCGTCATGCGCTTCTGAAAATCCGCCAGTCCCAGGCTTGAGCAGGTGGCGGTATAACCGTAGGTCGGCAATACGTGGTTAGTACCGGAGGCGTAATCGCCAGCCGATTCCGGTGACCAGTCGCCGAGGAATACCGAACCGGCGCTGGTAATGTCGTCAACCAGTTCGCGGGCGTTGCGGGTCTGAATAATTAGGTGCTCAGGGCCGTACTGGTTAGAGATCGCCACGCACTGCGCCAAATCGCGCGCCACAATCAGGCGGCTTTCTGCCAGCGCCTGGCGTGCGGTTTCCGCGCGCGGCAGTTCTGACAACTGACGATCGACCGCTTCAGCCACTGCCTGCGCCATCGCGCTGTCCGGCGTTAGCAGGATCACCTGCGAATCGGGGCCGTGTTCCGCCTGGGACAGCAAATCCGAGGCCACGAAATCCGGGGTCGCGCCGCTGTCGGCGATCACCAGCACTTCAGACGGCCCGGCGGGCATATCAATCGCCGCGCCATCCAGCCGCTGGCTGACCTGTCGTTTAGCTTCGGTCACAAACGCATTGCCCGGCCCGAAGATTTTATCCACTTTCGGCACGCTCCCAGTGCCAAACGCCATCGCCGCGATGGCCTGAGCGCCGCCCACCTGGTAAACCTGCTGTACCCCGCACAGACGTGCCGCGTACAGAATTTCATCAGCAATCGGCGGCGGAGAGCAGAGCACCACTTTTTTACAGCCCGCGATGCGCGCCGGGGTGGCCAGCATCAGCACGGTTGAAAACAGCGGCGCGGAGCCGCCGGGAATATACAGGCCCACCGAGGCGATAGGGCGCGTCACCTGCTGGCAGCGCACGCCGGGTTGGGTTTCGATATCCACCGCGGGCAACACTTGTGCCCGATGGAAAGTGTCGATATTGGCGACGGCCACCGCCATCGCCTGTTTAATCTCATCGCCAAGACGCGCCACGGCGGCGTCGATCTCCGCTTCGCTAACCGCCAGCGCATCCATAGTGGTTTTATCGAACCGGGCGCTGTACTCACGCAGCGCGCTATCGCCGTTGGCGCTGACGTTAGTCAGGATCTCGCTTACCGTGCGGGCGATGCTCTCTGACGCAGATACCGCCGGGCGGGTCAACAGCGCCTGTTGCGCCTGGGCGTCGCAGTCGTTCCAGTTGATCGGGGTATTAAAGGCCATGGCGTTACTCCATCATCTTCTCAATTGGTAATACCAAAATCGAACTGGCGCCCAGCGATTTCAGTTTTTCCATGGTTTCCCAGAACAGGGTTTCGCTGCTTACCATGTGCATCGCCACGCGCTGCTGATCGCCCGCCAGCGGCAGAATGGTCGGGCGTTCCGCGCCCGGCAGCAGGGCGATCACTTCGTCGAGACGCTCGGTCGGCGCGTGCAGCATGATGTATTTAGATTCACGGGCCTGGATCACGCCCTGGATACGGGTCAGCAGTTTGTCGATCAGTTGCTGTTTGGCGTCCGGCATTTCGCCGTCGCGCTGGATCAGGCAGGCTTTAGAGCGGTAAATCACTTCGGTCTCACGCAGGCCGTTGGCTTCCAGGGTCGCGCCAGTAGAAACCAGATCGCAGATAGCGTCCGCCAGGCCTACGCGCGGGGCAACTTCGACAGAACCGTTCAGCAAGCAGGATTTGAACTGAACGCCTTTTTGATCGAGGTAACGCTTGAGCAGGTGCGGATAGGAGGTGGCGATACGCTTGCCGTTCAGGCCTTGCGGGCCGTCCCACGGCTCGTCGACCGGCGCAGCGATGGAAAGACGGCAACCGCCGAAATCCAGGCGGCGCAGGGTGAAATAGCGCGGATCTTCCCCTTGGGCGCGGCGGTTCAGCAGTTCTTCTTCCAGCACGTTTTCGCCGATGATGCCGAGATCCACCACGCCATCCATCACCAGGCCGGGAATATCGTCATCGCGCACGCGCAGAATATCGATCGGCATGTTTTCGGCAAGAGCGATCAGGCGCTGGGTGTGGAGATTAATTTTTATGCCGCAGCGCGCGAGCAATTCGCGTGAATCATCACTTAAACGCCCGGATTTCTGAATAGCTATGCGTAAACGGTTGGTGTCGGTCATCTTCTCTTTTCCTCGTGAACCCTGAATTGTGTTGTGCGTTATCTGTTTTACTACACCGGATTACCCTGAACGTCGGGGTAAAAAAAAGCCCCCGGAAGACGATCTTCCGGGGGCTTTCTCTTGCGTTCTGCACCTCTGGAAGATCTCACTGTCTTCCAGCACACATCGCCTGAAAGACTAGTCAGGGTGATGGTGATGATGGTGGTGTTTAAACTGAACGCGCGTCATAAAATTCTCTGATGAATGATTATTCAAACTCTGGCATTAACCCTAAACCAGATAAGCCTGACCTGGCAAGCCCTTTTTTCATCAATCGTCGTTTCGTATTCAACAGGTGAATTGTCAGCAGGTTATGGCTGGCGTAGCCTACACTGCACAATGTGGGATGCACGTTGCGTTTTCAGCTAAAACGACGGCGGCATAGCAGAAAGGGAACAGAGGAGGGGGTATGAAAAAGGTTGCGATTGTCGGGTTAGGCTGGCTGGGAATGCCGCTGGCACTGGCGTTAAACGCGCGCGGCTGGCAGGTAACGGGAAGCAAAACCACTTTTGACGGTGTGGAGGCGGCGCGGATGTGCGGCGTTGAGGCTTTCCAGTTGCAGTTAACCCCGGCGCTGGTCTGCGATACCGATAACCTCGACGCCTTGCTCGATGTTGATGCCTTAGTACTGACGCTACCGGCCCGGCGTACCGGCGGTAACGGCGAATTTTACCTCCAGGCGGTACAGGAAATTGTCGACAGCGCCCTGGCGCATAACATCCCGCGCATCATTTTTACCAGTTCCACCTCGGTGTATGGCGATGGCGAAGGCACCTACAAAGAGACCTCGCCGCGCAATCCGCAAACCGAAAGCGGCAGAGTGCTAAAAGAACTGGAGGACTGGCTGCACAATTTGCCGGGCACGTCGGTAGACATTCTGCGGCTCGCGGGCCTGGTCGGGCCGGGGCGTCATCCGGGGCGGTTCTTCGCGGGCAAAAGCGGCCCGAACGGCAACCACGGGGTCAATCTGGTACATCTGGAAGACGTTGTCGCTGCGATTACCTTGCTGCTTCAGGCTCCAAAAGGCGGGCACGTCTATAATATATGTGCGCCACGTCATCCGACCCGCGCAGAATTTTACCCGGTGATGGCCCGCCAGCTCGGACTTGAGCCGCCGCATTTCAGCGACAGCGCCCAGCCGGGGAAAGGCAAATTAATTGACGGAAACCGAATCTGTAATGAGCTCGGCTTTGAATACCAGTATCCTGACCCGTTAGTGATGCCGATGGAGTAACCATCCAGCACGGGTTATCAGGCGCAACGCAGGGGGCGCATATGAAACCATTGTTGGATGTTCTCATTATTCTGGATGCCCTCGATAAAGAGGGCAGTTTCGCTGCCGCTGCGACCAAACTCTACAAGACACCTTCCGCACTGAGTTATACCGTCCACAAGCTGGAAAACGACCTGAAAATCACGCTTCTTGACCGCAGCGGCCACCGGGCGAAGTTCACCCGTACCGGCCAGATGCTGCTTGAGCGGGGACGGGAAGTGCTGCATACCGTGCGTGAGCTGGAAAAACAGGCGGTTAAATTGCATCAGGGTTGGGAAAAAGAGCTGCGCATCGGCGTCGATGATGCTTTTCCTTTTTCACTTCTGGCACCGCTTATTGAAAAGTTCTTCGCCAACTGCAACGTCACGCGACTGAAGTTTGTGAACGGCGTCCAGGGCGGCTCCTGGGACGCGTTAACGCAGGGGCATGCCGACCTGATTATTGGCGCCTTGCATCCTCCTCCCACCCTGAGCGGTTTTGGTTACGAAATGCTCGGAAAACTGGAGAGCGTGTTTGTCGTTGCCGCGCATCATGCCTTAGCACACTCCCCGGAGCCCTTAAACCGCCGGGATATTAAGCGGCACCGAACGGCGGTGATCGGAGATGGCCGTCCGGCGTTATCGTCTGCCACTATGGTGCTGGATGAGCAAGATGTGATTACGGTATTCGATTTTAAAACCAAGCTGGAACTGCAAATCAGCGGCCTCGCCTGTGGCTATTTACCGCGCTTTATGGTGCAACGATATTTTGATTCCGGCGCGTTAATCGAAAAACGCGTCATACCTGAACTGGGGGCGGTTTCGGTATGGTTGGGCTGGAACGAGCAGACTGAAGGATTAGCCTGCGGCTGGTGGCGGGAAAACATTCTCGCCAGCCCGGAAATCATGGCGCTGTATGCCCCCCAGTCGGAACCCGTTTGAGCATATCGTGCGCAGTTAAAAAGAAATGCGTGATGAGGCTCTCAACGTCTTGTCTTTGCAATCCAAAATGGGCAAAATACGCCGCCTGCAAAAATTAAAGCTAACCGACGTTAAGAGCGTCGGTTATTTTTTTGCAACAAACACGTCATTCAAATCAAAGAGGCCGGGCTTCGTACCGGATAGATACTTACTAAAAATCGACAGTTGTTGTCGCTGAGGAAACCAAAAAATGGGGCAATTTTTTGCTTTTGCGACGGCGTTCGCCGTAATGGGGGATGACCATGTCGCATAACGCTACTCCAAAGACCTCTCGCGTGGAATTACGTAAAACGCTTACGTTGATTCCGGTTGTCATGATGGGCCTTGCCTATATGCAGCCGATGACGCTGTTTGATACGTTCGGTATCGTATCGGGCCTCACTGACGGTCACGTCGCAACGGCTTACGCCTTTGCGCTGGTCGCTATCCTGTTTACCGCACTGAGCTACGGTAAACTGGTTAAGCGCTTCCCGTCCGCTGGCTCGGCCTACACTTATGCCCAGAAATCCATCAGCCCGACCGTTGGCTTTATGGTGGGTTGGTCATCTCTGCTGGACTACTTGTTCATGCCGATGATCAACATCCTGCTGGCAAAAATTTACTTTGAAGCACTGGTGCCTTCCGTTCCGTCATGGATTTTCGTGGTGGCGCTGGTGGCCTTTATGACCATCTCAAACCTGCGCAGCATCAAGAGCGTGGCGAACTTCAACACCCTGATTGTTATTTTGCAGATGGGTATTGTGGCGGTGATCATTGGTCTGATCGTCTACGGCGTGGCGCACGGCGAAGGCGCGGGTACGCTGACCAGCACCCGTCCTTTCTGGAGCGAAGGCGCACACGTTGTGCCGATGATTACCGGCGCGACCATCCTGTGCTTCTCGTTCCTGGGCTTCGACGGCATCAGCTCGCTGTCTGAAGAAACCAAAGACGCGGAGCGCGTGATCCCGAAAGCCATTTTCCTGACGGCGCTGATCGGCGGCCTGATCTTTATCTGCGCGTCCTATTTCCTGCAACTCTATTTCCCGGACATCTCGCGCTTTAAAGATCCTGACGCGTCCCAGCCGGAAATCATGCTGTACGTGGCGGGTAAAACCTTCCAGTTCGGCGTACTGGTGTTCTCCACCATTACCGTGCTGGCTTCCGGTATGGCGGCGCACGCGGGCGTTTCTCGCCTGATGTACGTGATGGGCCGCGACGGCGTGTTCCCGCGCAGCTTCTTTGGCTATGTGCACCCGAAATGGCGCACCCCGGCGTGGAACGTGCTGCTGGTTGGCGCAATTGCCCTGCTGGCGATTAACTTCGACCTGGTTACTGCGACCGCGCTGATTAACTTCGGTGCGCTGGTGGCGTTCACCTTCGTTAACCTGTCGGTGATTTCCCAGTTCTGGATCCGCGAGAAGCGCAACAAAACGCTGAAAGACCACTTCAACTATCTGGTGCTGCCGGTCTGTGGCGCGCTGACCGTAGGCGCGCTGTGGATCAACCTGGAAGAGAGCTCTATGGTACTGGGCCTGATTTGGGCGGGCATTGGCCTGGTCTATCTGGCTTGCGTGACCAAAAGCTTCCGCAACCCGGTTCCGCAGTACGAAGATATCGCCCAGTAATGCGAAAACGAAAAAGGCTCCCGAGGGAGCCTTTTTTATGGTCTGGGTCCAACTTACAACACGTCCTGAACATACTGATACAGCGCCCGCAACAGCGCGATTTTCTCTTTATCCCCTTCATACTGCCCGTACAGCATTTCCAGCTCCTGGGCATAGCGTTGCAAATATTCCGGCGTAAAGCGCGCCTGGCGATGGCGCAACCAGCGCTGCTGCTCTTCATGGTCCAGGGTGCCAGGGAAGTTACGCGCCCGGTAGTTAAACAGCAATTTCTCGATGCGCTTATCCACAAAGCTGATATCCAGCGCCGGCAGGTTTTGCGGTTCGGTTTGCAGAATAATACGCATCCCGGCGCGATCGGCATCGCTGAAGAAACCGTTATACAGCTGGGCATCCACATCCTCAGACGGCACAAACGGCTCGGCATCGGCGTACAGTGCCACCACTTTCTCGCGCACGTCAGGGCGCTCGCGCAGGATTTTCAGGTTATCCAGGCAACGCTGACGGTTGATGCCCAATCTGTCGGCATCTTCCGGGCGCAGCGTATTGGCCTGCGCCAGCACCGGGCACTTGTTCAGATGAACCAGCTTAACGGGCACCGCCGCATCGTCGCCCAGGTCGGTTTTGGCGGTGTACAGCCGTTCACGCAGCGCATCAGTGTCAAGCGCCAGCAGCGGGGTCATATCTCCTGCCAAATCCACCATAATCACCGCATTGCGATTTTCCGGGTGCCACGCCAGCGGCGCAATCCAACTGGTATTACCGCGAAACGCGCCGAACATACCGGAAACATGCACCAACGGTTTCATCTGCGGGATATCAATCAGCGTTGCCAGCTTTTGTTTATTGCGATAGCTAAAAAGATAGTCATACAGCCGCGGCTGCTGGGTTTTCACCAATTTTGCCATCGCGATGGTGGCATACACATCGGCCATCGCGTCATGCGCGTTGGCGTGCTCAATGCCGTTGGCCACGGTGAGATGCTCAAGGCGAAAGCTCGGCAGGCCTTCGTCGTTTTCCGGCCAGTTGATGCCTTCCGGGCGCAGGGCGTAGCAAGCGCGCATCACGTCCAGCAAATCCCAGCGCGAATTCTGGTTTTGCCAGCTCCAGGCGTACGGATCGTAAAAGTTGCGGTAAAAAATATTGCGCGTCACTTCATCATCAAAACGCACATTGTTGTAACCCACCACGCAGGTATTCGGCACGGTGAATAAATCATGGATGCGCTTAGCAAATTCGGCTTCGCTGGTGCCGCGCGCCGCCGCGATCTGGGGCGTGATGCCGGTAATCAGCACCGCTTCCGGCTGCGGCAGATAGTCATCGGCGGGTTTGCAATAAAACACCTCAGGTTCGCCGATAATATTGAAATCCATATCGGTACGTATCGCGGCGAACTGCGCGGGTCGATCCAGTGCCGGGCGGGTACCGAAGGTTTCATAGTCGTGGAAAAGAAAAGTCGGCTGTGCTGTGGAATCAGTCACCGGTCACCATCCTGAAGGGGTCAAAAACTGGCGTTTATGGTAAACGATTGGCCGTCCATTCAGAAGAAAATCACGGTGGTTTTTCACGCTACCGGATACGTATTACTCCGAGAAATGTGTTGTCTGTCATATTTCTTTGCAATTAATGAATGCGTTTACATACGAAGTTCCGTAAAACAGGCGCGGACAAAAAAACACAAACGAGGATATGCTGTTGAAAACCCGCCTGATTGCCGCTTCTTTGCTCGCTTTTCTTGGTGCTAACGCCAGTGCAGCACCCACTTTTGCTGTCACGCCCGTTCCCCCTCAGGTTCAGGCGGGGGCATGGGTACTGATGGATTACACTACCGGTCAGATTTTAACGGCAGGCAATGAGCATCAGCAGCGCAACCCGGCAAGCCTTACCAAACTGATGACCGGCTATGTGGTGGATCGCGCCATCGACAGCCACCGCATCACGCCTGATGATGTGGTTACCGTGGGCGCGGACGCGTCGGCCTACGGCAACCCGGTTTTTGCCGGTTCGTCGCTGATGTTTTTAAAAGCCGGGGATCGCGTCACGGTCCACGATCTGAGCCGGGGATTGATTGTTGATTCCGGCAACGACGCTTGCGTGGCGCTGGCGGATTACATCGCGGGCGGCGAAGCGCCGTTTGTCAAAATGATGAACGACTACGCCCACCGGCTTAACCTGCGCGACACCCACTTCGAAACCGTCCACGGCCTTGACGCGCCGGGCCAGCACAGCTCCGCGTATGACCTGGCGGTGCTGTCGCGCGCCATCATCCACGGTGAACCGGCTTTTTACCATATGTACAGCGAGCGCAGCCTCACCTGGAACGGCATCACCCAGCAAAACCGTAACGGCCTGCTGTGGGACAAAAGCCTGAGCGTGGACGGCCTGAAAACCGGGCACACCTCCGGTGCCGGGTTTAACCTGATCGCCTCCAGCGTGGACGGGCAGCGGCGGTTAATTGCCGTGGTGATGGGCGCGGATAGCCCGAAAGCGCGGGAAGAACAGGCGCGTAAGCTACTGCACTGGGGGCAAAACCAGTTCGATACCGTGCAGATCCTGCATAAAGGCAAAAAAGTCGGCACCGAGCGTATCTGGTACGGCGATGTCGAAAACGTCGACGTGGGCACCGATCGTGATTTCTGGCTCAGTCTGCCCAAATCCGAAGTGGCGAATATCAAAGCCAAATACGTACTGGATAAGCCGGAGCTTGAAGCACCGCTGGCGGCGCAACAGCGGGTGGGCGAAATCGAACTGTATGACCGCGATAAGCTGGTGGCCCACTGGCCGCTGGTGACGCTTAAGGCGGTTGAAAAAGGCGGCATATTCTCGCGCTTTAGTGATTACCTGCACCATAAACTTTAATGGTTTAACAGGGGCTTACCCCGTCGTTCTCCGAAACAGTCTTTTACGAGAGTGCGCTCACAAATTAAGCAATCTATGCTTTAGAGCGCCAGTACAGAACGTATAATACTGTTTGCATATACAGTTATTTCACAGCGAGGAACGATCATGGATTATCAGATTCAACACGCAGAAACTCGTCGCATCGCCGGGTTTCATTTAGTTGGCCCCTGGGATAAAACCGTCCCACAGGGTTTTGAGCAACTGGTGATGTGGGTGGACAGCAATAAGATTCAGCCGCTGGAGTGGATTGCCGTTTATTACGATAACCCGGATAGCGTGCCCGCAGAGAAACTGCGCTGCGATACTGCGGTAACCGTGCCTGAAAATTTCGCTATCCCCGCCAACAGTGAAGGCGTTATGGCAACCGAAGTGGCGGGCGGGCAATACGCCGTAGCCCAGGCGCGTGTTGAACATCACGATTTTGAAACGCCCTGGCGGCTGTTTTTCAATAGCCTGCTTGAAGATGTGAAATACCAGATTGCCCCCAAACCCTGTTTTGAAATCTACCTCAACGATGGGGCGAAAGACGGCTACTGGGACATCAACATGTTCGTTCCGGTTGAACCTAAACACGAATAATCAACCCCGGCCTTGCCTTGCAGGCCGGGCTTTACGCCGCCGTTATTGGCCACAATAACGGCGCGTTTACCCCGATGTGTTGATGCCAGGCGGCGAAATCCCGGTACAATGCGGTTTTTTTCATGCGGAGAGCCGGTGTGCGTCCTGATAAATCATTAAGCCCTTTCGAAATCCGGCTCTATCGTCATTACCGCCTGGTGCACGGCGTACGCATCGCGCTGGCCTTTACGTTGACTTTTTTACTGGTCCGCCTGCTGAATGTGCCGGAAGGCACCTGGCCGCTGATTACGCTCGTGGTGGTGATGGGTCCGATCTCGTTTTGGGGCAACGTGGTGCCGCGTGCCTTTGAACGCATCGGCGGGACGATTTTTGGCGCATCGGTGGGGTTAATCGCCCTGAAGCTGGAGCTGATTTCCCTGCCGATTATGCTGCTGTGGTGTGCGCTGGCGATGTTTATCTGCGGTTATCTCACTCTCGGGAAACGGCCCTATCAGGCGCTGCTTATCGGCATTACGCTTTCTGTCGTGGTGGGTGCCCCGGCGGGGGATCTGCAAATCGCCCTGTGGCGCAGCGGCGACGTGATTTTAGGGTCACTGCTGGCAATGCTGTTTACCAGCATCTATCCCCAGCGCGCGTTTATCCACTGGCGCATCCAGATGGCGACGTTCGCGCATACGTTTACCCGGCTCTCCCAGGCAGGGTTTTCGCCAAACCTGGTGGAGCGTCCCCGGCTTGATAAGTCGCTACACGCCATGCTGAGCGACGTGGTGAAAATGCGCGCGCTGATTGTCCCTGCCAGCAAAGAAACCCACATTCAGAAATCGGTGTTTGAAGCGATCCAGACCGTCAGCCGCAATTTGGTTTGTACGCTTGAACTCCAGCTCAACGCCCACTGGGCGACGCGCGAAAGCCATTTTGTAATGATCAACGCCCATACCCTGCGCGAAACTCAGCAGATGACCCACAACACCCTGGCGGCGCTGTCGAAAGCCCTGTATGAAGGCAATCCGTCGCCGGTCGCCGCCAATAACGCCAGGCTGGCGGAAATTGTCGGCGAATTACGCGAGATAATGCGCCAGGATGAGGGCAACGCACTGCATGAAACCTCAATTCACGGTTATGTCTGGTTAAGCCTGGAACTGGCGCGCCAGTTAGCGCTGTTATCGCACTTGATCTGCCGGGCATTGCGTAAATAAAAACCATACGAAACAGCGTGGATATATTGCTGGTTTCGATTCAGCAGGAATTCAGCGTATTATTAGGGTAGGGTATTAACCGTTGTCATGCGCAGCCGTTGCCGGTTATGTTTGACGCAGCGGCTTGTGAACGAATCAGAGTCTCAATTATCAGGGGTGTAAATATGGAAAATGGCAAACCTTCATTCCAGGACGTTCTGGAGTTCGTACGTTTGTTCCGTCGTAAAAACAAACTGCAACGCGAAATTCAGGATGTAGAGAAGAAGATCCGTGACAACCAGAAACGCGTGCTGCTGCTCGACAACCTGAGCGATTACATCAAGCCAGGCATGAGTATTGAAGCCATTCAGGGCATCATCGCCAGCATGAAAACCGACTACGAAGACCGCGTGGATGACTACATCATCAAAAACGCCGAACTGTCTAAAGAACGTCGCGAGATCTCCAAAAAGCTCAAAGTGATGGGCGAGCTGAAAGCACCTGAAATTAAAGAATGATTTAACAAGACGGCGGCACTGATTATTCATGCCGCCGTTTTTCATTCTGCTTAAGTCAACCCGGGCCGATCCCACGGCTCCGGTTAACTGAAACCCAACTTCTTTTACTTACTTATCATTGGCGCGACGGGAAATCCTGATGACCCTTTTCATCTGGTGGGCAGCCTGGCTGCTCGATTGTTGGCTTGGCGATCCGCAACACTGGCCGCATCCCATCCGCGTAATCGGCAATGTTATTAATTTTGTGCAACGCGCCATTCGCCGCGTCTCTCGCAGCGATCGCGCCCTGATGCTGGGCGGCGCGCTGCTGTGGATCATCGTTGTGGGTGCCACATGGGCGCTGTCGTGGGGCATTCTGGCGCTGGCCTACAGGCTGCACGCATGGCTCGGCGTGGCGGTAGAAATCTGGATGATCTACACCCTGCTGGCCGGGCGCTGTCTTGGCGATGCCGCGCGCGAGGTTGAAAAACCACTGCGGGCAGGCGATTTAATGCAGAGCCGCGAAAAACTCTCCTGGATTGTCGGGCGCGATACGTCCCAGCTTCAACCGCCGCAAATCACCCGTGCGGTGGTGGAAACCGTGGCTGAAAACAGCGTTGATGGCGTGATTGCGCCGCTGTTTTTTCTGCTGCTCGGCGGCGCGCCACTCGCATTGGCCTATAAAGCGGTCAACACCCTCGACTCGATGGTGGGTTATAAACACCAAAAGTACCGGGCGATTGGTATGGTCTCGGCGCGTATCGACGACATCGCCAATTTTATTCCGGCGCGTTTAAGCTGGCTGCTGCTGGCGCTGGCGGCAAAACTCTGCGGCAATGACGCTTCATCGGCGCTGCGTATCGGCTGGCGCGACAGGCGCAACCACAGCAGCCCCAATTGCGCCTGGCCGGAAGGCACGGTAGCTGGCGCGCTGGGGATCCGGCTCGGCGGGCCGAACGATTACTTTGGCGAACGGGTAGAGAAACCCTGGATCGGCGAGGCGACCCGCGAAATAAGCGTCGACGACATCCCCGCGACCATTCGCCTGATGAATGTTGCGTCACTGCTGGCGCTGCTGTTATTCAGCCTGCTATTCGTCATGTTTTAACTTTTCTGGTACCACGGAGAAAAAATGATACGGACTTTTTTTGCCACTCTCGCGTTTATGAGCCGTCTGCCGGTGCCTTACCGGTGGTCGCAGGGGCTGGAGTTGGAACAGTATTCACGCGGTATCGTGTTGTTCCCGTGGGTGGGCATGGTGCTCGGCACGATTGCCGCGGGCGTGTTTATGCTGCTGGTCCCCTGGTGCGGCACGCCGCTTGCCGCGCTGTTTTACGTACTGGCGCTGGCAGCGCTGACCGGCGGCTTTCATCTGGATGGCCTGGCGGATACCTGCGACGGGCTGTTTTCTGCCCGCACCCGTGAAAGAAAGCTGGAGATCATGCGCGACAGCCGCCTCGGCACTCACGGCGGGCTGGGGCTGATTTTCGTACTGCTGGCGAAAGTACTGGTAGTAAACGAACTGGCGCTGCGCGGCTTTTCGATGCTGCCGGTACTGATTCTGGCAAGCGTGGTGGGGCGCGGCGCGGTGGTGCTGCTGATGTACCGCCAGCGCTACGCCCGCGATAACGGCCTCGGCAATATTTTCATCGGCAAAGTGACCCTCGCGCAAACTGCCATCACGCTGGTGACCAGCGCGGTGCTGTGCCTGGTTCTGCTGCCTGGCAGCGGCCTGCTGGCCTGGTTGATCGCGACACTCGCCATTGCGCTGATCGGCATGGCGATTAAACGCACCCTGCGCGGTCAGACCGGAGACACACTTGGCGCAGCCATTGAGCTTGGCGAAGTCCTCTTTCTTATTGCCCTTTTATAACGAGCACACACATGCAAACACTGGCCTCACTGATTAACGCGATCCCCCCTCTTGACGAAAATGCCATGCGCCAGGCGCAAACCCATCTTGATGGCCTGCTGAAGCCGCCGGGAAGCCTGGGCCGTCTGGAAAGCCTGGCGGTGCAACTGGCCGGTATGCCGGGTTTTTACGGGAAACCGCAGGAGGCCAAAAAAGCCATTATGGTGATGTGCGCCGATCACGGCGTTTATGATGAGCAGGTCACCCTTTCGCCTAAAGCGGTTACCGCTATTCAGGCGATGAATATGCTGCGCAACAATACCGGCGTATGCGTACTGGCGAAGCAGGCGGGCGCAGATGTGCATGTCATCGATATCGGCATCGACAGCGATCCGCTGCCGGGCATTTTCAGTCTGAAGGTGGCGCGCGGCAGCGGCAATATCGCTCGGGAGCCCGCGATGTCGCGCCAGGTGGCGAATGCATTGCTGGCGAGCGTGATCGCCCATACCTGCGAACTGGCGGAGCGGGGCGTAAAAGTGTTTGGCGTGGGTGAGCTGGGTATGGCGAATACTACCCCGGCGGCGGCGATGGTCAGCGTGCTGGCCGATGCGTCACCCGCGGATGTCGTCGGGCTTGGGGCTAACTTCCCGCCGGAGAAAATCGCTCATAAAGTGACGGTGGTGCAACAGGCGATTACCGTCAACCAGCCGGATGCCAGTGACGGGGTCGATGTGCTGGCAAAAGTCGGCGGCTATGATTTATTAGGCATGACCGGGACGATCCTCGGCGCGGCGCGCTGCGGTTTGCCGGTGGTGCTGGACGGCTTCCTCTCCTACGCGGCTGCGCTGGCGGCCTGCAAAATCGCCCCGGCGGCACGACCTTATCTGATCCCGTCGCATTTCTCGGCGGAAAAAGGCGCGACGGTTGCGCTAAACGCGCTGGGACTCGAGCCGTATCTGCATATGGGGATGCGTCTTGGCGAGGGCAGCGGTGCGGCGCTGGCGATGCATCTGGTGGATGCCGCTTGCGCGATTTATACCGAAATGGGCAGCCTGGCAGAAAGTAATATCCAGCTTTAACCTACTCGCGCCACAGCAGATCGTGATAAATCGCCGTCAACACGCCATCCGGGGCAAACTGTTTTTTGATCCACTGGGTCACTTGCACCGTTGCGGCGTGTTGCGTCGCCAGCAGCATCCGTGAATCCTGACGCGGGTTGTGAATCGTTTTGGTCACCAGCAGCCCATGTTCTTTGGGCTCTTTCACCATATAGGCCGGTAAAAAGCCGATGCCTTCACCTAAGATCTGGCACTGGCATTTGGTATTGAAGTCCGGCACCAGAATCGCTTCCTGCCCGTGCAGCAGCCAGCCGACCTTTTTATTGATGGTATGGGCGGTGTCTTCCACCATGATATTCGGGTAAAGCCGCAGCTGGCTTTCGGTGATCGGCTCCGGCATCAGCGCCAGCGGGTGGGTCGGCGCGATAGCGAACTCCCAGCGCACCGCGCCAATTTCGGTGTAATCAATGCCGCCGCCATCAAGCAGCGTATCGGGCGCGCCAATGGCGATATTGGCCTGATTATTAATAATTGAATCCTACACGCCGTTATAGACCTCGGTGGTCACGGTGATCTGGCAGGTCGGGAACTGCTTTTTCAGAGTTTGCAACAGCCTGGCGGTATGGCGCGGTGTGTAAAGCAACTGGTTGATGCAAATCCGCACCCTGGCCTCAATGCCCTGGGAAATAGTATCGATACCGCGTTTAATGGCGTGAAAGTCATTCAACAAATCGATGGCTTTGCGATAAAAGTAAAACCCCGATTCGGTCAGCTCAATGCTGCGGGTATTACGCGCAAACAGCACCACATCGAGATAGGTTTCAATGCGCTTGATGGTATAGCTCACCGCCGATGTCGTCACGCCCAGCTCATCTGCGGCCTTGCTGAAACTGGCGTAGCGGGCAGCCATGGTAAACGTATGCAGGTTTTCTTCGGTAAAGATGGAATTCATGGCCGTTTTCCTTTTTCAGTGGCGCGTTACCAGTTTTGAATACAATTTAACACTGTTGTTACAATAAACCTGCCTGGCTTCACGTTTTGAGCATTTGATGACAACGCTTCTCATCAGTGCCCTCAAAAACCGGCCTTTAGCCTCCCATTTACGCGCTCAAAATGTGAGCGCGGCACGCTTAAACGGTGCGCTGCCGCACACAAAAGCCCGATTATTAAAAATTATTCAACAATCTATCCCCTTCCGATGAATGCATTTCAAACGGATGTTATTCCCCATGCAGTGTTGCTATTCTCAGAATCAGTTAGCATCCAATGATTAACCAGCGCGAAATTACTCTATTTCCCCTGGCCCTGACGGGGAGAACCCTATGTCTCAGCATGAACTGATTAGCGAATTTTTACTTGCCGCGCAGCAGGGCGATATCACTGCCCTTAAATCCTGTCTGGATAACGGTGTTGATATTAACTGCACCAACCGCCAGGGCAGAACGGCAATTACCCTTGCCAGCCTGAATAAACACTACGAGGCGGTCTCGTATTTACTTTCTGAAGGCGCGGATATTGATAAGCAGGACGAAACGCGTGATTGACCACTGGTCGCCGTTTGGCCTCGGCGACATGCTGGAAAAAGCCAATCTTTACATCCAGCGCTATATTCGCCCCACTGAATTTACCCTGTTGCGCTCGCTGGCGATCGCCACCGGGGACGTGCTACCGCTGGATGATAAAGGCCAGCGCGCCTGGCCGAAGGCGCAGGATGAAGCCAGTTTTGTGCTGGTGGCGGCGTCCTGTTCGGCAGAAGCGGTGGCGCGGATTTCACCCCGCGCGGCTACCTTTCACCTGGGAAGTCTGGTGTGGGGAAATGTCACGAAAGCCTGAAGCAAGCCGCCGTCGCAAGACGGCGGTGTCGCGTTAAATCACGCCGCTCTGTTGCAAAATCCCTTTTATCTGGCTTTTCATCTCGTCCGTCAGCGGGGAGGCGGGAGGCAGACTGTTGCAGGAAATATCCAGCCCGGTGAGCTGAAGCGCATATTTAATGGCGTTGTAGAACGGCAGATCGATGCCGTACAGCGGCGGGATCAGCGACAGGCGCTGCTGGAGTTCCACCGCTTTGGCGTAATCCTGCTCGCGCCAGGCTTTAAGAATGCCGCAGGTCAGCTGGGGCGCAAAGTTAGCGCTGGCCGGAATACAGCCGTCGCCGCCTAAAATCAACGTACCAAACAGATATTCATCATAACCAGCGAACACCGCGAAATCCGGTCGTACCGGTTTTACCGCCGCCAGGGTTTCGCGGATATGCGACAGCGTGTCCACGGTATCTTTTAGCCCGACAATGTTCGGGCAGGTTTTTGCCAGCTCGACAATCACCGATACCGGCAGCGGCTGCCCGGTCAGGGCCGGGAAGTTATACAGCAGTACCGGCAGTTCCAGTGCCGTGCTGATGCGCTGATAGTGGGCAATCAGATTGCTTTCGCTGAGCGGATTATAGAACGGGTTGATTGCCACTACACCGTCAGCCCCGCAGCGCTGGGCGTGTAATCCCAGCTCAATCGCCTGTTGGGTGCCAGAATGCCCAATGCCGATCAGTACCGGTTTACGTCCCGCCACCTGCTTAATACAAAATTCTGCAATTTCCTGGCGCAGCGCGTCGGACATATGAGCGAATTCCCCGGCGCTGCCGAGAAAAAATAGCCCGTCGATATCGCTGGCGACCAGCCGTTCAATGAGCCGTGCCTGCTGTTGTGGTGAAAAGCGGCCTTCATCGTCGAAAAGGGTGGCAACCGGAGGGATAACGCCGTGAAACAGTGGGGTACTCATCATCAGGACTCCTGCGTTAAAGGGCAAAAGGTAAAGGCGAGCAAGGCTTGTAGTTATCAGTTCCCATCAAAAGTGTATGTGGCGCATCAGAGGGTGCAAGCCCCAATTGCAATCTCTGGAATGTGTGTCTCTTTTTTTCAGAACCTTGTTTCACTTTAAGCGTCATTGCCGATTTGGTTGCATTAATGTTGCTGTAATGTATCCATTTGGTGATTTAAAGCACAATTCTGGACGCGGTTTGTGGATCGCTGCGTTTTTAAGCGTATACCTTTTTCATCCATATCATGGATTATATGTCCACAATGTGAACAAAGAGGGCGATATGAGTGACAACACAATGACCAGCGATGCAGAAACCCTGCGCCGAATGCCGTACCAGTTTGACCAACCGAAAGAGATGATCCCGGATCTGGTGGTGCCGGGCGCGATCCCGACCGACGAGCGGATCTGGGTGCCGCAGGCGGACAATGTCTGGTTCCGTCCCTTGTGCCTGAGCCGCTCGGGCGGGTACTGGATGAACCTGCTGCGGGTACGTAAATCCGGCGTGTTAAGCCGCCACCGCCATCCGGGGCCGGTGCATGCGTTCGTGCTGAAAGGCCGCTGGCGCTATCTTGAGCACGACTGGGAAGCCACCGAAGGCGCTTATGCGTTCGAACCGCCGGGAGAAACCCATACCCTGGTAGTGGATGAAGGTGTGGAAGAGATGATCACCCTGTTCCAGGTGCACGGCTGTATGTATTACGTCGATCCCTGGGGTAATCACGCCGGATTCGAAGATGTGTTCACCAAAATCGATATGTGCCGCAAGCACTACGCCGAATGTGGCCTGGGTGCGGACTACGTCGACCAGTTCATCCGATAGCTGTCTGTCCTTTCACCTGCACATAATAATTAAAGAGACATCGCTATGACTTCTGTCCCTAAAACTCAACGCGTGGCGCGCATTCAGTTAGTTGCGATCCTGTTTCTGACTATTGCCGGCGTCATCAACTATATCGACCGCAGCGCGCTCTCCATCGCAAATACCACCATCCGCGAAGAGATGCATATTACGCCCACCGAGATGGGCTGGCTGCTGTCGGCATTTTCCCTGGCTTATGCCTTTTCCCAGCTTCCTGTGGGGGCGCTGCTCGATCGCTTCGGCGCGCGCATGATGCTGGGTTTCGGCATGTTTTTCTGGTCGGTGGCCCAGGCTGCTTGCGGGATGGTCAACTCCTTGAGTACGTTTCTGGTTTCCCGCGCCGTACTGGGCGTGGCGGAAGCGCCGCTGTTCCCGGCGGGCGCGAAGGTGATCAGCGAATGGTACAACCTGAAAGAGCGCGGTACACCCACCGGGATCTTCGTCGCCTCCAGCTGTATCGGCCCCTGCATCGCGCCGCCGCTGTTAACGGTAATTATGCTCACCGTCGGCTGGCGCTGGATGTTTATCATCACCGGCATACTCGGCGTCATGCTGGCTATCGGCTGGTATCTGATTTACCGCAACCGTAACGAAGTGACACTAACCCAGGAAGATAAACAGTACCTCGACGCGGGCGAGCGTTTTACCGATACCGAGAAGAAAATCACCGGACGCGAGTGGCGCGGGCTGTTCACGCACGCGACGACCTGGGGGATGCTGCTCGGATTTATGGGCGTGATCTATATGGTCTGGCTGTACCTGACCTGGCTGCCGGGCTATCTGGAACATGCGCGCGGATTATCGCTGGCGCGTACCGGCTGGGTGGTGGCGATCCCGTACATTTTCGGCATGGTTGGCATGGTGGTTGCCGGGCGGGTGGTGGATATCTTAGCCAACCGCGGCATCAGCGTGATCAACAGCCGTAAGTGGCCGGTATGCCTGGGTCTGCTGGGCGGCGCGGCATTTACCGTTCCGGCGATCTTCACCACCAGCACCACGCTGGCGGTGGGTTATATCTGCCTGGCGATGTTCTTTATCAACCTGGCGAGCGCGGCCTGCTGGACCATGGCGACGGTAATTGTGCCCAAGCGCCAGGTGGCGTCCCTCGGCAGTATCCAGAACTGCGGTGGCTATTTCGGCGGTTCTCTCGCGCCCATTATTACCGGCGCTATCGTTGAGCGTACCGGGGTATATGACAACGCGCTGCTGGTCAGCGCCGGGATCGCCGTGCTGGCTGCCGCCGTTTACTTCGTTTTAGTCAAAAAACCGCTGCCGGATGACAGTGCCGTTACCGATATTCACCACGAGGCCAATAATTATGACGTTTCACGCTGAGCTTTTCGCCGGTAAAACTGCGCTGGTCACCGGAGGGACCTCCGGGATCGGCGCAGGTATCGCCACCATGCTGTCGCAGTTGGGGGCCAGCGTCATCGCCGCCGGGGTCAACAGCGAGTGCAACAACCTGCCGCGCGGCATCACGGTTCGCGAGCTGGATGTGCGCAACACCACACAGATCCAGCATATTGTTGATGATCTCCCCCGGCTTGATATCCTCATCAACTGCGCCGGGGTGATTAAGCGCGGCGCCGAGCATCAGATTGATACTTTTGAAGACGTCATTGATATCAACCTGAACGGCACGCTGCGCTGCTGCGCCATAGCCCGGCCTAAGCTTGCGCAAAGCGCGGGCTGCATTGTGAATACCGCTTCGATGCTGAGCTTCTTTGGCGGCGGGCTGGTGCCCGGTTACAGCGCCAGTAAAGGTGGCGTGATGCAGCTGACCAAATCCCTGGCAATTGCTTATGCCGACGAGCAGATCCGCGTTAACGCGATCGCCCCCGGCTGGATTGCCACCCCATTAACCCAGGCGTTGCAGGATGATGCTGAACGCGCCGGGCCGATCCTGTCGCGTACCCCGCTAAAACGCTGGGGTACGCCGGAGGATGTGGCCCAGGCCGTTACCTTCCTGTGCAGCCCGGCGGCATCCTTTATTACCGGCACAATTCTGGCCGTGGATGGAGGATACCTGACCGTATAACCCGAAAAGAGACGATGGAAAACACGCACGCTGTACCCGGAACTGCCGCATTTCAGAAGTTTATGCGGGCGTTGCAGGCCGTATCGGAAACCCCAGGCCAACTGAATATCAGCGGCCTGGCAAAGCAGCTTGGCATGCCGCGCCCCACCGTGCACCGCATTGTCGAGGCGCTGGTGGTGGAAGGGATGCTCAGATACGACAACGACACCCTGAACCTCGGGCCGCGCCTGGTGAGCCTTGCCTGGCGCAGCCTGGAGACCCACGATCTGCGGCAGATCGCCAGACCGCATATTGAGCAGTTGCGCGACCGGCTGGATGAAACCGTCCACCTCGCCATCCCCGATGGCCTGGAAATGGTTTACATCGATAAGCTGGAAGCCAATCGCACAGTGCGGATGGCCTCGCGGATCGGGACCCGCGTGAGTCTGTTTTCCAGTTCTGTTGGGAAAGCGTGGCTGGCGGCGCACAGCGCCGGGCAGGTCGAGCAGATGTTGGCGAAAATTACCCCGACGTCTTTCACGCAGCATACGATCACTGACCGGGCGGGCATCACTGAAGAGATCAATCGCACCCGCGAACGTGGCTATTCGCAGGATATTCAGGAAAACGAACTGGATATCTGCTGCTACGGAAGTGCGATTGTTAACAGCGGCCAGCAGGCGGTGGGGTGTATCAGCGTGAGTATGCCAACTTACCGGTTCGACGCCTTGCAGGCCGATGACGCCATCGGTGCGATCCGCGCCTGCGTGGCGGCCATCCAGAAGCAACTGGTGTAGCCCGCTTTTCCGTATTTTGCTGACGGCAAATCCCGGAGAAGAACATGCATGTGAATAATGGTTTTCCGCAATACGATTTTTCTGGCCGCGTGGTGGCGGTGACCGGCGCGGCGCGCGGTATTGGCGAGGCGATAAGCGCCCGCTTTCAGCAGGCGGGCGCGCAGGTCTGGATGCTGGATGTGGATTATCCCGCCCGCGACGGCTTTCAACTGCCGCTGGATATCATCCAACCGGCCTCACTGGCAGCAGCGCGCGAGGCGATCCTGCAAACCAGCGGCAGGCTGGACACGTTGGTCCACTGTGCCGGTTTCGCGGGCCCGACGATGCCGCTGATTGATTACGATCCGGCTATCTGGCGGCAAATTGTCGACGTTAATCTGAACGGCACATTTGAGGTATGTCGAACCTTTGTTCCGGCGTTGCTGGCCCAGCCGCAGAGTTGGCTGGTGAATCTGGCGTCGCTGGCGGGCAAAGAGGGTACGCCGAACGCGTCGGCCTACAGCGCGGCGAAAGCGGGGGTGATCGCCCTGACAAAATCCCTCGCCAAAGAACATGCGCAAAGCGGCTTGCGGGTAAACTGCATCGCGCCCGCCGCGATTGAAACGCCGCTATTGGCCCAGATGGCGCCTGAGCATGTGGCGACCATGATTGCTAAATCACCCCAGGGGCGGTTAGGCACCGTGGAAGAAGTGGCGGAAATGGCGATGTGGCTCAGTTCCGCCGCGTGTACCTTCAACAGCGGGGCGGCGTTTGACTTGTCCGGCGGAAGGGCGACCGGCTAAATAAAATTTTGCTGCTGTCACCTGCCGGGGACTTACGCCTTAATAGCAGGTGACATTTCTCTCTATTGATATTTGCCAGTTTTACTGGATATTTTTTGCAGTAAGAATTCGTCTTGCGCCCAAATAATGGTCCTGCCAAAAATCGCCGTCAAAATGGCTAATACGAATATTTAAACCCGTACGCGGTGCTTCAATAAAATCGCCCTCGCCGAGATATACCCCCACATGATCGGCATGTTCGCCCTGAGAGTGAATAGCAAAGAAGATTAAGTCTCCGCGCTTGAGGTCATTTTTGGCAACCGGGTGCGCGTGTTTATCGTGATACATTTCATTAGCGGTACGCGGAAGCCTGGACAGCAAATGTTGGTTATAAGCAAAAAAGACCAGGCCACTGCAATCGAACCCCCGTGCAGGCGAGGCTCCGCCCCAGACATACGGCTTACCAAGCTGGTCTTGCAGCCGCTTCACGACCTTTTCCGTGGTGTCACGCAGGTGGTCGCTATAAAAACTCTCAGCGCTGTCTGCCAGATGGTTCTGGTGGGTATGCTCTGACGTATAAGGGCCCGCAAGCCATTGGGAATATCCATTCATTCCATCCCACTCCGGGTTATAGGCAAAGGAGGAGGGAATAACATGACGCGTTCCGTTGTTTTTTTTATCTTTTACCTTATTTGTTTTCCGCGACTTTATTGTTTTTGTGCGCTTATTTACCCGTGACCGCGTTTGATAGGTTTTTTCAGTATGTGTTTTTAATATCGACGTTGATTTATGAGCCGCATAGGTTTGCTGGCAGAGAAAAGTAAAAATTAACAGCAGAGCGAGCGAAATCTTTTTACGCAGCATAGTTAACCATAAAAGGGGGTGATGTCTGGTGGTGAAATATTGCTGAAAAAAATAATAGCACGCCACGATGCGGTGATTTTTTACGTGTTCT
Source organism: Atlantibacter sp. (assembly GCF_032062175.1). Lineage (NCBI taxonomy): Bacteria > Pseudomonadati > Pseudomonadota > Gammaproteobacteria > Enterobacterales > Enterobacteriaceae > Atlantibacter > Atlantibacter sp. The sequence continues at coordinate 149,204 of NZ_DAMBQK010000005.1, forward strand.
GTATTGAATGTGTAGCGTTATTAAACCCACTGCCATCGTAAAAATTGCGTTATAGCTTCCACGATTTATTGCAGTTTTGCTGAGGAAGGCCCATTCCCTGGAATCAAACTCGACGTGTCTAAAAATCATCAGTGATTTTTCATTTAACCCGCCCCATCATGCGCATTATCGCTTTACACCTATATAGGTTTGAATCTATATTGATAAGGAGGTCATGTGTGGTTAATCGCTACGACAGACAGGTTTGATGACTGGTTAAGCGTGCAGAATGATACCGACCGTGCCAGCGTACTTGCTGCAATGATGGTGCTGGAAGATAAGGGGCCGGGATTAGCGCGGCCGTATGCCGATACGGTTCATGGATCGCGTTTCAGTAATATGAAAGAGCTGCGCGTGCAGAGTCGGGGCGATCCCATTCGCGTGTTGTTTGCCTTCGATCCTTCCCGTACTGGCATTCTGCTGTGTGCGGGTAATAAGGTCGGCAATGACAAGCGCTTCTATGATGAGATGATCCCTATCGCCGACCATGAATTCAGCGAATATTTGAACCAATTTTACGACGAGGAGTAATGCAATGGGCAGAACGCTGGAACAGCTGCTTGCGGATGAAAAGCCTGAGGTCGTCGCCGAAGCGCGGGCGATGGCCACGGAGATCCTGCTCAATATCCACCTTGCGGAACTGCGCGAAAAAGTGAAGAAAACCCAGGTGGAGATGGCGCAGGCGCTGGGCATTAAACAGCCGACTGTAGCAGGGATGGAAAAGCCGGGGCGCGATTTAAAACTCTCTTCGCTGAAGCGCTATGTGGAAGCGGCGGGCGGTAAGCTGCGGCTGGATGTGGAATTGCCTGACGGTTCGCACTACGGATTTGTGCTGTAAACGCGCCGGCTTTAGAAAGCAAAAAAGCAGATGTCTTGCGACATCTGCTTTTTCAAATTTGGCTCCTCTGACTGGGATCGCCTTTGCCATTAACTGGCTGATTGGTAAGCTAAAGTAAAATTTCTTGGTTGTCAAGACCACCAGAATGACCACCTTTTTACTACTGACTTTTCCTCCCGTCATGCAAGCCAAGTACAATGAACCAGCATATCATCTATACCATATCTGCCTGCATATCCAGACGTAGCTCAGCGGTGAGATATGAACCAATTCGAAGCAAATCAATCAGCAGCAGACATGAATTTTTAACCATATAAAAATATGGGATTAAGTTTCTGACATTTGCATAATGTCAGGTAAAATACGCACTTAACTACCATCACAATAGTGATTGAGCGTAGCATAATAAGTGTCCGTACCACCTTTCGAATTCAAGCCGCCCCAGAAAGTATTTCACATAGCCCTCTATTGTTGTGTCTGGTGCGTTAAACGTCCATACCTGATTTTCAAAATGCAGTTGTGCCAGAAGGAATTGAAGATATGCAGTCCGAACAAAATCACAACTCCCGACATCTTCCATTACCACAAAGTGTCAGAGAAGCCATTACCGCAGCAAGAAAACAGGCCGGTACGTTTTACGCTTTTACCGAAGCAGATACACCACTACTGATTCAATCCCAGGATGGTACGGCGAGCGGTAAAAGCTATAACGTTTTTGCTCAATACATCGAAAGCGTAAATCCAGCAATCAACCCTGGCAATAGTCATCGCAATCTGGTGTTTATCACACCGTTGAAATCACAAATTGACATCCCGGAACAACTCATCGCTCGCGCCCGAGATAAGAAGATTGAATTGTTACCTTATCTTTCGCAAGGGGATGTCGCAGATCTTGGTTTTACGTCATGGGTCAAATCTCCTGAAGGGAAAACACCTACAAACCGGGAACGTTATCGTCGCTGGATCAAGCAAGCCAACGAATTGATGTCGGGTGAAATTCAGCTTATTTTTCAACGTCTGAAAGCTGAAGTTGATGCACGTAATAGTTTGGAAGTACGTCTGGAAACAGAGATTAAAGTGGGGGCAACGTTTGAACAAAAACGTCTGGAGGATGAGTTACGTCTCAATAGTTTTCATTTAGCCGGCCGCTTACAGGAAGCGACTGTGGCGATGCTTAATGCCCTGAATCAGGATCTGGCGGCTTTACTTGATGGGGAGGCGACTAACCCTCGATATGCACTGGCGACGGAAATGGTTAAACATCTTTTCCCGTTTCAGATTGCACTGTATCGCCGATGTATCCTGTTGGCCACGACGAAAAAGTTCGATGGCAGTGTGCTGTTACTGAAACGCGATAAAGAAGGCGGCTATCACCGGAGTTCACAAAACCTGGACCACGTTCTGGGTCAGAAAAAAAGCCTCAAAGTGAATCCGTTAGGCGAGATTGCTAACCAGACTAATCCACAGCGAATTGAGAGCTTAAAAGAGCAATATTGGATAACCGACGAAGACTCACCTTTTGCACAACGTGATATTCGTTTTACATTAGTTCTGGACGAAGAGCACGAAGCCTACCGTATCTTCCAGCAGAATGTTTGCCAGACATTAATGAACGACGATCAGCAACTTCCTTCGTTACTGGCAATTTTACATCGTGTACTGGAATATGTGGATGAATGTTCTTCAGATGAAAGAGCGCCAGGGTATACCCCTCTGAAAAATTATGTCGATGAGATCAACAAAGCCTTATTACAATGTGATTTACGACCAGATTTCGATCTTAAGAAGCTGACCAGACTCTTTAGAAATAGTTTGCTTGATATCGTCGTCGATAGCCGTAATGCTGAGCAGGTTATCGCGTTAATTGGTAATATTTTCAGTTATCAGATTCAGCGATTTTACCGTGAGTCAGATCTTCGTCGTATTCATTTACGTAGTCACGGGCGTCACTCATACACTGAAGTCTATGTTTCTGAAGATGAAAAAAAAGTTCCAGATGAATTTACCTTATATGAACTGTATCAGACACTGACCGCTCTATTATTAGCCTCTGCTCGGCTGGAAACACCCAAACATGTCTGCGATTTGCTGGCACAGCAGGAGATGGCAAATCAGAATAACCCATTATCAGTTTTCATTCGTAAAGCCCAAAGCATTAAAGGAGATATAGATCATTTATCTTCCAGTGAGCCTCAGAAAGAACAGTTGATAGATGACTTTTTTACCTATTTTCAACCCAAAACATTGTTTTCCCTTTCGCCACGTGAACAGGTAAGAATTGAGGCTGAACAACTGAGGGGATGGGTATTACTCAAATTTCGGATGGAGTTAATTAAGGAGTTACCCGAAATAGCATTATTACGTGTGCTTTATAATACACGTAATACTATTATTTTACTGTCAGCTACAGCAGGATTTCCTGCAACGTATAATGGGCAGTACAGCCGCCCGTTTCTGGATAAATACGCCCGTGACTTGAACTATCGCATCAGGCAGCGGGATGTTGATTCTGCTTCGCCCCTGTCGGCGATCCGCGATAACAGAAACCTTCACCGCCCTGTAGCGCTGGAGGTATTTGACGATCAGGTACTGGAGTTTTTACCACAAAACGAGGAGCCTGAGTTCAGGAATGCATATCGTTTCTGGCTCAAAATGCTCGAACCATACTCTACATCAGTTCAGTTTAATCGCTATCATAAACGAGAGTTTCATCGTCAGTTACAGAGTATGTTACTTGCGGCCTATACTGGCCGGCACATTTTATGTATTGGGATCAGTAGCCGTTTTTTTGCGATTATCGGGAATTTTCTTCGTGCCAATAAGTTAAGTGCAAATCCCTATCGTGGGGTTGCTATTCTTGACAATGAAACACGTCGGGGGAATGATTTACCTCGTGTATTTGAAATCACTCCTTTTGCTGAGCGGCATAGATTGCGTGTCGTCATGTTTGATTCAAAACTCAACCGGGAAGATCCGGTAAGAGACTATCTGCAAATTGATCACCAAAACTTAGCAATATGCATGGTTTCCCACTTCCAGGGGGCTGGCACAGGGCTTAATTACTATGTCACTTATCCGGTACCGTCAGAACCTACAGGAGCAGATTCAGAGCAAATCGACTTCGATGAATTAGCAATGGTCTGCGGTAGCTACTGGAGTCAGATTAATGCAACTCCATCGCGAAACACGCTGGAAAATTATATTACCTTACTCAAGCATTATGCTCATGGAAGTGTGCCTCGTCAGGTTGGTGATTTCGATACGGATCTAGTTGATTCTGATGCTGCCCAATTGCTGGATACTGAACATACCGTCGAGCTTCATAAAATTGCAATGCAAACTATTGGCCGTACAGAACGGCGTGATGCCCAAATGAATGGGGTTATTCGTTTACCTTCTGGTGTTCATCATAATGCATTGTGTGTTTTTCGGGATTTGGATCGTCACCCAAATGCACAATCGTTACTTGCTTCCCTGAGTCTGCATAACCACCTATGGTTCAAACGCTCAAAAAAGGATTTATTAAAAGCCAGCTTTTCTTCCGATAGTCAACGTAGCGAATTTGAAATTAAAGTTGCTAAAGCAATAGATATGTATAGCGACTTTGAAGCTGAACTGAAAAATAAAATTCTGCCACTGGCAAGGCAAGGTGATCGAGATGCAATTGAGTTAAATGAAGCATTACGTCACCGGGACAGTTTTACCGATCCTCAGTCATATATAAAGCGTCTTAAACGCAACGTGATTATTAAGAAAAATGCTTACCTTAGCGACTGTGTAAGCCATTTTTATCTGGAGCGTACTGCCGATTGGAAAAGTGTAATACTGGCTAAAACCTTAGATGGTTATGGATTAACAGATATTTCAGCTGGAGCAAATCCATACAAACCGGAATATTGTTTACCCCAATATCATGAAGCCATGGCTGAAGAGTCATCCGGAACTGAACAGCGTATTTTTGCGAAGATTCTGGGATTAGATGCCAAGCCTTTACAACAATACATCCCCATTCCTTCATTGATGCCACTTCTAATTGGCAATATTGGTGAATGGCAATTACATCTTGTGCTCCAGGAAATGAATATTACGCCCATTCCATCACAAGAGCTATCACACTATCTGGATAGTCATTGTTATGAGTTGTTTGATGTGTATTGCATTAACAAGAACCGAATTGTTGCAATCGATGTAAAAAACTGGCGAATGCAAGGAAATAACCGTCAATTAGCGAAAAAAATGCATAATAACTCATTGGGAAAAGTCAGTGAGTTGCAGAAAATAGTTGCAGCAAAAACACAGTTTGATGGTGTTGACGTCGTTTATCTTAATACCCGATATGCTTTAAACAGCCTCAACATTCGTGCCGAACACTCTAACCATAAGGGCATCTGCTATTATAACCTTTTTAAAAATATTTCATCTTATGAAAAAGATAATGGCAAAAATCCTTATGATGCAAAAATAAAATCAGAATTAAGAATAAATCAATACTTACTTAATATTTTAGGAGTGAATTATGACTGATGTAACTGATAGTCTACAGCATAATGAAACGGATGTTGTGATGGCTGCCGAATGGGACCTTCAGCCTCCAGATTATGCACCTAAAGCACGAACACAGCTCTTTGATATTCATGATGCTGCAGATGTAATGTTGGAAAAACTTCTGCAATTACCCTCGACAAATGATTGGGGAATTGATGCTATCTGTATCACTAAGGTAAAAGAATACTCCATGAAATGGGATGATTTTTTTATTGAATTGCACAGAGAAATTCAAAATATATTATCGTTAAAATTGGGAGTGAAGAATAACAGGGAGTTCCAGTATCAAACGTTAAAAAAAGCAAACAACTATCTAGTGATGTTTCTTTCACCAGATGCCCGTCCGTATTATCAATGGATTAATGAAGTAAAAATAAAGGGCTTTGATCAATATAAAATTTCTCAAACTGTGCTCGGGCTGCGTCTGAAACTACATTTTTTAGATAATGCCGGAAAGTATTTTGATGTGAGTCATGGGGCTTATAATAGCGAAATTTTTCTGGGTGCCGTCGTACAAAAAGAAGAACCAGACAAGAGAGGAAACTATTACGTCGATGCATTGCAAAGTGACCTCTTTTACAGCCCGGATTATGGCGACCTCACTTTTACCCTGAAAGGGGTCTGCTTCAGAGCTAAAGCGGAAGAGCTTGGTGTACTCAGCGATTATGGTCGGATTCTGATTAAGGGTAAAAAATCATTGCAGTTGTTTGAGAAAGTAGATGGTAGAAAATACCGGAAAATGCCCTATATGCGTTTTGCCAGTAAAGCTTATTCTGGCTGCAAAAATCATGCAGAAAATCTGGTTCAAAACGTGCTCGGTGATATACTGGCTCAGGCTGACATCGCTTTTTCACCACGTGTTTTTTGTGCAACCCACAGTCAGTTAGACTTTTTAACGACCAATATCAAAGCACTTCAACGCCCGTTAGTTATTATAGACAATCTTGATAATGGCGAAGAACCAGAAGCGCACCAACGATTTATTCACTATCTGAAAAAAGAATTAGGTGCAGTAGATATAATTTCACCTCAGGAACTTATTGATCTTGATAGAAATATTAACTATCTGGTGCTTAATCAGTCTAAAAAAATAAATGGGTCCAGCATTTCCCTTGGTGAAGATACCTTTTTAAACTCTACCTGGCAGGCACTGAATGAGGCAAAAGCGGGTAAAAAAGATCTGTTAGATTATTATTCAAGGCTAAAAGTGGATTTCATCCTTGATTTTGAGAAAAATTATCAGCGAGTCTTTCAGGGATGTAATATTGAAGCCATAGAGCAGAATAAAAAAGACCCTGTTACCCAAGTGGTTAAAAAAGTTCTTAATCCTGTATCTGTCGCTAAGTTGGAAATGATCCGCAGCGAACTCTGGCTAAAAGAAGCTGTGCTGGTGAGAAAGAAACTTACCGGTTTTAGCATTAACGATGGTGAGTACATTCTTGTCTCAATTCGGTGCTCCTCTTCCGGAAACAGAAGAGGGAATGATTTTTATGGCGTTGCTACACCCGTCGTATTCAGCCATGGCGTAATGAACATCGCAGAGCCAAAAATGTATACAAATGAGGTGGATTTCCGTAATAATGTTCCGGGGATGAATATCAACTGTATTGATAAATTGCGTGATGATAATTTCTATCTTGTTGATACAATAAATCAGGTTGTGATTAAGCGATACAATACTGTTCGCATTCCGAGATTATTAGGTTCTTCGGAACGTTGTTCTCTTCAGGTAGCAGAAGAGAATCATGATAAAATTAATAAATTCGGTGCGGCGGATAAAACATGTTTGCCTTACTACTTAACGCCGAAACCTAAAAGTCATGCTGTCAGTCAGTATCAACAACTCTTTATTGAAAAACGAGGCAATGAGGCATTACTTTTTTGTACTAAAAGCAACCAGCCCAACCAGATTATGGACAGGGCAACCTTAGTTTATAATTTGGTGGCGACAACATTTGACGGTAAAGAGGTTGATGTGATGACGCAACCAGCAACTGAATTACTGTTGCGAACTTTAACTTACGATACCACCCGTTATAATGAAGTCAGTCAGACATCTCTTCTGGAAAAGATATCGCGTTTGATGCTGCATAACTAATTTTATCAGCTTTTAACGTGGGTTATTCTTGATCAGGCCATGTGTTATGGCCTGAATATTTTTAAACCAGATAATATCGAACCTGTTCGTTCACTGAATCAACTCCGGCAACCTATAAAGCAAACGCCTGGCAGATGGCCAGCCTGCATCCATAAAAATATCCAGACTTTCTATCAAACAGGTACGTCGGTGTTCTTCTTCAAAAATGATTTTATAGTCGGCAAGAAACACCCCCATCATTTTTACCAGCTGTTCCATTCCCATATGTTCGTTCTGGAAACCAAACCTTGTTCCGTGACGTAATGCATGGGCCATTAGATCAAAACATTTTGCAGGATCGACAGGAACAAGCGTTTCCAGCAGTTCCAGAAGGTTGTAAATAGTGTGTGGCGTGCTGCAATCACCAATGCGCCGCATGTGCAGTTCAGTTTCGTTTAGAAATCTCTTAAGCTCTTCTTTTTCTAATGGTTTCTCAGGATTATGTTTCCCTTCACAAACAAAGCGAAGTTGCAGACATGCTCCGTCTATAATTGCAAAACAGCGTCTTACGTCTTCCAGTTCAATCTCTGTCAGATCGGTGCGGGGTGAAGACTCTTCCAGTTTTTTTCCGGCAGCATCAATAATGCTATAGGCTATATCTAACGCCCGTCGTCTGATTCCAATGTCCTTCGGTGTACTCTGTTCGGCAAAGCCAAGAACGAATCCATCCCTTAATGTAAATAAAATTTGTTTAAGTTCATGGCTATAAATAGTGGGATCGACAATCCAGCATTGAAGAATATCATATGCTTCCCTGATTTCATGGACTCCCCAGAGAATTGCCAGATCGATGCTAACTATCTTGCGAATACGGTGCTGACGTTCAGGATCGTTACTAAAACGTCCCAGCAGTTTCTGGATGAGACAGAAAGAACGCGTCGGGTCGGTATATAGCAGACGTCTAATTCCATCCCCAACCATATGCTCTATTATGCCGGTATTGATTTCCTGCTCCACGCGTTCATTCAGGTAATGCCATACGCTATCCGGAGCAATATCCCACAACCTTAACAGGCGTGTTGATGCCTGAAGGCGAACGGCCGGGTGAGGGTCAATCAACATCCTTTCGATATCAGGTTTCAGTCGATCATACAGATCGGGACGTAAAGGAATTACATCCAGAAAAATTCGTGCAGCATCAATCCTCGGTGAAGGAGAGCCCCAGCTAACGCTGTTGGCAAAATTATCCTCGGTATCTTCGTTGACAGTTGGAGATATTGCGCGAGAAGTCATATGCAATAAGTCCAAAAAATGAGGGGTCAGTTCATCTACCTGGTTGTCATTGGCAGGTGGTAATAATTTCTGATCAACAGCCGCAGCGCAGGCCCGAACAATAACATCCTCTGCGGTTGTGCGCACATAGGTATGAATATTTGCAGCATTGAGTTGTTCACGAAGCGGCTCGAGAATGCTAAAAACATCTTCCAGTGATAATTCAGAGGAGAGTGTATTATTTGTTGTTAACCCCAGTGCAGCTTTCGCTGTTTTGACAGCACTGATAACCATGGCATTGGCTGGCTCATTTTGATCCAGACCTTCTATAAAATCATAAGGTATACCCGTGCTAACGTTGACCGGAGAAATATCGAAAAGCCTTTTATTGCCTGATATTTCATCATCCCCCTGCGTATTTTTCAGAAAGTCTCGGGCGGCTTCAGTAGAAAGATTATCTGATCCAATCGCGTTGAAAAGGCGATATAACAGTCGTTTCTTTGCTTCTTCCGGGTAAATATAGCCAGAGAAATTATAATGGAATGCTGCATTTTCCAGCATTTGCCGTTCCTCCACTGGACGCCGGGCAATTCCTTTGCTGACCAAATCGATAGCATCTTTACGAGTATCTTCGTTCTGGATAAACGCTTCCTGCGCTGCAATGGGCCAGAGAAAATCAACCAGGCTATCATTACGTTCATTTGCCGCCAGAAACAGCCTGGCCCAGAAGATTGCCAGTGAGGCTTTTTGACGAATAAGTTCTGCGAGAACTAACACGTCTGGTTCAGTCGCGCTTTTCAAATGCTGAAATAGTTTCTTAACCAGTACTTCTCCGTCATGCGCGTGTTCGCCTGTAGGATTGTACGCCCAGATGTGGCTGCGATCGGCCCTAAGAGAGATATCATTCCCGGAAATGGATAAATGCATCACAGGGGAATCAATAGGATGGCGCCGGGCAACGTATCCATTTAAAGCGTTGACGGCAGCATCAACAGCCTGCTCGGGATGTTGTTCGAGAAAATGGGAGAAAAACTCACCGAGTGAATAACGAGCCGATTCATAGTCCTGTCGGGCATTTGATCTCAAAGGCAGAATTCGGCTGTTCCCAAGCGTAGTTTCCCGTTCTTCGGTGACATCGTAGCTGTAGACAAACTCGAATACCCTGGCGACAAACTCAGGCGCACGATCTGCGATTTTATTGATGTTATAACAGAGTACGGGAATTTCCTCTGAACCAAAATGCTGGAGACGTTTGACGGAAATAATTTGCTCCAGTAAACGGCAAGATGCATCAACATCGGTATTGATAGTATCTGCAACGAGAGGTATAGCACTTCTGACAAAATAGCCCGGCTCACTCTGCTTAAGGCCATAAGAAAGCACGGCGCGGCAGGCTGTACCCAGAATATTGCGTAGATCAGGATCAGTCACCTGCTTAGTAAGCGGATGCAGCAAAAATCGCAACGTCTCCGCGACTTTATTGATGTCAGGCGTTAAAGCAGAGACCAGGTATACCCATGGAAGCAGAGCCACTTCTTTTTCATCTTCAAACCGAATTGCCAGCGCGCCGCAGAGATGACTGAGCGTGGAAATAACGTTCTGATCGTCCATTGCCACACGTTTAGCGAGCCAGAGCAGGTCGTTTTGTGCAACAGGATATTCAGCCGCAATTCGGCCTGTCGAACTACGGATAATGGGATCGCCATCGCCATCATTAACCAGATGACTTACTGCTTGCCAGAAACCGTGATGATCTTCGTTATAATCCCAGATTTCCTGGAGCACAAAACCCAGTGCGGGAGAAAGCATCAACCCCTGAGCCTGCTGTTTAGGGAAACGCAAGGTTCCCGCAATGAGTGCGTCAGGATCGAATGATATTTTTGCCGCAGCATAGTCAAAGAGCAGATGATGACGAAACTGTACCCAGCGATCGTTAGCCTCCCTGACGACAACGCCTTCACGAGAGAGTGTATCAATCATATCAGCATCTGCGCCCGTCAACAGGGATGGAGCCCTGAGTGAACGAGTGGCAATCATATGATCAACCAGAGCCTTAAGACACTGCCGGGCGTTCAGCCCATGTTTCTCAACGCGATACTGCCAGTAGAGTTTTAATAATTCGCTCTGGGATGAAATACGACTCAGATTAATATCCGCATATTGCGAAACCAGGTCAGCCAGCAATCGTGTATTAAATGGTACTTTTGCTAAATCGTGAAGCCTGTCAGAAGCCTGCTTAAGTGCTGCTGTCAGCGCCGAAGATTGTTCCAGTAACTGGCTGAATTCGCTATCTGACCAGCGTGGAATAACAATATGGCGAACCGAAGAAAACTGCGTATCGGCACGTTCCGCTACTGGAAGATGACCTTTAAACAGATCGCGAAGCTTCACCCCCATACGCAAATCGAAACTGCGAATAGAGGCAATAACATGCCATCGCCCCTTTTGATTCAGTACCTGTTCAATCAGGGGACGAAAAACGGCCTCACCTTTACCCCCACGGATCGCATCCAGGGCATCAATAATCAGCCAGCCGTGAGACGTACCATCCCATGCTTCAAGCACTTCAGTCAGGCAATGATCTAGCCGGAGTTCACGGCTCAGTCCTTCGAGTGACTCAACCGAATAGTGATCAACTGCCAGTTCAAGAACATCGTCCCCACGATTGCGCAGGCTACGGGCCAGCGCATTTAGTACGCCGCTTTTACCGGCTCCGGGTTCACCAATAATTAATAGCGAGCCGGACTGCACAGCCTGCTCAACCGCATCCTGGCATTCCCTGCGCAAGGTAACCGGCTGGCCGGAGGGATTATCGATGGTTTCATACTGCTGTAAGACATTGGCAACATGTTGAGAGTGGCGGATAAGTTGATGAATATCCGCCTGATATTGTGGCGGTGCTGCCAGTTTAATCCCTTTTCCTGCCAGCATGTTACGTAATAATAATGCATCACAGCCATCGCGTCGGGACATCATCTCCCCACAGGCGGTGACAAGAATACTCAGGGCTGCTGCTGAGTCGGTTTCTCTGGCAAGGCTGCGACTAAGTCGCATCTGAAGTGTTGATGCGATATTTGCAACATCAACAACGTGAACGACAATCAGACGGGCAAGTTCGACTAACAGATTTGATGGCCGGGGCTCCGTGGTAATCCGGCCCCACGCGGTGGACACACAATGTTCGAAAATATCAGACGCTAATTTCTGTTTCCTGTTCATAGCTCCGCGGCCTTGCTGGGAAAGATGGCGTAACGCGGCGGAAAGATCGGTCCGAACAGTCGCTGATGCTTTGATGCTTACGGCTAAAATCAGCCGATCTTTCTCCGGCGATAGAGGGCGGTTCCACTCCAGAGAACCATCACCATCCCGACAGGTTAGCCAGTGTCGGACGAACTGTTCAATTGTCCGGTAAAAAGGGCTCTTTTCATTGTTTGAAAGTGGGACGGTTGTTTTTGCCTGAATTGCGAGAAATCCGCCCACAGACGTTGCCACAAGAATATCATCAACTGGCGCTTCAGTTTCGAAACGAAGCCGAACAGGTGCTGCATCACCCAGTACCAATGAAGGATCCAACGGATCATTACTCATGATCTGAGCGGCGAAAAACGCGCCTAGTTGTTGTTGAAAGACAATACCGCTGCTGGTTGCCGCGCCACCACCGTTTGAGGGGCCGCTCAGATTCGTATCAGACAAGTTCCACCTTCATATCATGAATTCCGTGTTGGCGTTTATTTTACGGACAGACGATTTGTAAAACAAAGAGATAAAAATACAGTACCCGTGTAAAACCATCTTTGTGACAATGGCATTTCAAATGTGGGCTCTTGCCGCCCACCGCCAAACGCAGTATCATTCCTCCGTACCTGCAAAATCAGGTGCCGGGATTGGTCTCCCGGATATACTTTGTTGGCGACATATTGACGCGCCTGCGTCTTTTTTTATGTCGCGAGTCTGGCTCAGAAAGCGATAAACTTTTCGCTTTCATACTTCTATGGTGGGCTGGGCGGGGGCACCGCAAGGTGCGCCGGTTGCCAACAAAGCCGGTAAGACCAACTCCGTCCAGTCCACCACCCATAAGATTGGTCTCTTAGGTGGTGGGTTTATTGACTTTTTGTTGGAGGCTGCCCCTATGGCTACGATCCCCACCCAGATACACCCGTTACTTTCCGTTCCCTTCAATGCCGCCACGGATTTCACCGTACTGGCCGACCACTGCGACCGCTTCGCCGAAACCCTGCTTGAAAACGACGACCCGACGCTGCGGCTGGCGCTCTGCGGACGGCTTGCCGCCTGCCTCGCGATGCTGCGGCCCACGTTGAACGACCCCATCCCGCCCCACCTGATCGAAAGCTTGACCGTTGATACCCTTCCTGCCAGTTATCCTCGCTTTGAACCCGGTTCCGAATTACTTTGTGACTATTCGCTTACGCTGACACAGCTTCTGACGGGGCGGGCGTTGCTGCCGAAAATGGAACGAACGCTGACCGGATTACTGTGTGAATTGGTCTGGTATTTCGCCGCCGAACTCAAAGCCCCGCGCTGGCTGCGCACCGCCGAGGGCGTGACCTTTATCGACGAGGTGGCGGCATGATGCAACAGGACTGGCATCCCGCCGACATTATTGCCGCGTTGAAAAAGCGCGGGACGTCGCTGGCAGCGGTTTCCCGTAACGCCGGGCTGGCGTCCTCCACGCTGGCTAATGCGCTTACCCGCTGCTGGCCCAAAGGCGAAAGATTCATTGCTGAAGCGTTAGATGTTGCGCCTGAGGACATCTGGCCATCGCGCTACCGTAAATCAGAATATCGATAAGGTAAACAGATCCTCCCGATCTTCTGCCTGCCCTTGCGGGTGGGAGATCGAGAGAACGCCAGTGACGCGCGGCAACTCAGCATCTAATCAAATCAACGGGAAATGTTTTTCAGGCAAAAACAGTTTCCTCTTTCTGCGCCAGTTACATTCGAATAATTTCCCCCATGCAACGAATGGCCCTCCGGGCTGCCCTTACGCTTCATGACCTGCAAGAAGCGGCCTGATTTCAGGCTGGTCGTCCCGTTACCGACAATACCTTTGAAAATGTCGGACTGCGTTGCAGTTAAGGTCACTCTTCACACTGCGTTAATACCTGAACTGGTTTTTCGGTACAGGTCGTAAAACGGTGAATGTCTTGCATGTTATTCACTGAAAGACCCGAATGCGTCTTCATCTTTGTAGTAATGACGCATGAATCCCTCATCCCATCACTTCATAATCCGCTTTATAGCTTTACATCTATATAGCATTTAACCTATATTAATTGGGGGGTCCCGTGTGGACAATTAAAACAACGGATACGTTTGATCGCTGGTTTGCCTCGCTCAACGATACCGACAGGGTCAGCGTGCTTGCAGCACTGCTGGTCCTGCGGGAAAAGGGGCCGGGTTTGTCCAGACCTTATGCCGATACGGTCAGAGGTTCCCGCTACTGCAACATGAAAGAGCTACGTATTCAGAGTCGGGGCGATCCGATACGGGCGTTTTTCGCTTTTGATCCGACCCGTACCGGCATTGTGCTTTGTGCCGGAAATAAGGTCGGCAATGAAAAACGTTTTTACGATGAGATGCTCCCTGTTGCTGACAGGGAATTCACGAACTGGCTGAACACATTAAAAGAGAAGGAGTAACGCGATGGGCAGAACGCTGGAACAGCTTATTGCGGATGAAAAACCTGAAGTCGTGGCCGAAGCTCAGGCGATGGCGACGGACATCCTGCTCAACATTCACCTTGCCGAACTGCGTGAGAAAGTACAGAAAACGCAGGTGGAGATGGCACAAGCGCTGGGCATCAGGCAACCTACCGTTGCAGGAATGGAAAAACCAGGGCGCGATCTGAAGCTTTCCACTCTCAAACGCTACGTTGAAGCGACTGGCGGTAAGCTACGTCTTGATGTTGAACTGCCGGATGGTTCTCACTACGGATTTGTACTGTAAACACTGACGCTCCCTGAACCGGAGCGTCAACCCCTTCATGACGGACAGTGGCCTGCATTGCCGAAGGCTTTGCTGCCGCGTGGCTGTAAAACTGCACCAACGATAAATTTTCAGACACTGCACCAGACCAGTGCGTCACTTTAACCGCGCAAAGCGGGAAAGTGACGCACGCAGCCTTTTCGACCTGCACCAGAAAACTCAACTGCACCGGCCCATTGCTGGATTCTGACACTGCCTTTTCAGGCCATTTTACCCATAAGGAGAACATGAACCGATACCGAGGCGGATCTGGACGATCCGGGGATAACCCGCGCAAGCGGGCGGCTGCTCTGAGAGCACAACCGAAGCCCCACAACACCTCAACGGCTGCCGCCCCGGCGCTCAGGTATCGTTCGCAGCCCCGACAAAAAAACAGGGGCTATCGGCCTGTGCGCCGGGGAAAGCAGTATCAGTTTTGGATTTTTGGGGAATGAGTTTGCGGCAATCATGAAAGGGGAAAAATGTGGGAATACTGGAGCAGGAAATGAAGCGGCTTGCGCAGCAGGCAGGCGGTAGCCATAAGACCGTTCACGACCGTATTAAGCTGGCGCAGCGGTTTTGTGAACGTCTGGTACTGGCGCAGAATGTGCAGATCCGCCGGGTGGAGCAGCTTAAGGTGCGGCATATAGAAGGTTATGTCCGTGAACGGCTGGCGCAGGGCATTGCAAAGCGTTCCCTGCAAAATGAGATGGCGGCGGTACGTTGCATTCTGAAACAGGCTGGGCGTAACAGGCTGGCGCAGAGTGAGCGGCTGAACAACCGTTCTCTTGGTCTGTCTGGCGCATCCCGTAACGGTACAAAGCAGGCTATTACGCCGGAGCACTATCGTGACGTGCTGGAGACGGCGCGCGTAAAAGATCCGGGGCTGGCGGCAGCGCTTGAGCTCTCAAGGCTGATGGGATTACGTTCGCAGGAGACGGTGCAGAGCGTACAGTCGCTGAAAACGTGGCGACAGGCGCTGGAACGTGGTGACACCCGCTTAACCGTGGTTTTCGGCACCAAAGGCGGACGGCCCCGCGAGACGATTATTCTTGATACTGCCGCTGTCAGAAAAGCGCTGGATAATGCGCTGGCAGTGGCAGAAGATCGACACGGCAGGCTGATAGATAAGCCGGATCTGAAAAGCGCGATGAAATACTGGCACAGTCAGGCGTCACGTCTCGGCTTGACGGGCGCATATTCCCCGCACTCGTTGCGCTATGCGTGGGCGCAGGATGCGATCCGTCATTATCTGGCGCAGGGATTTTGTGAGAAAGAGGCGCTGGCAATGACGGCGATGGATTTGGGGCACGGCGACGGGCGCGGGCGGTATGTGGCGCAGGTTTACGGGCGAAAGGATAGTGCTGATTGATAGCCTAAGGCTTGCAATATGGTGTTATTCATCGGTTTTAACCCCAAATTATTTGCCCCCAAATAATTTGGGGTGGTTTCCTATTAATCTCGGGGGTATTAATCGGTTTTTATACAAAAAATTTTGGGGGCAAAATTTTTTGTATGCTTTCCTCTTAATAACAATCCTTCTGAACGGTATGGCCTATTAATATGCTTCTGATGCAGCATTTCGGTATTTTTTCTGGTGAGTGCGCCAGCAGAAGGAAAAAGGCCAGATAAAGGTAAAGGGTGATTAAGGGTAACTGCGCCAGACCGGAAAAGGCCAAAAGGCTGAAAGGGCCTTAACTCTGACGCAGTTCGATATTTATCCGATAATATCTGGCGCAGTCCTGACATAGACAGGCGACGGCAGACTGGTGCTGGCAAATGGTGACATTGAACTGGTGCAGATATGATGTATCGGGGAATCGGTTTCTGGTGCAGATTATCTGGCAGCTATCGCCTGAAATTATTCACTGTGAATAATTTTCGTTATTTGCCTATTGATTCGTAATATATTGATAGGGTTACGTACAAAATTATTCGAGTCGAATAATTTTGTACGCTTTCCGATTAATAACCCAAAAATTGAAGGCAAATCCTTTCAATGCAAAAAGCAGATCCGGATTCAATCAGGATCTGCTTTTTCATTTTTAATAAATCATACTGCTACTGACTCAGGCCGCTTTATGTCGCCGCGCATAAATATAGGGCGCAACGTACCCCTCGCGGCTCACGTCCAGATAGTCTGACCACCACTGCATCATGGCTTTACGGGCATCGAGGTGTTCTGCGCGGTGGATATATGCCGCCCGCACGCTGTTGCGTTCCTGATGGCTCATCTGCCGCTCCACGGCATCACGCGACCAGAGTTCAGATTCCACCAGTGCGCTACAGGCCATTGCCCGGAAGCCATGCCCGCAGACGTCGGTTTTGGTATCGTAACCCATCAGGCGCAAGGCCCGGTTAATGGTATTTTCACTCATCGGCTTATACGGGTTATGGTCGCCGGGAAAGACCAACTCCAGATGGCCGGAGATTTCCTGTATTTGCTTCAGAATAGTAATAGCCTGCCGGGACAATGGCACAATATGCGGAGTACGCATCTTAGCGCCACGACCTGAAAAACGAACTTTGTCGATTGCCTCGCGAGTGGCGGGAATGGTCCAGATTTTATGTCTGAAATCTATCTCGCTCCAGCGGGCAAAGCGCAGTTCGCTGGAACGGATAAACAGATGCAAAGTCAGCGTTACCGCCAGTTGTGTTAACTGTCGCCCCTGTTGATAGTCACCGATACGCTCCAGCAGTTCAGGCAACCGCTCCAGCGGCAGGGCGGGATAGTGATTTTTAACCGGCGGTGCTGTGACACCTTCCAGATGCTGCGCCGGGTTGTTTTCGGTCAGTCCCTGCTGAACGGCGTAGCGCATGATGCTGCAGAGTTGCTGCCGGGTTCGGGACGCGACTTCCAGAAAGCCTTTATCCTCGATAACTTTCAGCAACGCCGTGAAATGCTGCGTTTTCAGCAGAGTGACGGGCAGATGACCAATCGCCGGAAAGATATGATTTTTCATACTGGCAAGGATGCGCTCTGCATAGTCAGCCGACCACTTTTTGTTGGTTTTGTGCCATGCCACCGCAATGGCCTCAAAGCATTTTTCCGGTGACGCGGCGGCTTTTTCAGTCATGCGCTGTTGTGCTGGATTGATATTCTGCGCCAGCAGTTTACGGATACCGTCGCGCTGTTGGCGGGCGTCGGAAAGCGAGACCTGCGGATAGGCACCTAATGCAATACGGGATTCTTTTCGGTTGAAGCGATATTTGAGATACCAGAGGCGTGAACCGCCCGGATTGACAAGCAGATACAGACCATGAGAATCGGTCAGTTTAAAGGGTTTACCAGAAGGCTTGATACTACGGATTTTCGCGTCGGACAGGGACATATGGTGGTCACTCCATTATCGAACTGAAATGACCCCAAATCAGACCACCAATTTCGCCGGATGCGCAGGGAAAACCAGATACGCATCGGGAAAGATTTCCATGCTAACTTATTGAATCCTAAACGAATAGGGACTTATAAGCACGCCTGAAAACAGGAATTTGGCTCCTCTGACTGGACTCGAACCAGTGACATACGGATTAACAGTCCGCCGTTCTACCGACTGAACTACAGAGGAATCGTGTGGAGGCTTATCTTAGCGGGGGAAAACTTTTTGTCAAACCTCATTTCCCTCTATGCAAGCCGACTGACCACTTTGACGTCACTTCGCTGAAAATGCCAACAAAAAATGTGGAAATACTTTGCAGTAACGTCGTTCCTCACTCATCATTGAAAAGTTGTTTTACTTTTCTGATGGATTCACCTTGAGCTTATCCACTTCGCTACGGCGCACGCTGTCGCGTACGCACTGGCACGGCCGTAGAAAAAGTTATCGCACCCTTTACTGGCGGGAAATTATGCCGCTGGCGGTGCCGATCTTCATAGAAAACACCTGTGTACTGTTGATGGGCGTGCTCAGCACTTTCCTGGTGAGTTGGCTGGGCAAAGAGGCGATGGCGGGCGTTGGTCTTGCCGACAGCTTCAATATGGTGATCCTGGCGTTTTTCGCGGCTATCGATTTAGGGACGACGGTTGTTGTTGCCTTTAGCCTCGGCAAGCGCGACCCCAAACGCGCTAGAGCCGCAGCGCGTCAGTCGTTGATTCTGATGACCCTCGTGGCGGTAGTGCTGGCGGCGGTGATCCACTATTTCGGCGAGCAGATAATTAACGTGGTGGCGGGTGAAGCTTCCGGCCAGGTTAAAGAGCTGGCGCTGAACTATTTGCAACTGACGGTCTGGAGCTACCCGGCGGCGGCAATCACGCTGATCGGCAGCGGGGCGTTGCGCGGGGCAGGGAACACTAAAATCCCGTTGCTGATAAACGGCGGGATGAACATCCTGAACATTATGATCAGCAGCGTGCTGATCTACGGCCTGTTTTCCTGGGACGGGCTTGGGTTTACCGGCGCAGGTCTGGGGCTCACGCTGTCACGCTATATTGGCGCGCTGGGTATTATTTACGTGCTGATGATCGGCTTTAACCCGGCGCTCAAAATCACGCTGCGCAGCTATTTCACCCGTCTCGATATTTCCATTCTGCGTGAAGTGCTGGGGATTGGCGTGCCGGCCAGCGTCGAATCGGTGCTGTTTAACGGCGGTAAATTGCTCACCCAGATGTTTGTTGCCGGAATGGGCACCAACGTGATTGCCGGTAACTTTATCGCTTTCTCCGTGGCGGCGCTGATTAACCTGCCGGGTAACGCGCTCGGCTCAGCCTCAACGATTATTGTCGGCAAACGCCTCGGTAAAGGGCAGATAAGCCAGGCGGAATTACAACTGCGCCATATTTTCTGGATCTCAACCCTCGGCTTAACCGCCATCGCCTGGCTGAGCGCGCCGTTTGCCGGGCTTATCGCCTCGTTCTATACCCACGAGCAAGATGTTATCCAGGTGGTTAAACACCTGCTGTGGCTGAACGCGCTATTTATGCCAATTTGGGCGGCGGCGTGGGTGCTTCCCGCCGGGCTGAAAGGGGCGCGTGACGCCCGTTTCGCCATGTGGGTGACCATGCTGGGCATGTGGGGCTGCCGGGTAATTGCCGGTTACGTGCTCGGAATTATGCTCGGCATGGGGGTCATTGGGGTCTGGCTCGGTATGTTCCTCGACTGGGCAGTGCGTGGGGTTTTCTTCTACTGGCGTATGGTTAGCGGACGCTGGTTGCAGAAATATCCACGCATCAAAAAGACCGCCGTTACGCGCCAGGCTGCGGGGCTGGCTGACGACGGTTAGCCAGCATTGCCACCACAAAAAGCAGGCTGAACACCAGCACGATCGTTGGAGCGGGGGCGCTGTCGAGATAAAACGATAGCCAGATCCCGCTCAACGACGCGAAAATCGCCACACCAACCGCCACCAGTAACATCGCGCCAAAAGTGCGGGCAATCAAAAAGGCAATCGCGCCGGGCGCTATCAGTATCGCGATGGCGAGAATAATCCCTACCGCTTTTAGCGAGGCGACAATCGTCAGCGCCAGCAAGACTAACAACCCGTAATGCAGCAACGTCGAGCGTAATCCTACGGCCTGGGCCTGTACCGGGTCGAAAGAATGCAGTACCAGATCGCGCCACTTCACGGCGATCACCCCGACGGTAAGTAACGTCACCAGCGCGGTATCACGGATGTCGCTGCCGCTGATGCCCAGCATGTCGCCAAACAGAATGTGGTCGAGATGCACCTCCGGCTGGAGCCAGACGTACAACACCAGCCCGAAGCCAAACATCCCGGAAAACACGATGCCCATTGCCGTATCGTGGCGGATGCGGCTGTTGTCTTTTAGATAGCCGGTCGCCAGCGCGCACAGCATCCCCGCAACAAATGCGCCGGGGGCAAACGGCAGACCGAGCATCCAGGCAATCACCACACCGGGAAATACCGCGTGGCTCATGGCATCGCCCATCAGCGCCCAGCCTTTAAGTACTAAAAAGCAGGATAACAGGGCGCAGGGTATGGCGATCAGCACTGAAATAATCAGCGCGTTAACCATAAAATCGAAGCCCAGCGGGGCCATGATCCACTCAACCATGTCGCACCTCCGGGCGGGTCATCCGCCGTCTACGGGCGGCTATTACGCCGTGCTGTGGGGCAAAGAAAAACGCCAGTACAAACAGCAGGGTTTGCAGGGTGACGATAATACCGCCCGTCGCCCCGTCGAGATAATAGCTGAGCCAGGCACCGAAGAAGCTGGTCAGGCTGCCGAGCGCCACGGCAATAATAATCAAACGGGGAAACCGGTCAGTGAACAGCCACGCCGTCGCGCCGGGGGTGACGACAAGGGAGATCACCAAGAACGCGCCGACGGTTTGCAGTGCCGCCACGGTGCAGGCCGACAGCAAGGTAAAGAACAGGCATTTCAGCAGCACCGGGTTGAGGCCAATGGCCCTGGCATGGGTTTCATCAAAAAACGTCACCAGCAGATCTTTCCACTTCACCAGTAAAATCAGCAGGGTAATGCCACTGATCGCTGACAGTTGGATGATGTCCGAGGGGGCGATGGTCAGTACGTTGCCCATCACGATCGACTGAATATTCACGGCGGTGGGATTGAGCGACACCATAAATAACCCGAGGGCGAAGAACGAAGAGAAGATCAGCCCAATGATCACGTCCTCGCGCAGCCGGGTGCGATGATTCAAAAACAGCATTGCGGCAGCCGCCAGCCCGCCAGAGAAAAACGCACCCAGCGAGAAGGGCAGGCCGAGCATCCATGCGCCCGCTACGCCCGGGACAATCGCATGGGAAAGCGCATCGCCAATCAGCGACCAGCCCTTAAGCATCAAATAGCAGGAGAGAAACGCGCAGACGCCGCCCACCAGCGCCGATACCCACATGGCGTTGACCATCCAGCCGTAGCTAAAGGGTTCAAGCAGCCACGTCATACCGCCTCCTGGCAGGTGGTGAACAGGTGACGGGATACGCCGCCGAACGCCCGTTCGATATTGGCGTGGGTAAAGGTGTCGGCGGTTTTCCCACAGGCCACTACGGTGGCGTTGATAAGCAACGTGTGATCGCAAAACGACGGCACGCTGGCAAGATTATGGGTGGAAACCAGTAGGGTACGGCCTTCGTCGCGTAGCTGGCCGAGCAGGGTGACGATCTGCTGTTCGGTTTTTACATCCACGCCGGTAAAAGGCTCATCCAGCAGGATCAACTGGCCGTTTTGCGCCAGCGCCCGCGCCAGGAATACCCGTTTTTTCTGGCCGCCGGAGAGTTCGCCGATTTGCCGCTGGCGTAAATGGCCCATATCCACCCGCGCCAGCGCCTGGTCGACGGCATGGCGATCGGCAGCAGACGGACGGCGAAGCCAACCCATATAGCCGTAGCGCCCCATCATGACCACGTCTTCCACCAGCACCGGAAAATTCCAGTCCACCTCTTCTGACTGCGGCACGTAGCTGACCAGGTTGTTGCCCAGCGCGGTTTTCACTGGCATGCCCAGCAGGGTAATGGTGCCGCGCGCCAGCGGCACCAGCCCCATGATGGCTTTAAACAAGGTAGATTTGCCCGCGCCGTTAACGCCCAGCAGCGCGGTAATACTGCCCTGCGGGAGTTGAAATGACGCGTCACGCAGCGCGGTGTGGCCGTTGCGCCAGGTGACCGTCGCCTGGTTAACCACCACGCCGGGCCCGTGGATAGCAATCTCTGGCGTTTGAACTCGCCTGAACGGAGAAATCATTTTGCTGCCCCCTCGCGGATGCCCGTCACGATGGTGTCCGTGGTCACCCGTAGTAAATCGATATAGGTGGGAACCGGGCCGTCGGCTTTGCTGAGCGAATCGACATACAAGACGCCGCCGTAATGCGCCCCGGTTTCACGGGCGACCTGGCGAGCTGGTTTATCGGAGACGGTGCTTTCGCTGAAAATTGTCGGGATATTCTCGCGCTTGAGGGTATCCACCACATTGCGCACCTGCTGCGGTGTGCCTTGCTGATCGGCATTAATCGGCCACAGATATAGCTCTTTCAGCCCCATATCCCGGGCCAGATAGGAAAATGCGCCTTCGCTTGTCACCAGCCAGCGCTGCTGCGGCGGCAACTGGTCAAGCTTTTGATGCAGTGGCGCAAGGGTGGCGGCGATTTTCTGCTTATAGCGCTCGGCATTGGCGCGGTAGGTGTTGGCATTAGCGGGATCGTGCTCAACAAACGCGTCGCGGATGTTATCGACATAGATCATTGCGTTATCAGGCGACATCCAGGCATGAGGATTGGGTTTACCCTGGTACGGCCCGTTGCCGATCGCCATCGGCGTGATGCCTTTGGTTACCACCACTTCCGGCACGCCTTTCAGATGCTGGTAAAACTTCTGAAACCACAGCTCCAGATTCATGCCGTTGGCGAGGATCAGCTTTGCGCCCTGGGCACGTTTAATATCGCCAGGCGTAGGTTGGTACTCATGAATTTCCGCGCCGGGCTTGGTAATCGATTCTACTTCGGCGGCATCTCCGGCCACGTTTTTTGCCATATCGGCAATGATAGTGAACGTGGTGACTGCTTTAAATTTTTCCTGCGCATTGGTCTGAAATGCCATCAACCCTGCTGCTAAAGCCACCAGGGTGAACGCACTGCGCCATTTTCCGGTTCCCATCATGCCCCTCTCCTGATTGATAATACATCGTTTATAGCACCTGCTATAAAACATAGCCTAAGCTATATAAGAGAGCAAATGATAATTATTATCATCAATAATCATGAATAATGGCAATTCAGATAACTTTTAGGACTGAAGAGAATGGGCGTTTCACACGAAGGTGGCTATAAGATCATACTTCTGTAACATTCAGTCATGTTTTGACAATCTATGCTTAAAGTTCTGACTCTATAAGGAACGCTATGCTTCGTTTAATACTGGTTTCATTTTTACTTCTGGTTTGCGCGCTGCGTGCGTCCTGGGCGACAACATATCCTTTGCCGCCCGAAGGCAGCCGCCTGGTGGGCAGCAATATCACCATCACGATACCGGAAGGCAACACCGAGCCGCTGGAGCACTTCGCGGCAATGTATGGGCTTGGGCTGAGCAATATGCTGGAGGCCAATCCGGGCGTGGACCCTTATCTGCCTAAACCGGGCAGCCAACTGATTATTCCCCAGCAGGTGATCCTGCCGGATACACCGCGTAAAGGTATTGTAGTGAACGGTGCCGAAATGCGGCTGTACTACTATCCGCCAGACAGCGGAACCGTGGTGGTGCTGCCAATTGGTATCGGCCAGGCAGGCAGGGAAACGCCGCGTAACTGGGTGACCAAAGTGGAGCGCAAGCAGGAAGCGCCATCATGGACGCCGACTGCTAATACCCGTCGCGAATACGCCAAAGAGGGCATCACGCTGCCGGCGTTTGTTCCGGCCGGGCCGGATAACCCGATGGGGCTGTATGCGATTTATATTGGCCGCCTGTACGCCATCCACGGCACCAATGCTAATTTCGGCATTGGTCTGCGGGTCAGCCAGGGGTGCATCCGCCTGCGTGATGATGACATCAAATTGCTGTTCGATAATGTCCCGGTGGGTACGCGTGTGCAGCTGATTGACCAGCCGGTGAAAACCACCCTTGAGCCGGATGGCACCCGCTGGCTGGAGGTGCACGAGCCGCTGTCGCGCAACCGGACAGAGTTTGAGTCGGATAAACGTGTGCCGATCACATTGACCGGGGCGCTGCGTAAAGAAGTGGAAAGCCCGGATGCCGAGGCGCAGATTGTTTCCGAAGCCCTGGAGCGCCGCTCGGGGATGCCGGTGCAAATTAATCATGCGATGGGCACCACGTTCTAATTCCCCCGCTTCGCGACCAAAACCAGGCTACCATGCCTGGTTTTTTTTGCTCATTTTATTGATGCCGCGTTTATCTTTCCACTGGTAAGATTATTTCATCGACCGATAACCACTCATCGCTGAGGTGTAAAAATGACGACCACTCAAATCATGATGCTGATTGCGCTGACCTGCTGGTCGGTTTACAAACAAACCCTTCGTACCGAAGTCAACGGTAAAGGCCGTTTTAAAATGGCGAAAATTTACGGCATTGTCGGCCTGGTGATCGGCGGTTTTTACCTGCCAACTGACGCCATCGCCTGGGCTACCGTGGTATTAAGTGTCGGTGCGAGTGCGCTGGTTGGCGTGATGCGTGGCAACCTGACTCGCCTGACCGTTGAGGACGGAAAAGTCTTCAGCCAGGGGAATACGTTGACAATTGGCTTATTCCTGGGGCTGGTGGCGTTTAAATTCCTGCTCGGCACCTGGCTTTACTTTAACCATCCGCAACCGCATAGCGGTTTTGGTGAAATCATCGTGCTGATCGCCATTATGATTGCCGTCCAGGCGCAGATTGTCTGGCTGCGGGCTCAGAAAGTCGTTGCGGGAGGAGTGCCGTCTGTTCAGTAATTTCCTTATCTGCCTGGCGGCGCAAAGCAATTACGGAAGCTGCGCCGCATTTTATTTATCTGATTCATCATAATTATTTCAACAGTTAAATCAGTTGCTTACTATGAGGCTTCACGCCTGGCTGCGTTAAGGAAATCTCAATGGAATTGATGACTAATTGTGCACTGCCCTCCTTAGATGTTATATTAAAATATAACTTCTGGAGGTTTAATATGTATACCACTCGCCTTAAAAAGGTCGGAGGATCTGTGATGCTTGCGGTGCCTCCCGCTGTGCTTAAAACGCTGGGTCTAACGACGGATAGTGAAGTCGGCATGACAATTGATAAGGGCTGCCTGATTATTGAGCCCCAGAAACGGCCCCGTTATTCACTTGAGGAATTGCTGGCGCAGTGTGATCCCAACGCTGATCTGAGCAAAGAGGATCGTGAATGGATTGATGCACCGCCGGTGGGTAAGGAGATCCTGTAATGGACAGAGGCGAAATCTGGCTCGTTTCACTTGATCCCGCTGCGGGTCATGAACAAAGCGGGAAACGCCCGGTGCTTATCGTATCTCCGGCATCGTTTAATACCTTTACCCGTCTTCCCGTTGTTGTTCCCGTTACCAGTGGCGGACAATTTGCCCGTGCAGCGGGTTTTACTGTTTCACTGGACGGGACCGGCACAAAAACCACGGGCGTCATTCGTTGTGACCAGCCCAGAACTATCGATATGCAAGCCAGGAGCGGCAAGCGTCTGGAACGTATCCCTGAGGATATCGTGAATGAAGTGCTGGCCAGACTGGAAGCTATTCTGAACTGATGCGTCAGGAAGGAAGCTAAAGCGGGAAATGGAAAAGCTTTAAAAGCTACAAAAGCAAAAAAGCAGATACCTTTCGATATCTGCTTTTCTAAATTTGGCTCCTCTGACTGGACTCGAACCAGTGACATACGGATTAACAGTCCGCCGTTCTACCGACTGAACTACAGAGGAATCGTGTGAACGGGGCGCATAGTATCGACCCGCAGAATGCTTGTCAAAGCCTGTTTTTGATTTTGAGTGCGTTTGCTGATTAATTCCACAACTTGCCGAAAATCCGGGTGAAATTCTTCACCCGGACCGGGACTAAAAGCTAGCGGAACGGCGGTTCGTTAAAGGTGCGCAGTTTGCGGGAGTGGAGCCTGTCGCCCTCGGCGCGCAGCAAATCTATCGCCCGGATGCCAATCTGTAAGTGCTCGGAAATGGCCCCTTCGTAAAACCGGTTCGCCTGGCCAGGCAGCTTGATTTCGCCATGCAGGGGTTTATCCGAAACGCACAGTAGCGTGCCGTAGGGCACCCGGAATCGATACCCCTGGGCGGCGATGGTGGCGCTTTCCATATCAATCGCTACGGCGCGGCTCAAGTTAAAGCGCAGGGCCGAGGCGCTGTAGCGCAGTTCCCAGTTGCGGTCGTCGGTGGTGACCACTGTGCCGGTACGCAGCCGCTGTTTGACTTCTTCACCCGGCATCCCGCTCACCTGTTTAGTGGCGTCGTACAACGCGCGCTGCACTTCGGCAATGCTCGGGATCGGGATGTCCGGCGGCAGCACCGCGTCCAGTACATGGTCATCGCGCAGATAGGCGTGTGCCAGCACGTAATCGCCAATCGCCTGGCTTTCACGCAGCCCGCCGCAGTGGCCGATCATCATCCAGACATCCGGGCGCAGTACCGCCAGATGATCGCAGATGGTTTTGGCATTGGACGGCCCAACGCCGATGTTCACCAGCGTAATCCCCTGGCCGTCCTGGGTAATCAAATGCCAGGCGGGCATCTGGTGTTTTTTCCAGGCCAGATCGGAAATCGCCTCTTCGGGCGCTTCGGTATCGGCGGTGATCCAGATGCCGCCCGCGCAGGAGAGCGCGATATACGGGCTGTCCGGGTCGAGGATCTGGCTGCAACCCCAGCGCACAAACTCATCCACATAGCGGGTGTAGTTAGTGAACAGCACAAACGGCTGAAAGTGCTCCACCGGCGTACCGGTGTAGTGGCGCAGCCGCGCCAGCGAGAAATCGACCCGGCGCGCGTCAAAATGCGACAGCGGGTAAAACTCGGTGGGGTGGAAAATGCCATCGGCGGTTTCATCGCCGATTTGTGCCAGTTCGGTGGTTGGGAAGTGGCGCGCCAGACCGGCGCTCATGGAGCGATCCAGCGTCAGCGCCGAACCATCAATCACATACGGGTAGGGGATCTCATGCGGCGACGGCGACACTTCGATGATCGCGCCGTAGTCGTGGTACAGAAGTTCCAGTTGCTCCGCCAGATAGGCGCGAAACAGCGCCGGGCGGGTAATGGTCGTGGTGTAACAGCCAGGATGGGTAAACCGGGCGTAGGCGCGGGTTTTTTTCGGATTAACCGCAGTGCCGTCCCAACTGACCTGCAGTTGCGGATAAACAAACAGCCCGCTGGCGCGGCGGGCGGTATCCGGTAATTGTCCTTCTGAAATGTACAGGCTGATGGCATCGCGCAGGGCGTTCACCGCCTGGTCGTAAAGGGCTTCCAGTTGATCCAGCGCCTGTTCTGGCGTCAGGCTTACTACGGCTTGGTTCATCTTCTCTCCTTATCCCGGCAAGCTGTCGGGTGCAACATTACCGATAGTATGTCACAGGAGTAATACAGTCGTGTGTTGAATAGCAACCTCGACAAAACTCAACCGTCTGAATGATTGCTACCCTGAACCGACTGTAAATGTTCAACAATCCGCATCGGACTGGTGATCTTCACCGCAAATTTGCACCAGCGAGGTGCGCAGCCTGACGGGCGTGCGGCTATGTTTAAGATTCTGGACGGTCCGGAAACCGCGCATCCCAGCCAGCCACGTGATGGCAAACTCATCTCTTTGATTGTTAATCAACCGGCCTGATTGACGCCGCCTGGCGTTGTCGAATGGCGAGGCGTCGGCAGAAAAAATTTTGCGATTTATTTCTGCCTGGCGAAGTTTTTGCTTAACCCTTACCAGCCGCTCGCGGCCCGCTCGAAAGCCAGTGTATTGACGAAGTCAGTGATTTTTCCCGCGCCAGCGTTGGCGCCGTGTCTGAACAGTGCGAGGAATATCCGAATGTCTTTGAAAATAAAACAATTACCGCTGCATGTTGCCATCGTCGGTTGCTTAACCACGGCGTTTTATGCCCAGGCGGATATCAAAATCGGCGTGGCGGGGCCTTTTACCGGCCCGAACGCCACTTACGGGGCGCAATACTGGAAGGGCGCGACCCAGGCGGCGGAAGATATCAACGCCGCTGGCGGCATCAAAGGCGAAAAAATCGTGCTGGTGCAGGGGGATGACGCCTGTGAACCCAAACAGGCGGTAGCGGTAGCCAACCGCATGGTAGATGAATCCAAAGTTTCGGCGGTGGTCGGTCACTTCTGTTCTTCTTCCACCATGCCCGCGTCCGAAGTGTATGACGAGGCGGGCGTACTGACCATTACGCCGGGCTCCACCAACCCGCAGGTGACCGAGCGCGGCATGAAGGGCATGTTCCGCATGTGCGGGCGCGACGACCAGCAGGGCGTGGTGGCGGCCAACTACATGCTGGACACCCTGAAAGCGAAGAAAATCGCCATCATTCACGATAAAGACACCTATGGACAGGGCCTCGCCGATGCCACCAAAGCGGCGCTGGCAAAACGCGGCACCAAAGAGGTGCTGTATGAAGGGCTGTCGCGCGGGGAGAAAGACTTTAACGCGCTGGTGACCAAAATCGGCTCGCTGAAACCCGACGTGGTCTACTTCGGCGGCTGCCACCCGGAAGCCGGCCCGCTGGTACGCCAGATGCGCGAGCAGGGTGTGCAGGCGAAATTCTTCTCCGGCGATTGCGTAGTGACTGAAGAGATGGTGACCGCAGCGGGCGGCCCGCAGTTTACCAACGGCGTGCTGATGACCTTCGGCAACGATCCGCGCACTATCCCGGCGGGTAAAACCGTCATCGAAAAATTCCGTGCCAGCGGTTTTGAACCGGAAGGCTACACCCTGTATGCCTACGCCTCGATCCAGGCCATTGCCGCTGCCTATAACGGTGCCGGGAAAGACAACGAAAAAGCCAGTGAATGGTTGAAATCGAATACCGTGGACACGGTGATGGGCCCCAAATCCTGGGACGGCAAGGGCGACCTGAAAGTCTCGGATTATGTGGTTTATCAGTGGGATGACAAAGGCAAATACAAACAGCTGTAATTTGCCGCCCCGTCCGTTTTGCCGCCAGGTAAAACGCCGCGACACTGAAAGCTGCCCGGCTAACGGGCAGCCTTC
The DNA here is from genome assembly GCF_032062175.1 of Atlantibacter sp. NCBI lineage: Bacteria > Pseudomonadati > Pseudomonadota > Gammaproteobacteria > Enterobacterales > Enterobacteriaceae > Atlantibacter > Atlantibacter sp. Next base: position 178,582 of record NZ_DAMBQK010000005.1, read on the forward strand.
TCACTGGCGAGAGTGTTGATATGGATGCATTTTTTCTTCAACAGCTGATCAACGGGCTGACGTTAGGCGCTGTCTACGGTTTGATCGCCATCGGCTACACCATGGTGTACGGCATTATCGGGATGATCAATTTCGCCCACGGCGAAGTCTATATGATCTCGGCTTACCTCTGCGCTATTGGGCTGGCGCTGCTCGCCAGCTTCGGCATTCAGTCCTTCCCGTTGCTGATTTTCGGCACGCTGATTTTCACCGTCGCCGTTACCGCCGTATATGGCTGGGCGATTGAGCGAATTGCCTACCGGCCACTGCGCAACTCCACCCGGCTGGCGCCGCTGATTTCCGCCATCGGCATGTCGTTAATTCTGCAAAACTACGTTCAGCTAAGCCAGGGGCCGAATCAGCAGGGCATTCCGACATTGTTGAGCGGCGTGCTGCGCTTTCACGTTGACGATGGCGTGGTGCAAATCACCCTGACCAAAATCTTTATCCTGGTGGCGGCGGTGGGGGGGATGGGAGTGCTGACGTGGATCATCCAGTTTACCCGGCTGGGACGGATTTGCCGCGCCACCCAGCAGGACCGGCGGATGGCGTCAATCCTCGGCATCAATACCAACCGGGTGATCTCGCTGGTGTTTGTGATTGGCGCGTCGATGGCCGGGCTGGCCGGCGTCCTGGTCACCATGAACTACGGCACCTTTGACTTCTACGCCGGTTTTATCATCGGCATTAAAGCCTTTACCGCCGCGGTGCTGGGCGGGATTGGCTCGCTGCCCGGCGCGATGCTCGGGGGCCTGCTGTTGGGCGTCGCCGAAGCGCAGTTTGCCGGGCTGGTGAACTCCGATTACAAAGACGTGTTTTCGTTTTCCCTGCTGGTGGTGATCCTGATTTTCCGTCCGCAAGGGTTGTTGGGCCGTCCCGTGGTCGCGAAGGTTTAAGGGGTAAACGATGATAGATGCGGCATTGAAGCCAGGAATCGATATTAAAAAATGCCTGCTGGATACGGTGCTGGCCGGGCTGTGCGCGCTGGTGGTATTTGGGCCGATTGTCGGGGTTGTGCTGCGCGGCTACAGCTATACGCTGTCGCCGGATCGCGTGGCGTTACTGGTGGCGGCTGTCATGGCGGGGCGCTTTATCCTCAGCCTGGCGCTGCAAACCTCGCGGGGACGTAAACTGGTGCGCACGTTTGAAAGCGCGGACGATGGCGTTTATGTTCGCCCGGTAGATTACAAATCGCCGCTGCGCTGGGCGATCCCGCTGCTCATGGTCGTCGCACTGCTGTTCCCGTTTGTTGCTACCAAATACCTGCTCACCGTGGCGATCCTCGGGCTGATTTACGTGCTGCTTGGGTTAGGACTAAATATTGTGGTGGGCCTGGCGGGGCTGCTGGACCTGGGATACGTGGCGTTTTACGCCATCGGCGCTTACGGGCTGGCGCTGGGCTACCAGTATCTGGGGCTGGGATTTTGGGTGATGCTGCCGTTAGGCGCGCTTCTCGCTGCGCTGGCCGGGGCGCTGCTCGGCTTTCCTGTGCTGCGTATGCATGGGGATTATCTGGCGATTGTTACCCTGGGTTTCGGGGAAATCATCCGGCTGGTGCTCAACAACTGGCTGAGCTTTACCGGCGGGCCAAACGGGATCTCCGTCCCCGCGCCGACCCTGTTCGGGCTGGAATTTTCCCGGCGCGCCAAAGACGGCGGCGTACCCTTTCATGAATTCTTCGGTATTTCTTATAACCCTAACCTGAAGTTTATTTTTATCTACGCGGTACTGGTTCTGGTGGTGCTGCTGGTGTTGTTTATCAAGCATCGCTTGACGCGGATGCCGATAGGCCGGGCCTGGGAGGCGCTGCGTGAAGATGAAATCGCCTGCCGCTCGCTGGGGCTCAACCATGTGCTGGTAAAACTCTCGGCCTTTATGCTGGGAGCGTCCACCGCCGGGATCGCCGGGGTGTTCTTCGCCACTTACCAGGGGTTTGTGAACCCGACATCCTTCACTTTTTTCGAATCGGCGTTAATCCTGGCGATTGTGGTGTTGGGCGGCATGGGCTCAACGCTCGGCGTGGTATTGGCCGCGTTTGTGCTGACCGTCGCGCCGGAACTGCTGAGAAGCTTTGCTGAATATCGCGTACTGCTGTTCGGCGTGTTGATGGTGGTAATGATGATCTGGCGGCCCCGTGGCCTGGTACGCACCAGCCGCGCTGGTTTTGCCACCCGCAAAGGAGTCGCGCCATGAGCGATAGCATCCTGCGAGTGGAACATCTGATGATGCATTTTGGCGGCATCAACGCGCTAAATGACGTCAATCTGGACGTAGAACGTGGTTCGATTACCGCGCTAATCGGCCCTAACGGCGCGGGGAAAACCACGGTTTTTAACTGCCTTACCGGGTTTTATCACGCTACCGGCGGGGCGATCCTGCTGAACACCCGAACGCCTACCGACATCATTGAGGTGCTGGGGCAAAAGCTGCGGCCTGATGATTTCCTGCATCCCCAGCGGCTCGGTTCGCGGCTCTACTACAAGATGTTTGGTGGCACCCATCTGGTGAACCGGGCAGGGCTGGCGCGTACTTTCCAGAATATCCGCTTGTTCCGCGAAATGTCGGTGGTGGAAAACCTGCTGGTGGCTCAGCACATGCTGGCGAACCGTAATCTGATCGCCGGAATTTTCAATACCGCCGCTTATCGCAAGGCCGAAAATCAGGCGCTGGACCGGGCGTTTTACTGGCTGGAAGTGGTGGAAATGGTGGATTGCGCTAACCGGCTGGCGGGCACGCTTTCCTACGGCCAGCAGCGCCGGCTGGAGATTGCCCGCGCCATGTGTACCGGGCCGGAGATGATCTGCCTTGACGAGCCCGCCGCCGGGCTTAACCCGGTGGAAACCCACGCCCTGAGCCGCATCTTACGGCTGCTGCGCCAGCAGCACGGCGTCACGGTGCTGTTGATTGAGCACGACATGGGTATGGTGATGGAGATTTCCGACCACGTCATCGTATTGGATCATGGCAACGTGATCGCTCGTGGCGCACCGCAGGAAATCCAGCACAACCCCAGCGTTATCGCCGCCTATCTGGGCGCAGAGGAAGAGGAGGTCACGGGATGAAACCGCTGCTGGAATTTCGCGATGTAGACGTGTTTTATGGGCCGATTCAGGCGCTAAAAGGCATTTCCCTGACGGTAAACGAGGGCGAAACCGTTTCGCTGATTGGCGCGAACGGCGCGGGTAAATCCACCCTGTTAATGTCAATTTTTGGCCAGCCGCGCATCGCCAGCGGGCAAATTCTTTACCGGGGTGAAGATATCAGCCATCGCTCCACGCATTTTATCGCCAGTAATGGCATCGCCCAGGCACCGGAAGGGCGGCGCATTTTCCCGGATATGACGGTAGAGGAAAACCTGCTGATGGGCGCAATCGCCATCGGCAACCGCTATCAGAAAGAAGATAAGGCGCGCATGTACCAGCTTTTCCCTCGGCTGGAGGAGCGGCGCAACCAGCGGGCAATGACGCTGTCCGGCGGCGAACAACAGATGCTGTCTATCGCCCGCGCGCTGATGAGCCGCCCCAAATTACTGTTGCTGGACGAGCCGAGCCTGGGGCTTGCGCCGCTGGTGGTGAAGCAGATTTTTCACATCCTGCGTGAATTGACCCAGCAGGGCGTGACGCTGTTTTTGGTAGAGCAAAACGCCAACCACGCGCTGAAGCTCTCTGACCGGGGGTATGTAATGACCAACGGAGAAATTCGGCTAAGCGGGAGCGGGGCGGAACTGCTGGTAAACCCGGAGGTGAGGAAAGCGTATTTGGGCGGGGTGTAAGAAAAAACCTTGCCGCCTGTTACTCCTGGAATACAGATTCCAGATCCAGCAAACAAACTGGACGGGCTACGCCTGCGTTTGCCAGGATGCGCTCACTGTGACTATCAGGAGAGGGAAACAAACATGGAAGGTCAATTAGTATTCTGCGCTGACGGCATACTGCGCTTTTGCTCAGACTATGATGACACCGCCGCCGTACCGCTACTCTCAATTCAAAACACGGTCGCCGAAGCCGATCCGTACTTCCTGCTCAGATATTTTCATCACCGGGTGATCGTCGAACAAGGAACCACACTGGCGAGTGTTTTCCTGGCGATTGAACCCTGGAAGGCGCTGTTAACGGCCTGGCTGGACCGGGATGTGGGCGCTTATATTGATGAAATCAAAAAGCCTTCCAGTTCGGCTTCCTGGGATCTTGAATGGGTGGGTATCGATCGCCGGACGTCGATTTATCGCGCTTATCAGCATCAGTCCAGGGAAGAAGCCGAGTCCCTTCAGGATTACTTTAATCGCGAGCAAACGCCGTCGCATGAGTTTGATATAGAGACCCAATGTGATGCCTCAGGGTTTATCAAAGGGAGTAAAGAGCGCTGGAGCATCAGTGAAAATATCCATCAGATTAAAAACCTGCCGGTCATTCTTTATGACAAACAAACGTTGATAACGGTGGGGAAGGAAGGGTTGCTCAACGACAGCGTAAGTGGCGTAAACAATGCCCTTCATAGCCGTTATATCTCCGGCGAAACCTCGTTTTCTTTTGCCGACGTAATGGAAGCGATTTTTATCAGCGGCCTGTTTTTCTACTCGCCGCAGTCAGCCACTGAAAACTATCAGGCGTTAGATGAAAGGCTGGATGCGTTTAAAGAGCAATGGGAGAGCGAACCGGATAACACAGCCGACGAAGAAAACGGGAATAAGACGCCAACAATTCAGGTTGCGGACGGCGCTTTTGATTCAATGGTTGACCATATTGAATCAGAAAAAGAAGACTGGCATTTGTTGAAAACATTATGCAAACAGAACAGCTCACTACCGGTCAGAATCGGCAAGATTATGCCCGCAACACCGCCGGAGGTGCGATTGTTCGGGGAACTGATTGATGAGGAGATGTGAGTACGCCTGATGCGGATGAGCAGTTGAAAACAAAAAGCCCGCATAAGTTTCCTTAAGCGGGCTTCTCTAAATTTGGCTCCTCTGACTGGACTCGAACCAGTGACATACGGATTAACAGTCCGCCGTTCTACCGACTGAACTACAGAGGAATCGTGTGAACGGGGCGCATGTTAGCGGCGACCGATCCGCTTGTCAAAGCCTGTTTCGCATAAAGCTTTTTGATTGCTGAATTATCCGTCAGCCTGGCGATCCCGACGCCGCACGCGCCAGTTTATATGCATAATCGTGATGAATATCAGTAGGCTGGTTGCTACGGTTATAAAACGCCATCGGCTTTCAGCGTAAACCTCGACAATGACCTGCCCGCAAATTTAGCCCGAAGTCGGTGATGGCGTAACAGAACAGACGCCCGGAATTGGTGCATTTCTACCTCTTATGGGGCAGAAGAAAAACAGTGTTCCATTCCAGATACGCGCCGAAAGATTAGTTTCTCTTATTATCCAGCAAGTTAAAGGCGTGGATCCTCCTGAGAAAAAACTGGCAAGCATATTGCAAAATCATTCTTGTCGGTTTGTTCATGTTATTTATCCAGGGGGGCCAGATGAACCTTAGACGCCTGAAGTATTTCGTAAAAATCGTGGATATCGGAAGCCTGACCCAGGCAGCTGAAGTGCTGCACATCGCTCAACCGGCGCTGAGCCAGCAGGTGGCAACGTTGGAAGGGGAGATGGATCAGCAACTGCTTATCCGCACCAAACGCGGCGTGACGCCAACCGAGGCCGGGAAAATTCTCTACGCCCATGCGCGAACCATTCTGCGCCAGTGCGAGCAAGCGCAACTGGCTGTAAATAATGTTGGGCACACATTAAGCGGCCATGTCTCGATTGGCCTGGCACCGGGAACCGCCGCTGCGGCAATTACTATGCCGCTGTTGCAGGCGGTTCGTAACGAGCTTCCGGATGTGCTGGTTTATCTTCAGGAAAACAGCGGCGCGCAGTTAAACGATAAACTGCTTGGCGGCCAACTGGATATGGCGGTGCTGTATGACCGCGCGCCGGTTGCCGGGATCGCCAGCCAGCCATTGCTGAAAGAAGAATTATTTCTGGTGGGCACCCGGGATTGCCCGGGGCCGCAGGTAGATTTAGCCAGCGTAGCAGAGATGAATTTATTCCTGCCGCGAGATTTTTGCGCAGTACGCAAACGCGTTGACGAAGCCTTTTCGCTGCGGCGTTTATCGGCCAAAATCATCGGCGAAATTGATTCAGTGTCGACGCTGACCGCCGCCATCGCCAGTGGTATGGGGGTGACAGTATTGCCAGAATCCGCTGCCCGTTCGCTGGCGCAATCGGCTAATGGCTGGACGGCGCGCATTACCAGCCCGGCGCTAAATTTACCGTTATCACTGAATGTTTCCGCGCATCTGGCGTTATCTCCACAGGCGCAGGCGGTAAAAGAAATTCTTATGTCGCTGATATCCCGCCCTGCCATGGAGAGCCGCGAACTGCTGCTGGTCAGCTAGTTCATATTCCAGAAAAGAATAAGTTGCTGGTTTTTATTATTTGTTATGCAGAAGCGCTGACTTTAACAATAGCGTTATATCAGAATGCTTCTGGGGACATTATGAATTTTCAGCAACTCAAAATTATCCGCGAGGCGGCGAAGCGGGATTACAACCTGACTGAAGTCGCCAGTATGCTCTACACCTCTCAATCCGGCGTCAGCCGCCATATTCGCGAACTGGAAGACGAGCTGGGTATTGAGATATTTATTCGGCGCGGTAAGCGTTTACTGGGCATGACAGAGCCGGGTAAAGCGCTACTGGTGATTGCCGAACGTATTCTTAATGAAGCCAGTAATGTCCGTAGGCTGGCGGATCTGTTTTCCAACGACACCAGCGGCATCCTGACCATCGCCACGACGCACACCCAGGCGCGTTACAGCTTGCCCGCAGTGATTAAATCTTTTCGCGCGCTGTTTCCTGAGGTGAGGCTGGAACTGATTCAGGGCACGCCACAGGAAATCGAAACCCTGCTGGAAAACGGGACGGCGGATATCGGCATCGCCAGTGAACGCCTGAGTAACGATCCGCTACTGGTGGCTTATCCGTGGTTTCGATGGTCGCACAGCCTGCTGGTGCCGGCAGAGCATCCGCTTTTACACGCCTCGCCATTAACGCTTGATGAACTGGGCCGCTGGCCGCTGATTACCTATCGACAGGGCATCACTGGCCGTTCGCGCATTGATGAAGCGTTCGCCCGCAAAGGCATCGTTCCTGATATCGTGCTGAGCGCACAGGATTCTGATGTCATTAAAACCTATGTCGAACTGGGCCTGGGGATTGGGATTGTGGCAGAGCAGGCGAGCGGCGAGCATGACAGCGGCCAACTGGTCAGGCTGGACGTGCGCCACCTGTTCGATGCCAATACCGTCTGGTTAGGGTTGAAACGCGGCCAGCTACAGCGTAATTACGTATGGCGTTTTATCGAGTTATGTAATTCGGCTTTGTCGGTTGACGAGATCAAACGTCAGGCGCTGGAAAGTGATGAAGTCGCGATTGATTACCAGATTTAAGGACTGGGCTGTTTAGACGGGCCAGACAACAAAAAGCCCGCTTAAGTTTCCTTAAGCGGGCTTTTCTAAATTTGGCTCCTCTGACTGGACTCGAACCAGTGACATACGGATTAACAGTCCGCCGTTCTACCGACTGAACTACAGAGGAATCGTGTGAACGGGTCGCATAGTAATAGCGGCCCTAATGTGTGTCAATGCAAAAATTAACGCCTTGATTCGATTGGCTGTTTTAACACCATTTCGTCGCGTTAATATACCTGAGCCGCCCAGTGATCCGTCTCGCCCGAATAAAGTCGTTTTAAAGGGTCCTGACCGTAAAACTGGCAGAAGCGCTGCCACAGCGAGGGAAACCGTGGTGCAAACAGCTGTGGTGCGCTGAAAAAGTATTCAGAGAGTACCGCGAAACATTCTGCCGGGTCCGTCGCGGCATAGGCGTCAATGCTGGTCGCGTTTTCGCCCACCAGGTCGATTTCATCCTGAATGTTGCTCATTGCCGCGTGGAGATCGTGCTCCCAACCCGCCACATCGCGCAGCGCGATAAAGGGCACGCCGCTGGCGCGGTCGCCATTGCGCATATCCAGCTTATGGGCGACTTCATGGACAATAAGATTGAAGCCTGAAACGTCAAAAGAGTCGTGGATATCCAGCCAGTTAAGAATAATCGGCCCCTGTTGCCAGCTTTGTCCGGATTGTACCGAACGCTGGTTATGTACCAGGCCGATATCGTCTTCCCATTCATCATCCACCACAAAGGGCGCCGGATAAATCAGCACTTCGTGGAAGCCATCGAGCCATTCAATTCCGAGTTCCATCACCGGCAGGCAAAACAGCAGGGCGATACGCGCGGATTTCAACTCGTCAAGTTCAAAACCCTGCAACGCCACCAGACGTTTTTGTTGAAGAAAACGCTCAGCCAGGCGGATCAGCTTTTGCTGCTCACCTGGAGTAAAGCCCGCCAGAACGGGAATAGTAAACGCATCATCCCACGGGAGAGGCGTCGTTGTGGTGGAGTCATTCGCTTTCCACGGCCACTTAATCATCTATCTGCTCGCAAAGTCGTCGTTTGAACAAAATTGAAAGGGCAAGGACTATTAAAATGCCAAATAACCTGGCATCATGGCAACCGTTCAAAACGGAGAGATGCCGGAGCGGCTGAACGGACCGGTCTCGAAAACCGGAGTAGGGGCAACTCTACCGGGGGTTCAAATCCCCCTCTCTCCGCCACTATTCAAACAGTTACCTCATTTTCTCGCAACGACCCCGGTCACACTTGCTGACCAGCAAATAGATTCTTTCATTTCATAAAATTCAAAAATCTAACCAACCAAACGCATTTCCCCCGGTCCTGAAGGTAATAAAAAACCTGAGCCGGTTACCCGGACTCAGGTTTGATCTTCTCATGCGTGACCCGATTTTCAGGGTCGTACACGGAATTAGAACTGATAAATCATGCCGATGCCGACAACGTCATCGGTGGAAATACCGTTGGCATTGTAGAAGCTATCGTCTTCATCCAGCAGGTTGATTTTGTAATCAACGTAGGTGGAGAAGTTTTTGTTGAAGTAGTAGTTCGCGCCAACGGAAACATATTTGACCAGATCCTGATCGTTGTTATCGTCGCTTTCGCCACCATTTTTAGCCAGGTCTTTACCTTTAGACTGCAGATAAGACACTTCCGGGCGCAGACCAAAATTGAACTGGTATTGTGCAGTCACTTCGAAGTTCTGAGTTTTGTTAGCGATATGACCGATGTTGTTGCCGTATGGGGTCATATTGCGGGTTTCAGAATACATCGCTGCCAGGTAAACGTCGTTCGCATCGTATTTCAGACCGAAGGTCCAGACATCAGCGTTTTCGCCGCCTGCGGTGCTGGCAACCTGCTGCTCGTTGGTGCGGTCAGAAGATGCGTATGCCGCACCTGCGTTGAAGCCCATGCCAAAGTCATACGTTGTGGAGATACCCCAACCGTCGCCGTTGTCTTTGCGCATATTGTCGCCGCTGCGGTTACCGGTGCCTTCCTGGTCAAACAGGCTATTTGAACCTTCGTTCGCGCCCTGGTATTGCAGCGAGAAGTTCCAGCCTTCAACCATGCCGAAGAAATCGGTGTTACGGTAGGTTGCCACACCGTTAGCACGGCCAACCATAAAGTTGTCGGTGTAGGTGTAAGAGTCGCCGCCGAACACAGGCAGCACATCGGTCCAGGCTTCGATGTCGTAAACAACGCCGTAGTTACGACCGTAGTCAAAGGAGCCGTATTCACCGAACTTCATCCCTGCAAAACCCAGGCGGGTCGCAGACTGGTTACCGCTGCTTTCAGTATCGTTCGCCTGAATGTTGTATTCCCACTGACCGAAACCGGTCAGATCGGACGTGATTTGGGTTTCGCCTTTGAAGCCTAAACGCACATAAGTTTGGTCGCCATCGCTGCCAGCATCGTCAGAAAACTGATGACGCGCGTCAACTTTGCCGTAGATGTCTAATTTATTGCCGTTTTTGTTATAAATTTCTGCCGCATTAGCCGCGCCAGCTGCTAAAAGCGCAGGAATAACAAATGCCAGTACTTTCCTATTCATTAGTGCTTCCTTATAACGTTCATTGAAAGACGCGTTTATATCCGAGCGAATAGTAACGGGATGCAGTGAGTTTTATTTCAGGATTATATGTAACCGGTTTTGTGTGAATATTTCAAAATAATAATAAAAAGAAAAACATAAGCAAAGAAAATGATTATGATTAAATAATAAAAACTAAAAATGTATTTATATCTTTGTTTTATAATGATATGCATAAATAATAACCATAAAAACATTAATTACTGATGATAATATATTATGTTTGTTTTCATCTTTAATGCTGGGGCGGAATTCTTAATTTAACAGATTTGTGCTTTTTTTATCATCACAAAAAGATATTTTAATCATGTGAGATTTTTAAATTATTTATTCTATGAATAAAAAATATTTTTATGTTGCATATTCGATTAAAATATATGCAAAAAATGAATGTAATATATTTTTACTTTCTAGTCTCTTTATGGACATTAAAAAGCGTCTTTTTTCAGTGAACTTATTGAGAGATAACAGACCAGAAATGTGATCGTGCATAAAGAGAAGTCAGAACTAATTTCACTTAGCCAATAAATGTGACTAAAATCATAGTTATTGGCGAGTTATTCACATTTACCCGGCCCCGCGAGGATTAAATCTTCCCCCCATAAGTGCTAGCATCGCGGAACACGCATTCAGGAGAGACCGCGATGACCCTTGATGACTGGCAAAGGCAATTTGAAGGCTACTTACCGCAGCATTTTAATGACGAAGACGGTGCCCATGACCTCGCGCACTTTCGCCGCGTATGGTCGACAGCACAGCGCATTATGGATGAACGCGCGACGCCGTTGACCGTCCTCGCCGCCTGCTACTTTCACGACATTGTGAATTTACCGAAAAACCATCCGGAACGTCATCTCGCTTCCCGCTATGCCGCAGAAAAAGCGCTCACGATCCTCGCCAGCGACTTCCCGGATTTCCCCGTGTCGCTGCACCCTGATATCGCTCACGCCATTGAGGCGCACAGCTTCAGCGCAGGTATTGCGCCGCAAACTATCGAGGCTAAGATCGTCCAGGACGCGGATCGTCTGGAAGCGCTGGGCGCGATTGGTCTGGCGCGGGTGTTCTATGTGTCCGGTCAGCTCGGACGCCCACTGTTTGACGCGAACGACCCCTTCGCACAGCAGCGCGAGCCTGATGATAAACGCTGGGCGCTGGATCACTTCCAAACCAAACTGCTCAAACTGCCTGCCTCCATGCAGACTGAAAAAGGGCGCGAACTGGCCCGTCAGAACGCCAATTATTTAGTGGAGTTTATGGCCAAACTGGGCGCGGAGTTACGCGGCGAACATCATCAGTATGATCAGGCGGTCATGCGTCAATTCGCGTTGTAACCCGGCGGCACCGGGTTTTGTGGTACTCTTAAGGCAATTCGTTCTGAATGGCTTATGTAATGCTGGAAAATCAATCTGCTATGGCGCAATGCGCGCCATCCGGGCACGGCGCGCCTGACTCGTCTGTCGCCATTTTGCGTAAACTGAGCGAGATCTACGACACCAAAACGGTATTGCAGGTGTTGAATGACGCAGGCGTTCAGAAATGGAACCGCACGCACCTCAAGCGAGAGCTGCAAGGGGAGACCGCCTGTCGGCTTCATCCGGCGGAGGTGCCCCGGATCGCCGCGCTATTGCCGCCGCCGCCCGCGCATCATCCGCACTATGCGTTCCGCTTTGTCGATCTGTTTGCCGGTATCGGCGGCATCCGCCGGGGTTTTGAATCCATCGGCGGGCAGTGCGTTTTTACCAGCGAGTGGAATAAACACGCGGTGCGCACCTATAAAGCCAACTGGTATTGCGATCCGCTTGCGCACACCTTTAATGAAGATATTCGCGACGTTACGTTAAGCCACCATGCCGATATCACCGATGATGCGGCGTTTGAGCATATCAATAACACCCTGCCGGACCACGATGTGCTGCTGGCAGGTTTTCCGTGCCAGCCGTTTTCCCTTGCGGGTGTGTCGAAGAAAAATGCCTTAGGCCGCGCTCATGGCTTTGCCTGCGATACGCAGGGCACGTTGTTTTTCGATGTGGCGCGGATTATTGCGGCTAAAAAGCCCGCAATTTTTGTGCTGGAAAACGTCAAAAACCTGAAAAGCCATGATAAGGGCAACACCTTTCGCATCATTATGCAAACCCTGGACGAGCTGGGTTACGAAGTGGCAAATGCCAGGGATGTCGGGCCTGACGATCCAAAAATCATCGATGGCAAAAACTTTTTGCCCCAGCACCGCGAGCGCATCGTGCTGGTGGGTTTCCGGCGCGATCTCAATCTTCATGAAGGCTTTACGCTGCGTGATGTCCATAAATTCTTTCCTGACCAGCGACCTGCGCTGGGTGAGCTGCTGGATACCACTGTCGACGCGCGCTACATCCTGAGCCCCATTTTGTGGAAGTACCTTTACCGCTATGCCAAAAAGCATCAGGCGAAGGGCAATGGATTTGGTTTCGGCATGGTTGACCCGCGCGATCCGTCCAGCGTGGCGCGCACGCTTTCGGCGCGTTACTACAAAGACGGCGCAGAAATCCTGGTCGATCGCGGATGGGATAAAGCATTGGGCGAAGCCGATTTCGATAACCCGGCCAACCAGTTGCAACGCCCGCGCCGCCTGACCCCACGTGAATGCGCACGGTTAATGGGTTTTGAATCGCCGAAGCAATATGATTTCCGCATTCCGGTGTCTGATACCCAGGCTTACCGGCAGTTTGGTAACTCGGTGGTGGTGCCGGTTTTTGCAGCGGTGGCTAAACTGCTTGAATCACGCATACTTCAGGCGGTGGCGCAACGTAAGGGGTAACGGATGGCGGATGTCCACAGCAAGGCGATACGCAGCAAAAACATGCGGGCGATTGCGACACGCGACACCGCCATTGAATTGCGTGTTGCGCCGTTACTCACCGCCGTGGGGTTTGACTGGCGCACGCAGGATGCCTCGCTCCCCGGAAAGCCTGATTTCGTGATTGAGGCGTACCGCTGCGTCATCTTTACCCACGGCTGCTTCTGGCATCATCACGACTGTTATCTGTTCAAAGTGCCCGCCACACGTACCGATTTCTGGATGACCAAAATCACCAGCAACGTAGAGCGGGATAAACGCGACGTTGAACAACTGCGAGCAGAAGGCTGGCGGGTGTTGATTATCTGGGAATGCGCCTTGCGTGGCCGGAGTAAACTCTCCGACGAGGCGCTGTGTGAGCGGTTGGAAGAGTGGGTATGCGGCGGCGATGGCCACGCCGAGATTGATATTCAGGGCATCCATGCCCTGTAGCGTTATTTTTCTACCGGGCAGGGCTTAACCACTGGCTTTCCCGGTGAAAGATATTTCCCCAGCGTCACCAGTACCACCGCGAAAATAATCACCCCCAGCGCCAGCCACTCGGTTGTCGACAGACTTTCTCCGCCGAAACGGGTGCCCAGCAGCACCGCCACTACCGGGTTAACGTAGGCGTAACTGGTCGCCACGGCGGGCGTTACGTTGCGGATCAGATACATATAGGCGTTGATCGCGATAAGCGAACCAAAAACCGCTAAGTAGCCCACGGCGAGGAAGCCGGAGAGATCGGGCATTGCCGTCAGTTTTTCGCCGGTCAACACCGAGGCCACCATCAGGACAATCCCGGCGGAAAGCATTTCAATCGCGCCTGCCATCATTCCGGTCGGTAATTCAATTCGCGATCCGTATACCGATCCAAAGGCCCAGCTCAGCGAGCCGATAAGGATAAGCAATGCGCCCCACGGGTTGCCGTTGAGGTTGCCGCCGCTGTTGAGCAGCACGATGCCGGCAAGGCCAATAGCGATCCCCATCCATTCAATCTTGCGGGTTTGAATGCCGAAAAAGCGGCTAAAAATCAGGGTAAATAGCGGAACGGTAGCGACCATCACGGCGGCAATTCCGGAAGGGACGTTTTGATGTTCAGCGACGGTCACAAAACCGTTGCCTACCGCCAGCAGCAGCACGCCGATGAGTGCGGCATTCAGCAGCGGGCGCATGGCGGGCAGTTTATGCCCGGTCGCCAGCAGCACCGCCAGCAGCAGCGAACCCGCCGCCAAAAAGCGCACCCCGGCCATCATAAACGGCGGCCAGCTTTTTACCCCAACGGCGATAGCAAAGTAGGTTGAACCCCAGATGATATATAACGCAAAGAGCGACCCCACCAGAGGCAACAGTTTTCCGAAACGCATACTCCCTCACGACTTGATTAAGAAAACACCAACGCGCCGATGCAGCACGTTGAAAAAGAAAAATAAAAGAGACGCTTCGCTGACGCGCTTGCGATTAACGGAGACGATCAATGAAGCATAACGGGCTTATAGTGAACGCGAAAACTATTACGCTGGCGAGCATTTTAATGTTCGCAGAGGGTTAAAAAAATGTTGACATAATTGACCCCTAAAAAGCGTCCCCGGCAAACGGGGCCGATCCGCTGATTTAATCGCCGGGCGTTGCGCCAATATTCCGATTGCCACTGAGTTTATTACCGCTCACATCGCTTTTGTTCCATACTTTGGGGCATTAAAACCATACAGAAGGATGTTAACTTTGGCCGGGAGTAGTTTATTAACGCTGTTAGATGATATCGCCACGCTGCTGGATGACGTATCAATGATGGGCAAGCTGGCGGCGAAAAAAACCGCCGGGGTACTGGGCGATGATTTGTCCCTGAACGCCCAACAAGTCTCCGGCGTGCGCGCCAATCGCGAGCTGCCCGTCGTCTGGAAAGTGGCGAAAGGCTCTTTTATCAACAAACTGATTCTGGTGCCGCTGGCCCTGATTATCAGCGCCTTCGCGCCCTGGGCCATCACACCGTTGTTAATGATCGGCGGGGCGTTTCTCTGTTACGAAGGGGTGGAAAAGGTGGTTCACTCCTGGCAGGCGCGCAAGCATAAAGAGACCCCTGAAGAGCGCCAGGCGCGGCTGGACGCCATCGCAGGTCAGGACCCGCTGGTGTATGAGCGCGATAAAGTGAAAGGCGCAATTCGCACCGACTTTATTCTCTCCGCCGAGATTGTGGCGATCACCCTGGGTATCGTGGCGGATGCGCCGCTGTTGAACCAGGTGCTGGTGTTATCCGGCATCGCTATTGTGGTCACCATCGGGGTTTACGGCATTGTCGGAATCATCGTTAAGCTGGACGATCTCGGTTTCTGGCTGGAAAAAAAATCGTCCGCCATTGCCCGTGCCGTGGGGAAAGGGCTACTGGTGACCGCACCCTGGCTGATGAAAGCGCTGTCGATTTTAGGCACCCTGGCGATGTTCCTGGTGGGTGGCGGTATTGTGGTACATGGTATTGGCCCGGTACATCACGCCATTGAGCACTGGGCAGAGCAGGGCGGTGGAATCGGGCAGGCGTTGCTACCGTTAGTGATGAACCTGGTGCTGGGTTTTATTATCGGCGCGGTAGTACTGACCTTGGTAAATATGATTTCCCGGCTGCGCGGTAAGCCCACCCATTAGGATTTTTCCGCAAAATACCTGCGCATACCAGGCAAAAATCACCATAATTGACTATGTTGTAAACGTTTCACACTGATTCAGGAGGCAGGTATGGTCTTTGTGGTCAGCGATGAAGTTAAACGCAAAAATGGTGGTCCGCGCATGGTGGTAACCGGTTATTCGAGCGGCATGGTGGAATGCCGCTGGTATGACGGGTTCGGTGTGCAGCGCGAAGCTTTTCGTGAAGATGAATTAACCGTGGGTAAATCCGCTTCACGTGAAGAAGACCATTGACCGCACGTCAGCAATGCACACACGTTGATAGTGAAGAGGGAAGCCGAAAGGTTTCCCTCTTTATTTTGTGCGCAGGCCACGCGCAGGCAGCGGTAAATTTAGGCGCAATTCTGACGGCGTACCTGCGGCATTATGCCAAACTCATTTTACATTCCGGCCTGTTTTCAGGGAGCGTTGCCTGTGTCGGTTAATGCCAAACAACACGCATGGCGATTAAAACACCCGATAAAAATCGTCAATATTTGCTTTCTGGTGGTGTTTCTCTGCTCCACTTTACTCACCTGGCGTGAAATCGTGGTGCTACAAAATGGCTGGACGGCCAGCCAGAAAAACCGTATTCAAAGCGTCGCTGCGGCGCTGGATCGCCATCTTCAGTACAGCGTGGATAAGCTGCAATTTTATCGCGCCGCCATGCAGCACGCCTTAAGCTCGCCCATTTCTACCAACCGCACCGATGCGGCACTGGACCTGTTCGCACAACAGCGCCAGTCCGGGGCGTGGCAAATCCGTCTTGATGCGCAGCGCGGCCTGCCGGTAAACGGCGTTTCCGACCAGCGTGTCCGGCAAAATCCGCTGCTCAACCGCGACGAGTCGCGGCTGGAAAGCGAACTGATTGCCGCGCTGGAGTTCGGCGCGATCTTACAACTGGCCGATCCCCAGCAGGATCGGCAACGCCGTACGTTTTATACCTCCCGCGCCGGTTTTTATCTCTCTAACACCCCGCAGGGTGCGTCTCAGGATATCGCCTCCCGGTATCACCGGTTAGTAACCCGGCCCTATTTCCACCGCCATACCCAGCGCAACAACCCTGACCGTGGGGTGCGCTGGACACATGCCAAAGAGGCAAATCGCCAGGAAGACCAGGTGATTACCGCCAGCCTGCCGCTGGATTATCAAAACCAGTGGTATGGCGTGCTGGCGATGGATTTTTCGCTGGGCACCATGAATGATTTTTTAAACGAAGCGATGTTTCGCCGCGAAAACGGCGAAATTTTACTGTTGGATAATCAGTTTCAGGTGATTGCTTCATCCGCAGATTCGGTGCCGGCTGAGACGGGTTTCACTCATCAGGAGCGCGACATCTTAGCCCACGAAATGGCGCGGCAGAACGAAGGCGTCGCGCGCATGGGCTCCCGCTACGTTAGCTGGGCGAAACTCAATTACTTCGATGGCGTTTTGATCAGGAGCTACACCCTTAAGCAGAGCCTGAACGGCGAGTTTGGCAGCATCTTGCTGGTGCTGGGCGTGTTGTGGATGCTGTTCTCATTGATGTTGTTAGGGTCGTGGTATGTGATACGCCGGATGGTGCGCAATATGTTCGCCATGCAGAAAACGCTCCAGTGGCGGCCTGGTATGATGCGCAAACCCACCTGTTTAATCGCGGCGCGTTTATCGAGCGGGCCAAACAGATTGCCCTGCGCTGTCAGCAACAGCAGTTGCCGTTCTGCGTGATCCAACTCGATCTCGATCATTTCAAGCGCATTAACGATACCTGGGGCCACCAGACCGGGGATAAAGCGCTCTCCCATGTTGCGAGCATTCTGCGTCAGTCGCTGCGCGGTGATGATATTGCCGGGCGCGTGGGCGGGGAAGAGTTTTGTATTGTGCTGCCGGGAACGTTACTGCCAGATGCCGTCGCCGTTGCTGAACGCATCCGCGAGCGGCTAGACGGCAAAGAAATTCTGGTGCGCCAACACGCGACTATTCGTATCAGCGCTTCGTTTGGGGTCAGTTGTGCGGTGCTGGAAAGCGATTACGATTTTGAACACCTGCAATCCATTGCCGACCGGCGGTTGTATCAGGCAAAGCAGACGGGTCGCAATCGCGTCTGTTCATCGGACTGAGGAGCCCAGAAAATAATCCAGTCCCTCGCACCAGCCTGCCGGGCCGTATGCCTGAGTGCGGTAAACGCGCTGCGGGGTATCGTTTTTTAACACCACCGGCTGCTTACTGTAGCCCTGCACGACCACCGCATAATCCGCCACGTCAAGCATGGTTACGTCGTTAGGGCTATCGCCGATGGCAATGGTGCCAGGGCGTACGCCTTCTCGGTGGCGGTACTGGTCGATCAGCCAGGTTAATGCCGAGCCTTTCCCGCCACGCTGGTCCAGCACGTGCCAGAAATGACCGCCTTCCATCATGCATAACCCCAGATTATTGAGATCTTCGCTGAAGGCCGCTAAACGTTCATCGCTGTCACGCCAGATCAGCGTTTGCGATGCTTCCTGCAGTTTGGCCAGGGCAATCATTTTTGGCGGCAGGCCCGTGATTTCGCCGATCGTGTGGTCATCCAGATCATCATAAGTGGTAAATTTATACCTCTGTGACTGGCGCAGTTCCTCCAGTACCTTACGAATCGATTCGTGCGTGTCGCCATTGATTAAGCGCGGATAGTCGGGGTGATCGTCCCACTCTTCATTCAGATGGATGACGGCACCGTTCTCCGCGATAAACGCTTCACCTTGCAGGCCCAGTTCATTCTGAATCGCGATGGTTTCTGCGGCGGTTTTGCTACTGCACAGAATGACAGGGATATTTTGCTCACGCAGTTTATCCAACATCGGAAGCGCGGCTGCCCAGTGCCGGGTATGGCTGTCAATCAGGCAACCATCGAGGTCGGAAACAATCAGCAGCGGCTCTGTCAATGAAGGCATAAGCAATCCTTAATAATAATCTCACTTAAACCAGGGTTATCCGGCGGCTTAGGAATACTCCCAATCACAGTCAGGTTATCTCCCTGGACGCGTCACTTCGTTCTCTGCCAGGCCCCGGTGGCTAAGGGGTGCAAGACATTTATCAAATAAATTCCACATTAGTACACATTTATGACGTGAATATATTCTTGTCATGCAAAATAATTGCCTATATGGTGGGTGTCGCATCAGATTTCCTGGTGTAACGAATTTTACTTCTTCTTGCTCAGCAAGTTTTATCCCGGCGCCCCCGCCGGGATATTTTTATCTAGCGGTTCAGCTCGCTGACCGAAAAATCATGAATGTCCAGCTCAAACGCCTCAGCAAGTTCAGAATAAGTATGGTAATCATGCCCGTTGACGCTGACCCGCTGTGTGTCATCCCCATCATCAACCGGGCGAACTTCGCTTTCGCTGAGCTGGTTAATGGCGGCGAGCAGGGCATCAACGTCAATCTCGACTTCGCGATGGTCAGCATCGCTAAACTCTTTCACTGTTTTCATCGGCAGTACCTCGCGCTGTAAGCCTGCCTTAAGTGTAGTCGATAGAGAAAATGGGCTACGGTCTGGGTAAGCTCGTGCCAGAAAATGAGAACTGTTCTAAACTGCCACTATCAATACGGGAGGAGAAGTTATGAACATTAACGATCGGGTCACGGTGAAAACGGATGGGGGTCCGCGTCGGCCCGGTGTGGTATTGGCGGTAGAGCCATTTAACGAAGGCACCATGTATCTGGTGTCACTGGAGGACTATCCGATGGGGATCTGGTTCTTTAACGAGAAAGATCATCCTGATGGAGTTTTTGTTGAAAAGGTCGATTAATATCCAGGCAACATAAGTTAATCCATCTCCAGCGTGGCCAGAGATGGGTTACTGTTTAACGCATATTGACGAATATCCCACTGGTCACGTTGTCTGCCAACCGCACAACGTGATAAATAACCTGTTTGTTATGGGTTTTAATTTTGCGTTTGATATTGCCTTTATGCGATGAAACGGTTTTCGCTTTAATATTCATCTGATCGGATATTTGGATCGTTCCCTGGCCCGACATCCACATTCGCAACATACTTGATTCCGTTCGGCTTAAAGAAAGCGTTGGTAATGCGATATTTCCTAAACACTGCGCCGCGTTAGTCAGATAATTCCCTAATAATTCATCCAGCGATTCTGGCTTAATCGATTTTGAACTAATTAATAAGTTTTTTCTTACCCGTAAATACTCGTCAAAATGAAGATTGGCTATGGCCATAAACACAATAAATAATGTTCCGGGATGTTGATTAATGATCTGCCTGATGCGTTGACTGCTTTCGGCGTCATGGATAAAGCAATCCTCATTAATAAACACCACGTGCGGCTGCGTTAACCGGCACTGCTTCTCAAGGCTCTCAACATCATTCACTTGGGTTATTTTTCTTTTCCGTACACCCCGACTGGCTAAATAACCGATTAACCCCAGTCTGGTATAACTGCATAAATCCATGATGATCGTTGACATGGTATACCCTCACTCATCGCGTTATCCGTTAAAACACAACGAATCCATTACCCCGCCTGTTCATTCTGCTGTCGAAAAATATTCACACGTCTGAAATATTTCACTGGGTTACCAGATGCAGAAACACATGAATATTCAGGCGCCATCACTATCCCGTAAAGCACACCGTAATTTGCCAGGAAAGGTCTTAAAGTAAATCAAATGTAAAGTAATGTGAGAATGCTAAAAGCTTATATCCCGCGCCAGCGTTATGCTGGTGGATGTTATTTAACAACTGTTTTAGGAATTACCTCAGGATGACAGTACAAATATTAAGGAGAAGGTGTGGCCGGAATCTCACCCAAAATATCGCTTAATAAGGAAAAGATCTCACTGAATAAATGTTCACAGAACGGCGCGATTAATGGCATCAGGGCAATAATTACTACCATTCCGATAGACAGAGTAAGCGGGAAGCCAATGACAAACACTGAAAGCTGCGGCGACATACGGTTTAATAAACCGAGCGCGAGGTTCAGGGTCAACAATAACGTCACCATCGGCAACGCCAGCATCAGGCCATTAAGGAAGATTAGCCCGCCGGATTTCGCCAGCGCATAAAAGGCGTTGGTGTTAAGCGGGTTGCCATTAATCGGCAGGGTGTGGAAGGTATCTACCAGCATTGAGATCAGCCATAAATGGCCGTTAAGGCTTAAAAACAACAGCATTGCCAGCATATCGAGAAACCGCGCCAGCACCGGCATATTCAGCTTGCTGCCGGGGTCGAAGAACGTCGCGAAAGAGAGCCCCATTTGCAGGCCGATAATTTCACCGGCCGTACGCACCGCAGCAAAAGCGAACTGCATGGTAAAACCGAGCGCAATGCCGATCAGGATTTGCTGCATGGCCAGCCAGAAGCCTTCCACGGAGAAAATGGTGACATCGCTGGCGGGAATGGTGGGGGCGACAATCCAGGTGATCATAAACGCCAGGCCAATCTTAACGCGTTTGCTGATTACCCGTTCGCCGAGGATTGGCGCGGTAGAGACCAGCGCCAGCACGCGCAGCAGCGGCCAAAAGTAGAGGCTAAGCCAGTGAAGCCATTGGTCGCTGGTGATTTGCAGCATCGAGTTAACCGATGATATACGGCAGATTGCTGAACAGGGTGCGGACGTAATCCAGCAGCAGGTTGAGCATCCACGGGCCTGCCACCACAATCGCCACGAACACCGCCAAAATTTTCGGAATGAACGACAGCGTCATTTCGTTAATCTGGGTGGCGGCTTGCAGAATACTGATGATAAGGCCGGTGACTAGCGCCACCAGCAGCAGCGGGGCAGCCAGCGCGAGCGCCACTTTCATGGCCTCGGTGCCCATCATCATGACCGATTCTGGCGTCATCGGCGTTCTCCGTTAACTGTAAAAGCTTTGCGCAAGGGAACCCACCAGCAGCTGCCAGCCGTCGACCAGCACAAACAGCATCAGCTTAAAGGGCAGGGCGATGGTAGCGGGCGGCACCATCATCATCCCCAGCGCCATCAGCACGCTGGCGATCACCAGGTCAATAATCAGGAACGGGATAAACACTGTAAAACCAATCTGGAACGCGGTTTTCAGCTCGCTGGTGACGTAGGCGGGCAGCAGAATACGCATCGGCACCGCTTCCGGCCCTTCCAGCGAAGGAATATTCGCCAGGCGGGCGAACAGCGCCAGATCGGCCTGACGGGTCTGGCGCAGCATAAATTCGCGCAGCGGCTGAGCGCCTTTTTCCAGCGCCACATCCATCGTGATTTGGTTTTCGCTGAACGGCTTATAGGCGTCGGTGTAAATCTTATCCAACACCGGCGACATAATAAAAAAGGTCAGAAACAGCGCCAGCCCGAGCAGCACCTGGTTGGGCGGGGCAGAGGGCGTGCCCAGCGCATTTCGCAGCAGGCCGAACACGATGATGATGCGGGTAAAGCTGGTCATCATCAGCAAAATGGCGGGTAAAAAGGTCAGCGAGGTGATAAACACCAGCGTCTGCACCGGCAGCGACCAGCTTTGGCCGCCGTTGGCCAGCGGCTGGCTGACAATGCCCGGCAGTTGCGCCATGGCAGGCGTCGCCGCCAGGCCAAGCATAAGAAGCAATAAAGAGAGGCGACGCATCAACGTTTACCGTTACGAGAAAGCAAATTTTTCATCAGGTTTTGAAACTCGGCGGGCTGTGATGGCGTAACCGCCGTTTCTGCCGGAGCCGGAGGCAGGGTATGCAGATGGGTGATCTGCGACGCCGTGACCCCCAGCACCAGCCGGGCGTCTTCCACTTCCACCACCACGATGCGCTCGCGGGTGCCGAGGCTGACGCTGCTGCGCAGTTTCACATCCCGGCTCAGCCCGCTTTTGGCGCTGAAACCAAAGCGCTTCGCCAGCCATCCTGCCAGTAAAATCAGTAGGATAATCACGGCCAGCGCGCCGCTGACCTGCATCAGCGACGATCCAGCCTGCGGCATCGCTTGCGGCGCGGCGACGGTAGACGTCTGGGTAGTCATTTAGCGGCTCAGACGACGCATACGTTCGGACGGCGTGATGATATCGGTAATGCGCACGCCGTATTTATCGGCGACCACCACCACTTCACCCTGGGCAATCAGATAGCCATTGATCAGAATATCCAGCGGCTCACCGGCAAGACCTTCCAGCGCCACTACCGAACCCTGGGTCAGGCGCAGCAGCTCTTTGATGGTCATGCGGGTGCGGCCCAGCTCTACGGTCAGCTTGACCGGGATATCCATAATCAAATCGATATCCTGAAGCGTCCCGCTGACGTCGCCGCCTTCCAGCGCGCGGAACACGCTGTCCGCACTGCTTTTGGTCGCGGTTTTCTGCTCACTCATTGCTTCAGCCCACAGATCGTCCACGGAGCCGTTATCGTCGGACGGATTGTTAATGTCACTCATTTGGGCTGTTCCTCATTCAGCGAATGTAAAATCGGGTTGATCAGATGTTCAACGCGCAGTGCGTACTGGCCGTTTACCGTTCCGTACTGGCTGGTCAGTACCGGTACGCCATCCACATGGGCAATAATGCGATCCGGTTTTTCGATGGGCAGCACATCGCCCGGTTTTAATTTGAGAATATTCGACAGGCGCATCGAGATATCCGCGAAGTTCGCCACCAGCTCCAGCTCCGAATGCTGCACCTGGCGCACCAGGTTCTCACGCCAGTTCTGATCTTCATGGCGGGAGTTTTCCAGCGGCGGGTTAACCAGCAGCTCGCGCAGCGGCTCGATCATGCTGAACGGCAGGCAGATATTAAACTCGCCGGTCAGGTTGCCGATTTCCACATGGAACGGCGTATTCACCACGATATCGTTGGGCGAGGTGGTGATATTGGTAAATTTCACCTGCATCTCGGAACGAACGTATTCCACTTCCAGCGGGTTAATCGCTTTCCACGCGTCGCTGTACGATTCCAGCGCCAGCTTCAGCATGCGCATAATCACGCGCTGTTCGGTATGGGTGAATTCGCGGCCTTCCACTTTGGTAGGGAAGCGCCCGTCGCCGCCGAACAGGTTATCCACGGCGATAAACACCAGACTTGGCGAAAACACAAACAGCCCGGTACCGCGCAGCGGTTTTAAGTGGATCAGGTTCAGGTTGGTCGGCACCGGCAGGTTGCGGGCAAACTCGTGATAGGGCTGAATGCGGATCGCGCCCACGGTGATATCCGGGCTACGGCGCAGCAGGTTAAACAGCCCCATGCGGAACTGACGAGCAAAACGCTCGTTGATGATCTCCAGCGCCTGGAGACGCTCGCGCACCACCCGGCGTTGGGTATTAGGATCGTAAGGGCGAATATCGCTATCGCCGACGCCGACCTTTTTTTGTTCAACGTTGTCGTCACTATCGCCGTTCAACAACGCGTCAATTTCGGCCTGTGAAAGAATACTGTCGCCCATGGGTTTACCGCAGAATAAAAGCTGTGTACAGCACGTCGGTCACGACCTGCTTCGGTTGGCCTGCTACCAGCGGCTGGGCAAGCGTCTCTTTGATGGCTTCGACCAGCTTCTGTTTTCCTTCGTCGGTAGCGAGTTGCTCCGCGTTCTGACGGGAGAACAGCAGCAGTAAACGGCTGCGGATTTCCGGCAGATAGTCACTCAGACGCTGGCGCGTACCCTCGTCTTTCAGACGCAGCGTGATGCCGATATACAGCACCCGGTCGGCGTCGCCGAGGTTAACCGTAAACGTATCCAGAGCATAAAATACCGGTGCCGGCGGCGGTTCAGGCTCCGCTTTTACCGGGGTTTCTGGCGTTTGCTGCATCCGCCAGTAGCTGTACCCTGCGGTGGCGCAGGCAGCGAGAGTAATGAGCACCAGTAACGGGATCCAGATGGAGCGTTTACGGCTTTTAGTGATTGCGCTGTCAGTCATCTGACCGTGTTTCCTCTATCAGTACTGCATAGTGGCTGATTATCCCGTGTCTGCGGGCGGTTAAAGCCTGGAAAAGACGTGAATATTCACGCTACCTCAGGCGTTAGGCAAAGATATCCACCGCGTTATCGCCACGGGCGATGCGTTGCAGGCTGGCAGGGGCCGCCACGCTCTCTTCGCCGCTACCGGCAAAACTGAACTGACTGCCGCGTGAGCCGCCCTGTTGTGGCTGCCCTTGTTGCTGTTGTTGCCCGGCAAAACTTTCGCTGCTGATATCGCTCTGCCCAAGCTGAATGCCGCTTTCGGCAAGCTGGGTACGCAGCGTCGGCAACGCGGCTTCCAGCGCGGCGCGCACGTGGCTGTGCGGCGACACGAACTGCATCTGCGCCAGGTTGTCGTCAATTTTCAGCGAGATATGCACCTGGCCCAGATCTTCCGGGTTGAGGCGCAACTCGGCGCTCTGTTGCCCGTTACGGGTCATCAGAGTGACCTGCTGGCTAAACGCGTGCTGCCACTCGGCGGTGCCTAACTGGGCATTCAGCACGGCGGTATGCGGCGTGGCGATGGCGGCAGTGGTCGGCGTGGTGGTCGCCGTGGCGCTGCTCACCAGCGGTTGCAGGGCAGACGGCGTAGTCGGGCTGCTGGCGTTGGCATCGTTAAACAGTTTGTCGGCATTGCTGGCTGCCTGTACCGCCTCGTGCTGCGGCGCGACGGCAGCGGTCGGCTGAGCCTGACCGTTTACGTTCTGGGTTTCAGGGCGCGTTTTTCCGTCGCTCTTGACATCTGCGCGCGCATCACCCGTCAGCGCTTTGGCGAGGTTACTGGTCACAGTAGCCATGTTCGCGGTTGATGTGGCCTGGCTCTCTACGTTATTCAGCGTGGCCGTCTGCTGATGCGGCAGCATAGCGAACAGGGCGCTTAACGCCGCCATATCCTGTTCGTTGAGCTGTTTATCCTCCGCAAGGCTGTGAATTTTATCGGCCACGCGGGCAACGGTAGCGGTGTCATCAGCCTGGCCGTCAATCGGGGCGTTCAGCCCGGCCAGCATCGCGTCGAGCAGGGTTTTGGCGTCTGTATCTTCGGTAAGCTCACCGGGCTTCAGCGCCAGCTTTGGCGTGCCGCCCGCCAGCGCGTCGAGGTCTACCGTCTTGCCGTCGCCCAGACCAGGCATCGCCTGGCTTAACAGCGCCAGAAAGGTTTCGCCGTTCGGAGCGGTTTTATCGGAACCCGCCAGCCCGGCGACGTCGCCCTCGGGGGACACTGAAATTTTAGGTAATGTAATCATTCGCTTTTCCGAAATGACGCGCGTTGCGCAAACTCATCCATACGTTTTTGATCGAGCCGGTTCTCCGCCAGTAGCGCGGCGCTGGCCTGTCGATCGGAAAGCGTCTGCCATGCCTGCAAACGCTGCTTTTTCTCTTTCCAGAAACCTAATGCCTGGTCGACTTTCGAATTCCACTGCATTAGCTGCTGCCGGTGCTGTTCAATGGCTTTTTCCAGGGTCTGGATAAACTGCTGGTAGTTTTGCCAGCGGGTACTGGCGATACCCTGGCTCATATCCTGGTTAAGGTTGTCGCGGTACTCGTGCTGATAATCGATCAGCATATTGAGCTGATCCTGAGCCTGCTGGCACCCCCGCCGCATTTCACCCAACCGCAAAGCGGCATCATCGACTTCTTTCTCCGCAAGATCTTTTAAGGTGTTAAGCGCATTGCTCTGACTCATCGTTACCTCACTGACGCTTCGTTACACCGTCGGGAAGATCAGCTCCAGTGCCTGTAGTGAATTCTCGACGTCGGCACGCTCGAAAATGCCCTGTTGTAAAAATGCCTCAAGCTGCGGCCAGAGCGCGATGGCCTTATCCAGTAACGGATCGCTGCCTTTGGCGTACGCCCCCACGCTCACCAGATCGCGGTTGCGTTGAAAACTCGACAGTAACTGCTTAAACATCCGCACCCGGGCGTAATGCTGCTCGGTGATCAGCGCCGTCATGGCGCGGCTGATAGACGCTTCAATATCAATTGCCGGATAGTGGCCCGCTTCCGCCAGGCGGCGCGACAGCACAATGTGGCCGTCGAGGATCGCGCGCGCCGAGTCGGCAATTGGGTCCTGCTGGTCATCACCTTCGGTCAATACGGTATAAAAGGCGGTAATCGAGCCGCCGCCGGTGATGCCGTTGCCCGCGCGTTCCACCAGCGCCGGAAGCTTGGCGAACACCGATGGCGGATAGCCTTTGGTGGCAGGCGGTTCGCCAATCGCCAGCGCGATTTCACGCTGGGCCATGGCGTAGCGGGTCAGGGAATCCATAATCAGCAGCACGTGCTGGCCGCGATCGCGGAAATCTTCGGCGATGCGCGTGGCATAGGCCGCGCCCTGCATACGCAGCAGGGGAGAGACATCGGCCGGGGCGGCGATCACCACCGAGCGGGCGCGCCCCTCGGGGCCGAGAATGTTTTCGATAAAGTCTTTTACTTCGCGGCCACGTTCGCCGATCAGGCCGACCACAATCACGTCCGCCTGGGTGTAACGGGCCATCATGCCTAACAGCACGCTTTTGCCGACGCCAGAACCGGCGAACAGGCCCATACGCTGCCCGCGACCAACGGTGAGCAGGGCGTTGATTGGGCGCACGCCCACGTCCAACACGTCTTCAATCGGGGTACGTTGTAACGGGTTGAACGGCGGGGTGATCAGCGCGCCGGTGCAGTCGGTTTCCGGCGCGGGCAGGCCGTCGAGCGGTTTACCGCCGCCGTCCAGCACACGGCCCAACAGTTCCGGGCCCAGCGGCAGCTGTTTGCCGCTTTGCAGGTTGTCGCCCACCGCGTGCCGGGCGTAGACCCGCGCGCCAGGCAAAATCCCTTCCACTTCTTCCAGCGGCATCAGAAACAGCTTCTGGCCGTTAAAGCCCACCACTTCGCTCTCCACTTCCTGGGTCTGGCTGCCGTTCTGGCGCTCAATAATGCAGGTCGCTCCCAGCGGCAATTGCAGGCCGGTGGCTTCCAGTACCAGGCCCGTGGCGCGAGTCAGTCGCCCGTAACGGCGCACCGGCGGCAACTGGGCGATTTTGGCTTCGAAGGCGTCGAGCGACGCCAGCCAGCGGGTAAGCCGGGCGGTCATTACACGACCCCAGGTGCTGCGAGGCGGCAGAGTTCTTGCCAGCGGGTGGCGACGCTGGCGTCAAGATCGCCTTCGTCAGCCGAGACTTTACAGCCGCCGGGGTGCAGCGTCGGGTCACCGCGCAGCCGCCAGCCGTGCAGGCTGAGCGTTGCGCCGAGCATCTCTTCCACACGTTGTAAATCATCCGGGTGCACGCGCAGTTGCGGTTTGCCGCTGAACAGCGGTTCCTGCTGCAATAACATCTGGATCTGTTTAATCAGGGCGTTGTTATCAACCCCGGCGGACTGGCCGATCACCTGACGCGCGGCCTCCAGCGCCATCTGCATCAGACGGGACGCAATGACGCTGTCGAGGGCGTCAAGGGTATTCTGGAATTCGCTCACCAGAAGCTGCATCCGGGCATGCACCGGGGCCTGCTGGTTGCGGGCTTCTGCCATGCCCTGTTCGACACCTTTGTGAAAACCTTCCTGGCGGCCCTGTTCAAACCCCTGGACGCGGCCTTCGGCGACGCCTGCGTTATAGCCCTGTTCATGGGCCTGGGTTTGCAGCATCGCCAGTTGCTGTTGCAGATGCTGTTCCTGCTGGGCGGCGGTGAGCTCAGTATTGGGCTCTACCGCTTCCGGTATCACGAAATCCGCTGTTGGCGGGGCGAGATCGTCAGGCAGCCAGCGCTGCCAGGCCGGTTGGTTAGACATAGGTATCCTCGCCGCTGCCAATCACCATCTCGCCGGTTTCCGCCAGACGGCGCACAATCAGCAGAATGGCCTTCTGCTCGTTCTCCACCTGGGAGAGGCGCACCGGGCCACGGTTGGCCAGGTCGTCGCGCAGAATATCTGCCGCACGCTGGGACATATTGCGCAGGAACTTCTCGCGCAGCGGCTGTTCGGCGCCTTTGAGCGCCACCAGCAGCGATTCGGAATCCACTTCCTGCAACAGGCGCTGGATACTGCGGTCGTCCACTTCCACCAGGTTTTCGAACAGGAACATCTCGTCGATAATTTTCTGCGCCAGATCGCCGTCGAACTCGCGTACCGCAGTAATAACCGCTTCTTCCTGCTGAGTTTTCATCAGGTTGATAATCTCGGCTGCGGTTCTTACGCCGCCCATTTTGCTGCGCTTGAGGTTCTGGCCGTCGAGCAGGTTGTTGAGCACTTCGGTCAGTTCCGCCAGCGCGGCTGGCTGGACGCCGCCGAAGGTGGCGATACGCAGCATCACATCGTGACGCAGGCGCTCGTCAAACAGGGCCAGAATATCCGCCGCCTGGCCGCGTTTGAGGTGCACCAGGATGGTGGCGATAATCTGCGGATGCTCGTCGCGGATAAGGTCGGCGGCGCTCTGCGGCTCCATAAAGTTGAGCGTTTCCATTCCCGAGGTGGTCTCTTTGGTATCGAGAATATCCTCCAGCAGGCTGGCGGCGCGCTCTTCGCCCAGCGCTTTGATCAACACCGAACGCAGGTAGTCGTTGGCGTTGACGCTCAGTGCGGCGAACTGTTCGGCTTCCTGTTCAAACTCCGCCAGCACGTCGGTCAACTGCTTATTGGAGATTTGGCGCACGTTGGCCATCGCGGCGCTCAGGTGTTGCACTTCGCGCGGGGAGAGGTGTTTGAACACCTCCGCCGCCCGGTCTTCGCCGATGGTCATCAGCAAAATGGCGCTTTTGTCGGTACCGCTCAGTTCACTCATATTTCGTTACTCATCCACTGGCGAATGACCAGCGCGACCACGCGCGGATCGTTATCTGACATTTCACGGATACGCTGGCTCATCACTTCGGCGCTCAGGCGCTGAGTGGTGCGACGTTGTTGGGTTTGCTCGTCGCGGGTCAGGCGCACTTCTACTGCGTCTTCCATCTCTTTCTGCTGACGAGCCACTTCATGGACGGCTTTGGTCTCTTCGGCGCGGCGCTGTAACTGCGGACGTACCGCTTTACGCCACAGCAGCCAGGCGACAATCAGGACAATCAGCCAGCGGCCTGCGGACATCAGTTGGTCGATAAAGCTCTGCTGTTGCCAGAACGGCAGTTCGCCGCCGGTTTCCAGCGTCTCGGTGAACGGCGAGTTCACCACGTTCAACGTGTCGCCGCGCGTTTCGGTAAAGCCCATCGCCTCACGGGTCAGATCTTCGATCTGCTTCATCTGATCGTTGGTCAGCGGCAGAGGCTTGCCGTCCGGCAGGGTGCGATAGTTCACCACCACCGCCACGGACAAACGCTGGACATCGCCGGTGTTCATTTTGGTATGGCGAATGGTGCGATCGACTTCGTAGTTGGTGGTTTCATCGCGCTGGGTGTTGCGCGGCACGGTACTGTTGTTATTGGCAGTTTGGGTACGCTGGCCGTTGTTCTGCGCGTTTTGCGGGTTTTGCGCCGCAGGCGCATCGATAGGCGCGTTATTCGCTGGCGCAGGTTGGTTAGACAGCGCGCCCGGCACGCCGCCCGGCAAACCGCTGCCGATTTGCTCATTGCTGTTTAGCTGACGCGAACGGATGGCTGCCTGGCTCGGATCGTTATTCGGGCGGTACTGCTCTTCGGTTTGCTCTTTGCTGGCGAAATCGATCTGCGCGGTCACCTGGGCATGAACGTTGCCGTTGCCGACGATAGGACCGAGGATAGCTTCGATACGGCGTTGGACGCGGCCTTCAACGTCGGCGGCGTATTTTAGCTGCGCATCGTTCAGATCGCGTCCGGCGGTACTGGACGGGGTCAACAAGTGACCGCCCTGATCGACCAGGGTCACGTTGCCCGGCGGCAGACCGGCTACCGCGCTGGAGACCATATGCACCACGGCGGTAATTTGCCCTTCATCCAGCGCGCGGCCCGGTTCCAGATTCACCGTCACGGAAGCGGAAGGGGCTTTTTGCTCGCGGACAAACAGTGACGGTTTTGGCATGGCAAGGTGTACGCGGGCGCTTTTCACCGGGCCTAAGGTTTCGATGGTGCGCGACAGTTCACCTTCCAGCGCGCGCTGGTAGTTCACCTGCTCGCTGAACTGGCTGATGCCGAATTTTTCCTGGTCAAGCAATTCAAACCCGACCGCGCCGCCTTTCGGCAGGCCGAGCCCGGCCATCTTCAGGCGCAGTTCATGCACGTTATCCGCCGGCACCAGGATTGCGCCGCCGTTTTCAGAGAAACGGTACGGGACATTCATTTGGGTGAGCTGGGTAACGATGGCGCCGCCATCTTTTTCGCTGAGATTACTGTACAGAACCCGGTAATCGGGGGTTTTCGCCCACAGGACCAGGGCCACGATAATAGCGACCGCAGCCGCGCCGGCCACCATCAACGGAATACGAGGATTTGAACGCAGGCGGGTTAACCATTCGTTGGCTTTATTTGCTGGCGCCTGAGCTTGAGCAGCGGAATTCATCGCGCACCTCTACGCTCAGCGTGGACAACAATTTCGGTGTTATGAAGCAAAACGGACTCCCGGGTGCAACGTGCACAATAACTTCCACAATGATGGCGCTGCCATTATTTGGCTTTCCGGGAATTTCGATGAACCAAATAGATGAGATTTTAGTGTCTATTTAACGCCTTTATCTCATTGACAAGATGCTAACCTCCGTCTACTTGAAATGATCCAGGGGAGTGTCATGTCCATTCAGGGGATTGAAGGCGTCGTTCAGCAGTTGCAGGCCACCCTGCTGTCTGCGCGCAACACGCCGGTACAACCGCAGCCCGCCGTCAGCTTCGCCGGCGAACTTCAGGCCGCGTTGGGTCGCATCAGCGATACCCAGAACGCCGCCCGCGCTCAGGCGAACCAGTTTTCACTCGGCGCGCCAGGCGTTTCGCTTAACGATGTGATGGTCGATTTGCAGAAATCATCGGTTTCGTTGCAAATGGGGATTCAGGTGCGGAATAAACTGGTGTCGGCCTACCAGGACGTGATGAATATGCAGGTGTAGTGCGGGAAGGCCATTGCTGGCCTTCTGTGCGTTAACCGTTTATTCCACATACCGCGGTGCCGGAACACCAGTCCGCGAGGCGGCAAACACCGCTAACCGCGCCTCTTCGTAGCGTTCCCACAGCGCCATATCATGCAGTGGCGGGATCGTGATGCTTTCCCCCTGCGCCAGCCCGGCAAGCGCGGCGTCGACCATATCTTCAGTGCTCATCACCGTGCCTTCGGGCAGTTGCGCATGGGCAATCCCGGAGTGTCCCCATATTTCCGTAGCGGTAATGGACGGCATCACCACCTGGATCCGCACACCGCTTTGGGCAAATTCTGCCTGTAAACCGCGCGAGAAATTTAACACGTAGGCTTTGGTGCCGCTGTAGAGCGCGGTTTCGCCACGGGCGTGAATCGAAAGCGTCGAGGCGATGTTGATAATCGTCCCGGCGTTACGCGCTTTAAAACGCGGCAGTACCGCCAGCGACAGACGGGTGAGGGCAGTGATATTCAGGGTAATGATGTCCTGATGCGCCTGGGCGCTGCTGTCAAGGAACGACGCCATCTGCGCCGCACCGGCGTTATTCACCAGCAAGGTGATGGCGTCATCTTCACGCAATACCTTTTCTACCGCCTCGATACCTGACTCCCGGCTGAGATCTGCGATCGCAGGGGTTACGTTGACGGCATAGCGCTCCGCCAACTGTGCCGCCAGCGCTTGCAGCCGTTCGGCGCGACGCGCTACCAATATCAGATTATACCCCTGGGCCGCCAGCCGCTCGGCGTATACCGCGCCGATACCGGATGACGCGCCAGTAATTACTGCTGTCGAAGATGCGCTGCTCATGGTTGACTCCTCGGAATTAAGTTGCATATTGAAACTAAATTAACTGTAGATAATTTGGTTTTATTATGCAACCAATTAGCGCGCTATTTTTTTAACCAAAAGGGCGTTTATATTTTAGCGGGCCGGCAACTTAGGTTGGACTTCGGCGGGTTCCAGTTTGCGGCCATCATCGGCGATCAGCTCCAGGCGGCGCAGCGGTTTGCGATGGGTGGTGTCCACCAGCACGCCAGGCGTTTCGTCAGCATCAAACAGAAAATCATTCCCCCACTGGGATAGCGCCACCAGAACCGTTTGCAGCGCGAGGCCCTTTTCTGTTAAGACATACTCCTGCCAGGCACTGCCGTCGGAGGCGGGTTGCAAACGCAGGATCTCTTCGTCCACCAGTTGCTTAAGGCGCACGGTGAGCATATTTTTGGCGATGCCGAGGCTTTTTTGAAATTCACTAAAGCGGGTGATGCCGCGTAGCGCATCGCGTACAATCAGCAGCGACCACCAGTCGCCGATGATATCCAGCGACCGGGCAACCGGGCAGGTGGTGTTAGCCATACGGGTCCGTTTCATCGCTTCTCCTTAAAAAAAACGCTATATGGTTTCATTATAAAACTTATCCGCCGGAATGCCTAACCTGTCATAAATCCGTCATTTTGCGATCCGCTCGCCGGGGCGTTGGTTTTTTTTCTGCCACACTCGTTGCTGGAATAAACGTCCTGAGGAACCTGGCATGAATAAAAAAATACTCGCAATGGCGCTGGCCTCTGCCGTGCTCTTACCCACTCTGGCGCAGGCGCAGACCGCACCGGAGGGTTATCAGCTCCAGCAGGTTTTACTGATGAGCCGTCATAACTTACGCGCGCCGCTTGCCAATAACGGCAGCGTACTTGAACAATCCACCGCGCAAAAATGGCCAGAGTGGGATGTCCCCGGCGGGCAGCTCACCACCAAAGGTGGCGTGCTGGAAGTGTATATGGGCCACTATTTCCGCGAGTGGTTTGCCCAACAGGGGCTGGTAACGAAGGGCGAATGCCCGGCGAACGAGCGGGTCTATGCTTACGCTAACAGCCTGCAACGCACCGTCGCTACCGCGCAGTTCTTTATTACCGGCGCGTTTCCGGGCTGCGATATTCCAGTTCATCATCAGGAAAAAATGGGCACTATGGACCCCACCTTCAATCCGGTGATCACCAACACCTCGCCAGAATTCCAACAGGCGGCGCTGAAAGCAATGGAAACCCAGCGTAGTGAATATCAACTCAATGAAAGCTATACATTGCTCGAAGAGATCACGGGTTATGACGACTCGCCCTCCTGCAAACAGAAACAGGTGTGTGACTTAACGGCGGTGAAAGATACCTTTAGCGCCAAACCCACCGAGGAGCCGGGCGTGAGTGGGCCGTTGAAAGTGGGTAACTCGCTGGTCGATGCCTTTACGCTCCAGTATTACGAAGGCTTTCCCGTGGATGAGGTGGCCTGGGGACAGATCAAAACCGATAAACAGTGGAGCGTATTGTCGAAGCTGAAAAACGGCTATCAGGATACGCTGTTCACTTCGCCGGAGGTGGCGCGCAACGTGGCCGCACCGCTGGTGAAATACATTCAGAAAGCGCTGGTGACCGAGAAGCAGGGTCCTGCCGTGACGGTGCTGGTGGGTCATGATTCGAATATCGCTTCGCTGCTGACGGCGCTGGATTTCAAACCGTACCAGCTTACCCACCAGTACGAGCGCACGCCTATTGGCGGCAAAATTATGTTCCAGCGCTGGCACGACAGCAAAACCAACCGCGATTTGATGAAGGTGGAATACGTGTATCAGAGTAGCGATCAGTTGCGCGACGCCACGCCGCTCAATCTGGAAAGCCCGCCGCAGCGCGTGACGCTGCAACTTAACGGCTGCCCAACCGACAGCGAGGGTTTTTGTCCGTGGGATAAATTTACCGGTGTGTTAGAAGAGGCGGTGAAATAAAACATTGCCCCCGCCGGGCGGCGGGGGCGTTAACTCAGACGTTTTTCCGTTCGATGGTTTGCTCGCCCCAGAACAGGGCGTCTTTATCGGTTTTTTTAAAGGCGCGGATCAGCACTTCATCATTGCCTTCTTCCCAAATTTTCTCCGCCAGTTTTTCGTCATAGTCCGCCACTTCAAAAATGGCTTCAGCAATTTCCGGCGAGGTATTTCTCAGACTGGCCCATTCACCCACGTGATGAGCTTTCGATTGTTGATTTGGCATCAATATTCTCCTGTACCTTTAGCCTTTGAGTTTGACCGCCAGGCTGGCGACGTGTTGGCCCTGATAACGGGCAATAGATAACTCTTCTTCGCTGGGTTGACGCGAGCCGTCGCCGCCCGCAATGGTGGTAGCGCCGTACGGCGTGCCGCCGCGCACCTGTGAAATATCAAACAGTTCTTTGGTACCGTAACCGATGGGCACAATCACCATGCCGTGATGCGCCAGGGTAGTCCAGGTTGAAGTGATAGTTTGTTCCTGGCCGCCGCCGGTGCCAGTGGAGCTAAACACACTGGCGATTTTTCCGTACAGCGCGCCGGATGCCCACAGTCCGCCGGTCTGGTCCCAGAAGGTGCGCATCTGGCCTGACATATTGCCGAACCGGGTGGGGGTGCCGACGATAATCGCGTCATAATTCACCAGCTCCTGGACGGTGGCTTCCGGCGTGGTTTGCGCTTTACCGCCTGCTTTGGCGAAGACGTCAGGCGGCATGGTTTCGGGAACGCGTTTCACTTCCACATCAACGCCTTCAACGCCCCGCGCGCCTTCCGCTACGGCCTGTGCCAGGGTCTCGATATGTCCATACATTGAGTAGTAAAGCACTAAAATCTTCGCCATCTTCAGTCACTCCTGAGTTCAACATCTTGTTCGCAACGCCAGGTTGCCCTCTTTTAAAGATATGACGTTGCGCCAGGAGTGCAAATTTCCCAGGCTTTTGCTTGATGTATAGCAACTTAGACAACGTTGCCGCTCTGTTGCATTCTTTCACATATAAAACCTACCAATTTTGGTACTGATTAGAGCTATTTATAGATAATGGTGGTTAATAATCATCCAATTGATGGATTACATGTTGCTAAATGTTACACAAAAATGATCTGCTTACCCGTGTGGTCTAGGCTTTAACTCACGCGGCAAACGAAATGTCTCTCTTGTCACCCGCGGGTAATGAGGCTGTTTTTTTATCAAAACTGTATAAAGACTAATGTTTCGCTTACCGGAGGTAAGATATGGCAAACCATCGTGGTGGTTCTGGCAACTTTGCAGAAGATCGTGAAAGAGCATCAGAAGCTGGCCGTAAAGGCGGCCAGGCAAGCGGCGGGAACTTTAAAAATGACCCGCAACGTGCATCAGAAGCCGGTAAAAAAGGGGGCAAAAATAGCCATGGCGGCAACCGTGGTAGTGAATAAATACCTGATGTAGCAAGTTGTTGTCGATAAATCACCTTATCCCTTTTGGTGATGACCCCGCATCGCCGCCGGCTTCGCCCGGCGGTTTCGTTTTTAAGCGTTGCGCCAGGGCTTAATCCATCGCAAACTTGAGAGCTGTCACACTTTCTGGTGCTCTCATGTCCTCGCTACGCCAACGCTATCAATTTTCCGTTAAGCCACAGGAAGCTTTGCTGATCCTGATTACCCTGTTCTGGGGCGGGACTTTTCTTGCCGTCCAGTATGCGGTGACCCTCAGCGATCCGTTCTTCTTCGTGGGGCTACGGTTTGCCACGGCGGCATTGGCGGTTGGCCTGCTTTCGGTTAAATCCCTGCGTGGGCTGACGCGCCTGGAGCTGAAGGCGGGCGTGTCGATCGGCATGGCTATTGCGCTCGGCTACAGCCTGCAAACCTGGGGGCTGCAAATCATTCCCAGCAGTAAATCCGCATTTATTACCGCCATGTATGTGCCACTGGTGCCGTTGTTACAGTGGCTGTGCCTGGGCAGAATGCCGGGGCTGATGTCGTGGATTGGCGTGGTGCTGGCGTTTATCGGCCTGGTGTTCCTTGCCGGGCCGGACGGCAACCTGCTGGCGATGGGCCAGGGCGAAATCATTACCCTGATTGGCGCGGTGGCGATTGCCGCCGAAATCATTCTGATCAGCGCCTGGGCCGGCAAAGTGGATATCAAGCGCGTCACGGTGGTGCAACTGGCTACGGCCTCGCTGGTTTCCTTTATGATGATGACCCCGGCCGGGGAGCGCGTTCCGCCGTTTTCCACCGGGTTGCTGGTAGTGGCGTTGGGATTAGGCATCTTTAGCGCCATTATTCAGGTCACCATGAACTGGGCCCAGCGCAGCGTGTCGCCGACACGGGCCACGGTGATTTACACCGGCGAGCCGGTATGGGCCGGGATCTTTGGTCGGATGGCCGGGGAACGCCTGCCCGCCATTGCCCTGCTGGGCGGTGCCTGCATCGTGCTCGGCGTGCTGGTCAGCGAATTAAAGCTCAGAAAAAAACCGGCCAGTGAGCAGGCCGTAAAACAAACGGAAGGATAACCCACGCATGACGCAGGGAAAGAAACCCGCCGGTAAACGTTCAAAGGCGGTGGCGGCGAAGCGGGAGGCCATTTTACAGGCAGGCCTCAGCCAGTTTTCAAAATATGGCGTTCACGGCGCGACGCTGGAGCAAATCGCCGAGTGCGCAGGGGTATCGAAAACCAATCTGCTCTACTATTTCCCCTCCAAAGACGCGCTTTATATTGAGGTGCTGAAACAGATCCTGTCGATATGGCTGGCACCGCTGAGGGCGTTTCGCAGCGATCTCGAACCGCTGACCGCCATTAGTGAATACATCCGCTTAAAAATGGACGTGTCCCGGGACCACCCCGAAGCCTCCCGGCTGTTTTGTATGGAGATGCTCCAGGGCGCGCCATTATTGATGGGTGAACTGTCCGGGGACGTCAAACCACTGGTGGAGGAGAAATCGGCGATTGTCGCCGGGTGGGTGGCGCAGGGGAAACTGGCGCAGGTTGATCCCAATCACCTGATCTTGATGATTTGGGCGACAACCCAGCATTACGCGGATTTTTCGGTTCAGGTCGAAGCGGTAACCGGCGCCACCTTACAGGATGACGCCTTCTTCCAGCAAACGGTGGACAACGTCCAGCGCATGATTATCGAGGGCATTCGCCCCCGTTAACTGGCCGGGGGAAGCGGGCAGCTTAAATCGCCTTCTTCACACTGCAACAGCGAGTCAAGGTACGCGGTGCGTTCGCGGGTTTTATCCGCCAGGCATTGGCTAAAGATCATCGGCTGAATGCTGCCGCCTTCGACGCCAGAAGCGATGAAGTTGCAGTCGGCGTCACGCACTTTGATCCACGCATTTTGTGACTGTTTCAGTAAATCCTGCTGCTCTTTGCTGGCGCGGGTAAACACCTTTTTATAGGCCGCGTTCAGCTCGCCATCCGCTTTTTTATATTCTTCTCCGGCACACTGATTTAACTCCATCTGCGTGGCGGCCTTTTCACAATCCTGGGCCAGCGCCGCTGATGACATCAGCAGCGCAATCACCGTTAATCCCATTCGTTTCATGATCGATCCCCAAAAAAAAGCTCCTGAACGGAGCTTTTAGGGTAGCGAAGCGTTAGCCGATTGTCATCAGGCTGGCGTTGCCGCCTGCCGCCGCGGTGTTAACGCTGAGCGAGCGTTCAATCCACAGCCGCTCCAGCAGCAGATTGGTTTCGCCACGGGCAAAGCCCTGTACCGAAACAATCGCGCCGTCGCGGGCCGCCACGTTTTCACACAGGGTGCGCAACTGGTCGGAATCGCCATGATAGATAACCGCGTCAAAATGCTGGCTCATCAGCGAATCCGCACCTGCGAAGTCGATGCGCTGGGCAACGGCAGAAGGCAGTTTACCGGCCAGTTCGCGATGCAGTTTATCTTCCGGCCACAGCGCCCGGCTGGCGCTGCTGGTGACGGCGGCAAGCTGCACCAGGGCGTCATCTTCGTTATCCGCCAGGCACAGCACCCGTTCGCGCGGCAGCAGGGTATAGGTGTTGCGCTCGCCGGTCGGCCCTGGCAGTACGCGCTGTACCCCGGTTTGCGCCTGCTGGCCAAACGACTCGCATACCGCTTTCAGCGCCGGACGGTTAGCGGCCCACTGGGTTAGCGCCTCGTGCGGTTGCAGCAGCGCGGTGCGCAACTGGCTGTCCACCGGCAGGCTGTTGTTGCGGTTGAAGGTGGTGGTCACCGCGTTCTCCGGGCGATTCGCCAGCAGACGGTACAGATACAGCGGGCCACCCGCTTTCGGACCGGTGCCGGACAGGCCTTCGCCGCCGAACGGCTGCACGCCGACCACGGCGCCAACCATATTGCGGTTAACGTACATATTGCCAACGCTGGCGCTGCCGATGACCTGGGCGATGGTTTCATCGATACGGGTGTGAACCCCCAGCGTCAGGCCATAGCCTGCGGCATTGATCTGCTCGATCAGCGCATCGAGGTTATTGCGGTTGTAACGCACCACGTGCAGTACCGGGCCGAACACCTCTTTTTGCAGTTCATCGAAACGCTCAAGTTCAATCAGGGTTGGCTTGACGAAGGTGCCGCTTTGCCATTCGCGGGCATCGGCTTGATGCTCGCGTACCGCCTGGAATACCGGACGGCCTTTGGCGCGCATCGCCTGAATGTGATTCTCAATGTTTTCTTTGGCTTCGGCGTCAATCACCGGGCCGATATCGGTGGTCATGCGCTCCGGGTTGCCCATGCGGCATTCCGCCATTGCGCCGCGCAGCATGGTCAGGGTGTGGTCGGCAACATCATCCTGCAAACACAGCACACGCAATGCCGAGCAGCGCTGTCCGGCGCTGTCGAATGCCGAGGAAACCACGTCCACCACCACCTGTTCGGTCAGGGCGGAAGAATCGACGATCATGGCGTTCATCCCGCCGGTTTCGGCAATCAGCGGCGTCGGGCGGCCCTGCGGATCGAGACGGGTCGCGATATTGCGCTGTAACAGCGTCGCCACTTCGGTGGAGCCGGTAAACATCACGCCGCGCACCCGCTCATCGCCGGTCAACTGCGCGCCAACGGTTTCGCCACGCCCTGGCAATAACTGCACCACGCCTGCCGGTACGCCCGCATCCAGTAGAATGCGTACGCCCAGGGCGGCAATCAGCGGGGTTTGCTCAGCAGGTTTCGCCAGCACACTGTTACCCGCCGCCAGTG
The DNA here is from genome assembly GCF_032062175.1 of Atlantibacter sp. NCBI lineage: Bacteria > Pseudomonadati > Pseudomonadota > Gammaproteobacteria > Enterobacterales > Enterobacteriaceae > Atlantibacter > Atlantibacter sp. The sequence goes on from NZ_DAMBQK010000005.1 coordinate 218,007, forward strand.
CGGCAGCTACCTGGCCGGTGAAGATCGCCAGCGGGAAGTTCCACGGGCTGATACACACTACCGGGCCAAGCGGGCGATGGGTTTCATTATCAAAATCGTCACGTACCTGGCCCGCGTAATAACGCAGGAAGTCTACCGCTTCGCGCACTTCGGCGATGGCGTTGCTGAAGGTTTTACCCGCTTCGCGCACCAGCACGCCGATAAGCGTTTGCATCTGGTCTTCCATCAATACCGCGGCGCGTTCCAGGATGGCGGCACGCTCCTGCGGCGGGGTGGCGAACCAGATTGGCGCGTTATTTACCGCGCTTTGCAGCGCCTGGCTGACTTCTTGCTCTGTGGCTTCACGGGTATAGCCGACAATGTCCAGCGGTTCCGCCGGGTTAATCACCGGGGTCATCTCCCCGTCGCGCGTGGCCTCTTCGAGGATCGGCTGCGCCAGCCATTTCTGGGTGGCGCTATTCAGCAATGCCGAAGAGAGCGACGCCAGACGATGTTCGTTAGCCAGATCCAGCCCGGCAGAGTTAGCGCGGCCATTGCCGTAGAGATCTACCGGACGCGGGATTTTCGGATGCGGCAGGCCGGGAATGCCTTCCTGGGCCGCCAGTTTTTCCACTGCGGTGACAGGGCAGGCGACCAGCTCATCCAGCGGCAGCGTGGTGTCGGCGATGCGGTTAACAAACGAGGTATTTGCGCCGTTTTCCAGCAGGCGGCGTACCAGGTACGCCAGCAGCGTTTCGTGAGTCCCTACCGGGGCGTAAATGCGGCACGGACGGTTGAGTTTGCCATCAGCCACTTTGCCCACCACCTGTTCGTACAGCGGTTCGCCCATGCCGTGCAGGCACTGGAACTCGTACTGGCCCGGATAGTAGTTCTGCCCGGCCAGATGATAAATGGCCGACAGGGTGTGAGCGTTGTGGGTGGCGAACTGCGGGTAAATCAGGTTCGGCACCGCCAGCAGTTTTTTGGCGCAGGCGAGGTAGGACACGTCGGTATACACCTTGCGGGTATACACCGGGTAGCCTTCCAGCCCTTCCACCTGGGCGCGTTTGATTTCGCTGTCCCAGTACGCGCCTTTCACCAGGCGGATCATCAGCCGGCGGCGGCTGCGGGTCGCCAGGTCGATCAGGTAGTCGATCACAAACGGGCAGCGCTTCATGTACGCCTGGATCACGAAACCGATGCCGTTCCAGCCCGCCAGTTCCGGCTCAAAGCACAGCTTCTCCAGCAGATCGAGGGAGATCTCCAGACGATCGGCTTCTTCAGCGTCGATGTTAATCCCGATATCATACTGGCGCGCCAGCAGGGTCAGAGATTTCAGGCGCGGATAGAGTTCTTCCATCACACGGTCATACTGGGCGCGGCTGTAGCGTGGGTGCAGCGCCGACAGCTTGATGGAGATCCCCGGCCCTTCATAAATGCCGCGACCGTTGGAGGCTTTACCAATGGCGTGGATCGCCTGCTGGTAAGAGACCATATAGGCCTGGGCATCGGCGGCGGTCAGCGCGGCTTCGCCGAGCATATCGTAAGAGTAACGGAAGCCTTTCTCTTCCAGCTTACGGGCGTTGGCCAGCGCTTCGGCAATGGTTTCCCCGGTGACAAACTGCTCGCCCATCAGGCGCATTGCCATATCCACGCCTTTGCGGATCAGCGGTTCGCCGCTCTTGCCGATAATCCGGTTCAGGGAGCGCGACAGGCTGGCTTCGTTATGGGTGGAGACCAGACGCCCGGTAAACAGCAAGCCCCAGGTGGCGGCGTTAACAAACAGCGACGGGCTGCGGCCAATGTGGGACTGCCAGTTGCCGTTGCTGATTTTGTCGCGAATGAGCGCGTCTCGGGTCGCTTTATCGGGAATACGCAGCAGGGCTTCCGCCAGGCACATCAGCGCGACGCCTTCCTGGGAGGAGAGGGAGAATTCTTGCAACAGGCTTTGCACCATGCCAGCGCGGCCAGTGGCGGTTTTTTGATTACGCAGTTTATCCGCCAGTTTCCATGCCAGTTGATGAGTCTGGCTGGACATGTCCGGCGTTAAGCGCGCCTGCTCAAGCAGCATCGGCACGGCGTCCGTCTCCGGGCGACGCCATGCGGCGGTGATCGCGGCACGGTTTACCGACTGCGGCAGGATCTGTTCAGCAAATTCCAGGAACGGCTGATGGTTTTCTTCGCCCGCCGCGCTGAGCGCTTCTTCGCTCTCATTAGCCGCGCCCGCCAGCAGGGCAGGCAACTCTGGCAGGGCATCGTTATTTTCCAGCCGTTCAAGGTAATTAAAGATGGCCTGCTTAATCAGCCAGTGGGGCGTGCGATCAATTTTCGATGCGGCAGATTTAATGCGCTCCCGCGTCGCGTCATCCAGTTTAACGCCCATGGTGGTGGTGCCCATGTTGTTAACTCCCATGTTTAATTTTTGCTGTTTTGTAATCAAGTACCGGCAATATCCATCATGTTGCAACTTTGTGCAACCGTGTTAAATGTGACCTGAGTAGCAAGCCAAAAAATGAATGAATTGTTAAATAAGAAAACACGATGATCGAAAACACAATCGACGCGGTAGCCTAATAAATACGGCCTGGTTAACACTTTTGCCGGGTGCAACCACCCAAAAGCGTGAGCGAGTGCAACCTCTGAAAAAGACGCGCAGTTTCTGGGGTGAATTTGTTGTGAATGAGGTGTTAAATCGATTGTGAATGAAAACCGCTTACGGCAGGATACTGCTCCTTAAAGAGCGACGATAACCAAGCTGCTGCGTTCCGGCGGCGAACAAACGTACGGGTTACACCGTCCGTGATCCCATTTGGAGAGATTTTGCATGACGACAAGCACACCGATGGTGGTGACTTTCCTGATTTATATCTTTGGCATGATAATGATAGGGTTTATCGCCTGGCGTTCGACCAAAAATTTTGACGACTATATCCTCGGCGGACGCCGTCTCGGCAGCCTGGTCACCGCGCTGTCCGCAGGGGCATCGGACATGTCCGGCTGGCTGTTAATGGGGTTACCCGGCGCGATTTTTATCGCCGGTATCTCGGAAAGCTGGATTGCCATCGGCCTGACCGTCGGCGCCTGGATCAACTGGAAGCTGGTGGCCGGGCGTTTGCGCGTACACACCGAATACAACAATAATGCCTTAACGTTACCGGATTATTTCACCGGGCGTTTTGAGGATAACAGCCGCGTACTGCGCATTATTTCTGCGGTGGTCATTCTGGTGTTCTTCACCATCTATTGCGCATCGGGTATTGTGGCAGGCGCGCGCTTGTTCGAAAGCACCTTCGGCATGAGCTACGAAACGGCGCTGTGGGCCGGGGCGGCAGCGACCATCCTGTATACCTTTATCGGTGGTTTCCTGGCGGTGAGCTGGACCGATACCGTGCAGGCCAGCCTGATGATTTTCGCGCTGATCCTGACCCCGGTTATCGTAATTTTCGCGGTAGGCGGTTTGGGCGATTCGATGGAAGTGATCAAACAGAAGAGTATCGAAAACGTTGATATGCTGAAAGGGCTGAACCTCGTCGCGATTATTTCCCTGATGGGCTGGGGCCTGGGCTACTTCGGCCAGCCGCACATTCTGGCGCGCTTTATGGCGGCCGATTCCCACCACACCATCGTTAACGCGCGCCGCATCAGCATGACCTGGATGATCCTGTGCCTGGCGGGCGCGGTCGCGGTGGGCTTCTTCGGCATCGCCTACTTCACCAATAACCCGGCGCTGGCCACTTCGGTTAACCAGAACAGCGAGCGCGTGTTCATTGAGCTGGCGCAAATCCTGTTCAACCCGTGGATCGCCGGTATCCTGCTGTCGGCTATCCTGGCGGCAGTGATGTCCACCCTGAGCTGCCAACTGCTGGTGTGCTCCAGCGCGATCACCGAAGACCTGTACAAAGCCTTCTTCCGTAAAAACGCCAGCCAGCGTGAACTGGTATGGATTGGCCGTTTAATGGTGCTGGTGGTGGCGCTGGTGGCGATTGCCCTGGCGGCAAACCCGGAAAACCGTGTGCTCGGCCTGGTGAGCTACGCATGGGCGGGCTTCGGCGCGGCGTTTGGTCCGGTGGTGCTGTTGTCGGTCATGTGGTCGCGTATGACCCGCAACGGCGCACTGGTGGGGATGATTATCGGTGCGGTAACGGTTATCGTCTGGAAACAGTTCGCCTGGTTTAACCTGTACGAAATTATCCCAGGCTTTATCTTCGCCAGCATCGGTATTGTGGTGGTGAGCCTGATGGGCAAAGCCCCGTCTAAAACCATGATTGAACGTTTTGAAAAAGCGGACGATGTGTACCATTCACCCGCGCCGTCAAAACTTCAGGCGCAGTAATCGATTTAACATCATACTGAAACAGCCAGCCGGGGTTTCCCGGCTGGCTGTTTCAGCAATAAAAGCGTGATCAACAGGCCATCCCGGCGCTCATGTTTTCATTTACTCACGAATAATCCATAATTTTTTTATATGACTATCCAGTTGAAATAAATCTGTAAAATTTCCCTGTCATAACTGTCACATCAGTAAGATTGTAGAATCGTTGTAGATAAGTAAAAAATTTGTTGTAGTTATGCTAATTTTTAGTGTAGAGATTGTGTGTGCGGTAGTTCCCGGTTGTGAACCTGGATTCACTATGGAGATCGCGAATGACAGCGTCCTGTCATGGACAAACCACATTGCAACGTTTTACATCCTCACCGGGTGAGCCTTCTCCCGGTAACGCTTTCTTCACCATCAATATTCCCACTTTCGCGCTTTTTACCGATGTTATTGATGCGGCGGTTTTCCGGCGTATCACTCTAACCGGCAGTCTATGGCTTAAAAGGAAGCCAAACCTCATATGTTCGTGCGCATCAACGCGCGCCTCAGGGCGCTGCGTAATATGTAAACCAACTATTCAAGGTGCCATCCATGGGAAGACAAAAAGCAGTGATCAAAGCTCGTCGCGAAGCAAAACGTGTGCTGAGACGCGACTCACGGAGTCATAAACAACGTGAAGAAGAATCGGTCACCTCGCTTGTGCAAATGAGTGGTGTTGAAGCTATTGGCATGGCGCGGGACAGCCGCGACGCCTCGCCGATAGTGGCGCGCACCGACGCGCAGGAAAGTTATCTCAACGCCATTGAGAACAAAAAGCTGATATTCGCCACCGGCGAAGCCGGATGCGGCAAGACGTTTATCAGTGCGGCGAAAGCCGCGGAGGCCCTGATACATAAGGATGTCGACAGGATTATCGTGACCCGCCCGGTATTACAGGCCGACGAAGACCTCGGCTTTTTGCCCGGCGACATCTCCGAAAAGTTTGCCCCTTACTTCCGCCCCGTTTATGACGTGCTGGTGAAGCGGCTGGGTGCATCCTTCATGCAGTACTGCCTGCGCCCGGAGATTGGTAAGGTCGAGATCGCGCCCTTTGCCTATATGCGCGGTCGTACCTTTGAGAATGCGGTGGTGATTCTGGACGAGGCTCAGAACGTCACGGCGGCCCAAATGAAAATGTTTTTAACCCGCCTCGGGGAAAACGTCACGGTGATCGTTAATGGCGATATTACCCAGTGTGATTTGCCATCCGGTGTTCGCTCAGGGCTGAGCGATGCGCTTGAACGTTTTGAAGATGACGAAATGATTAGCGTAGTGCGCTTCGGCAAAGACGACTGCGTGCGTTCGGCTCTGTGCCAGCGCACGCTGCGCGCCTACGGTTAACCTTTCACTTTTACCAACAAACCCGCGCTTGCGCGGGTTTGCTGTTTTTAGCGATCAGAACAGGGCGGAGACCAGCAGGTAGCTGGCTACGCAGGCGCAGCTCACGCCAATCAGGCCTGGGATGATAAAGCTGTGGTTAAGAATGTACTTACCGATGCGGGTGGTGCCGGAACGGTCAAAACCGATACAGGCCAGGTCGCTCGGATAGGTCGGCAGAATAAAGTAGCCATAAGACGCCGGGAAGAACGCAATCAGCATTTTTGGCTCCACGCCGAGCATTAAGCCCATCGGGGCTACCGCCGTTAAGGCTGCCGCCTGGCTGTTCACCAGTTTGGAGACCAGAAACAGCACCAGCGCGTAGGTCCACGGGTGGCTTTTCACCACGCCCTCCAGCGCCATTTTTAGTTCATCGAGGTGCGCCTGGAAGAAGGTGTCGCTCATCCATGCCACACCGAATACCGAGAAAATCGCCACCATGCCCGCTTTGAATACCGCGCCGTTAGAAATGGCTGCCGGATTCACTTTACAGACGATCAGCATCACCGCACCGGCGATCAGCATCATCATCTGGATCACCAGGTTCATCGAAAGCGGCTTCATTACGCCTTTCACTTCAAAGGCCGGACGCAGATCCTGCATCGCGCCGAGCAGCACCACCACTAAAATCCCGGCGAAGAAAATCCAGGTGGACCACCAGGCCTGTTTCGGGAACACCTGATTCATCAGGGTTTCGGTAGAGCCGAAGATAAACTCACGCTGTTTCGGATCTTTGATTTTTTCCTGGAACTCCTGGTCATCTTCGAGGTTTTTGCCGCGGCGCAGGCTCCACAGCGCGGCAATCAGCACGCCAAACAGCGAGGCTGGCACCGACACCGCCAGAATTTCCAGAATGCCGAACGCCTGGCCAACGCCGTGGTTCGCCGCGATGATCGACACCAGCGACACCACCGCAACTGAAACCGGAGACGCGGTGATGGCCATTTGTGAAGCGATGGACGCAACGGCCATTGGGCGTTCCGGTCGGATGCCTTTTTTCAGGGCGATATCAGCGATAATCGGGAACATGGTGTAGACCACATGCCCGGTGCCGCACAGGAAGGTGAGGGTCCATGTGGTGAACGGCGCCAGCAGGGTGATGTGTTGTGGGTGACGGCGCAGCAGTTTTTCCGCAAATTGCATCATCACATTCAGCCCGCCCGCCGTTTGCAGCGTGGCGGCACAGCCGATGACGGCAAGAATTGTCAGCATCACCTCGACCGGTGGTTTTCCGGGCTCAAGGCCAAATATAAAGGTCAGAATAAATAAACCAATGCCGCTGATAAGACCCAGCCCCATGCCACCGAAGCGGGTGCCCACCAGCAGGCAGAGAATAATAACGATAAACTCAATGGTGATCATAACAATCCTTGAAGGTTAATTGGGTGAATCGCTAAAGCATTACAAAATGTAAGAGTAATCATTGAGAGGTAGATCTTATTTGCACAAAGAAGGGAAAAATCTGGCTATTAATTACTTTTTCTTAACATTAACTGGCAGGTTTAATAACCTGGCTGGCAGGGAGGAATATACGGAGATATATCCACTAAATTAGCATAGCGCCATAAATAATAGCGCAGACAAAATGAAAGCTATTTCGTCAATATATATTGGCGTTGTTGGTTGAATAATAATGGTAAGAGATAGTGAATATCAAAACATTATCAGCATAAACGTCCGTTTCTGATCTAAACCGGGTTTTTGCTAAGGAGGCATATAGCCTCCTCAGTGGAAAATGTTGATCAGTGATAAAGATCGATAACGCCCACTAAATGCTTGTCGGTCTGTTCCATGCTGGTGCCCGCCTTCCTGGCGCTGCGCACCTCGTCAAGGATCACTTGTAGCAGCGTGCCGTCCACCAGTTCTTCATCTTTAAACTTCCTCAGAAAGCTGATTGCCGCTGTGTCGTTAGCCGCGCGGGCTTCATCCGTCAGGGTCGCCAGCGCCTTAATACGTAGCTGGTAATCGTTGACGGTATGTTCAAACAGATCTTCCAGAGAAGCGAAATTACCGTATTTGGCGTGTTGTTCCTGGAGCACCGGCGTCGCGCCGCTCTGCTTAATATAGTCGAACATGCGCATCATTTGGGTCACGGTATTTTGCGCCTGGTGCCGTAGAAACAGCGCGGTGCCATTGAGGCTATGTTCGCTACACCATTCGCTAAGCTGGAGATACAAATTGGAAGTGTAAAACTCATGATTCATCTGAGCATTTAGTTTTTGTACCATTCCGCTAGTAATCATAGGATTTCCTTATTTCTTTATGTAACTGAAAGCTGTATACCGACGAAGACGCCGCAGAAAACCTATTTTATTCACGTTGTGAGTGGCGGTTAATACAGCATCGCGATAATGATTTTCGGCGGGGACGTCCTCGATATTTATTAGCATACGCTCACTATCTCATTATTCTATGCCGCTATTCTGTGATGTTGTTTCGATATTAGAACCGCCATGATGAAGATTATTTGTGCAGTAAATCAGTAATAGTCCGATATTGCGGGCACGCAGCAGGCATGCATCTGGTAAATGAATCATGAAATTATATAAATCACTGAAATGATTTTTTTCATTTTTTCCCGTTTTATGAATTTAGGGGAGCTATGAAGCTTAACATCGGCCTGACTCTGCAAATACCGTCTCTGGCGAAAAAATGTGCAAGGATTGTCGAGCTGTGAATATGGATTATTTGGTTGTTGTCAGTTTATTTGTCATACATATCAGCCAGATTTTATGTTCTTTATCGCTAAATGTATGCACTGTTTTACTGTAATTCTGCGATGTGATTTTGCTCTCCTATGGATAATCAATTTCCCGCTAAAACTATCTCCAGCAATAGCACGTTGATTCCCCAAAAAGCTAATGCGTTGTTTTAAAGCCTTTTAGTAAAGATTTTAATGATTCATTACCCTGCAAAAAGAAAACTAAAGCTGGAGTTGCTCATGCACAAATTTACTAAAGCTCTGGCAGCCATCGGTCTGGCTGCCGTTATGTCACAATCCGCTATCGCAGAAACCATGAAACTGGGTTTTCTGGTGAAGCAACCGGAAGAGCCGTGGTTCCAGACCGAATGGAAATTCGCTGATAAAGCGGGCAAAGATTTAGGTTTTGAAGTAATCAAAATCGCTGTGCCAGACGGTGAAAAAACCCTTAACGCCATCGACAGCCTTGCGGCCAGCGGCGCGAAAGGTTTTGTGATTTGTACACCTGACCCAAAACTGGGCTCGGCGATTGTGGCGAAAGCCCGTGGCTATGACATGAAAGTCATCGCGGTGGATGACCAGTTCGTTAACGCCAAAGGTAAGCCGATGGATACCGTTCCGCTGGTGATGATGGCAGCGACCAAAATTGGCGAACGCCAGGGCCAGGAACTGTATAAAGAGATGCAAAAACGCGGCTGGGATGTGAAAGAGACCGCCGTGATGGCCATCACCGCTAACGAACTGGATACCGCGCGCCGTCGTACCGGCGGTTCCATGGACGCGCTGAAAGCCGCCGGATTCCCGGAAAAGCAAATCTACCAGGTTCCGACCAAGTCTAACGATATCCCGGGCGCTTTCGACGCCGCTAACTCTATGCTGGTTCAGCATCCGGAAGTGAAACACTGGCTGATCGTCGGTATGAACGATAACACCGTGCTGGGCGGCGTACGCGCCACTGAAGGCCAGGGCTTTAAAGCCCCGGACGTGATCGGTATCGGCATCAACGGCGTTGACGCGGTGAGCGAACTGTCCAAAGCGCAGGCGACCGGCTTCTACGGTTCTCTGCTGCCAAGCCCGGACGTACACGGCTATAAATCCAGCGAAATGCTCTACAACTGGGTGACCAAAGGCGCTGAGCCAGCGAAATTCACCGAGGTGACCGACGTAGTGCTGATTACGCGCGACAACTTCAAAGAAGAACTCGCGAAAAAAGGTTTAGGCGGTAAGTAATGTCGTTGGGCGAGCGCCGCAGGTGCGCTCGCCTTTTAGGTGGTTTGTGGAGGCGTTATGCAGCAATCAACACCCTGGCTCTCATTTCGCGGCATCGGGAAAACCTTCCCGGGCGTGAAAGCGTTATCAGATATCAGTTTTGACTGCCATGCCGGGCAGGTTCATGCGCTGATGGGCGAAAACGGCGCGGGGAAATCGACCCTGTTAAAAATTCTCAGCGGCAACTATACCCCGACCACGGGCACCATCGCCCTGAAAGGCCAGGAGGTGTCGTTTACCGATACCAACCAGGCGCTTAACGCGGGCGTGGCGATCATCTACCAGGAACTGCACCTGGTGCCGGAAATGACCGTGGCCGAGAACATTTATCTGGGCCAGATCCCCCACAAAATGGGTTTTGTGAACCGGTCATTGTTGAACTACGAAGCCAAACTGCAGCTTGAACATTTAGGGTTGGATATCGATCCGCAAACGCCGCTCAAATACCTGTCTATCGGGCAGTGGCAGATGGTCGAAATCGCCAAAGCGCTGGCGCGCAACGCCAAAATTATCGCCTTTGACGAACCCACCAGCTCGCTGTCGGCGCGTGAAATCGAAAACTTATTCCGGGTGATCCGCGAACTGCGTAACGAAGGGCGCGTGATCCTGTATGTGTCTCACCGTATGGAAGAGATCTTCGCCCTCAGCGATGCCATCACGGTGTTTAAAGATGGCCGCTACGTCTGCACCTTCGATGATATGCAACAGGTCAACCACGACAAACTGGTACAGGCGATGGTCGGACGCGAAATCGGCGATATCTACGGCTGGAAACCGCGTGAATACGGGCCGGAACGTCTGCGTCTGGAAAACGTGAAAGCGCCAGGGGTGCGTACGCCCATCTCCCTGTCGGTACGCAGCGGTGAAATCGTCGGCCTGTTTGGCCTGGTCGGGGCAGGGCGTAGCGAACTGATGAAAGGCATGTTCGGCGGCACCCGCATTACTGACGGGCAAATTTTTATCGACGGCCAGCCGGTGGCTATCCGTGCACCTGGCGACGCGATCCGCTCTGGCATGATGCTGTGCCCGGAAGACCGCAAAGCGGACGGCATTATTCCGGTGCACTCGGTGCAGGACAATATCAACATCAGCGCGCGGCGCAAGCATATCAGCGCCGGTTGCCTGATTAACAACGGCTGGGAGGCGCAAAACGCCCAGCACCATATTAAATCTCTCAATATCAAAACGCCGACGGCCGGGCAGCTGATCATGAACCTGTCCGGGGGCAACCAGCAGAAGGCGATTTTAGGCCGCTGGCTGTCGGAAGAGATGAAAGTCATTTTGCTTGATGAGCCAACACGCGGGATCGACGTGGGGGCGAAGCACGAAATTTATAACGTTATCTATGCGCTGGCGGCGCAGGGCGTGGCGGTGCTGTTCGCCTCCAGCGACCTGCCAGAAGTGCTCGGGGTGGCTGACCGCATCATTGTGATGCGTGAAGGGGAAGTCGCCGGGGAGTTACTGCATAACGAGGCCTGCGAACAAGACGCGTTAAGCCTTGCGATGCCAAAAATCAGCCAGGCTGTCGCCTGATACAGGAGAGTTTATGTCTGCTTTAACCACATCCGGTGCGCCAAAGTCATCGCTGACCCTCGGTCGTATCTGGGACCAGTACGGTATGCTGGTCGTGTTTGCCGTGTTGTTTATCGCCTGTGCGATTTTTGTGCCCAACTTCGCCACCTTTATCAATATGAAGGGGCTGGGGCTGGCGATCTCCATGTCCGGCATGGTGGCCTGCGGGATGCTGTTCTGCCTGGCGTCCGGGGACTTTGACCTGTCGGTGGCGTCGGTCATCGCCTGCGCCGGGGTAACGACGGCGGTGGTCATCAATATGACCGAAAGCCTGTGGATCGGCGTATTTGCCGGTCTGGCGCTCGGTATGCTCAGCGGCTTTGTGAACGGTTTCGTTATCGCCAAACTGAAAATCAATGCCCTGATCACCACGCTTGCCACCATGCAGATCGTGCGCGGCCTGGCGTACATTATCTCTGACGGTAAAGCGGTTGGGATTGAAGACGAAAGCTTCTTTACCCTGGGTTACGCCAACTGGCTGGGCCTGCCTGCGCCGATTTGGCTGACCGTGGCTTGCCTGATTATTTTTGGCTTTCTGCTGAATAAAACCACCTTTGGCCGTAACACCCTGGCGATTGGCGGTAACGAAGAGGCGGCACGTCTCGCTGGCGTACCGGTAGTGCGCACTAAAATCATTATTTTCGTGCTGTCCGGCCTGGTTTCCGCAGCCGCGGGGATCATCCTGGCCTCCCGTATGACCAGCGGCCAGCCGATGACTTCTATCGGTTATGAGCTAATTGTTATCTCGGCCTGCGTATTGGGTGGGGTTTCGCTGAAAGGCGGTATCGGTAAAATTTCTTACGTAGTCGCCGGTATTCTGATCCTCGGCACCGTGGAAAATGCCATGAACCTGCTGAATATCTCGCCGTTCGCCCAGTATGTGGTGCGTGGTTTGATTCTGCTGGCGGCGGTGATTTTCGACCGCTACAAACAGAAAGCTAAACGCACGGTGTAATGTTTTTTCACAAAAAACATCGCGATTTTTCGCAAGATTCATTCGTAATAATTATTGATTGCCGACCCTCATGGGTCGGCTTTTTTTTGGCGTTTTTCAGACTAATCCAGCGCTGACAAGCCTTACAGGCCCGTCAGGGAGATGGCGAGCCTCGTCACACTGTCTATACTTACATGGCTATTGATAATGGCAGGTAACTGTTTGGTTGCCTTTTGACTGTGTAAGGAGGAAACCACTGGTGGCTACTGAACTCTCTCTACCACCCCTGAATAACGGAAACCTGGCTTTTTTCTTTGACCTCGATGGTACGCTGGCAGAAATCCAACCTCATCCCGATCTGGTTCACATACCGACCGACGTGCGTGCCCTCCTGGAAAAGCTATCCGGTCTTCATAATGGGGCGCTGGCGTTGATTTCGGGACGTTCTATGGCTGAGCTCGACAAGCTGGCCGCACCGCATCGTTTCCCTGTTGCCGGGGTGCACGGCGCTGAGCGTCGCGACATCAACGGAAATACCCATATTGTTACGCTGCCTGCCGACCTGGTGCGCGCGCTGCAACTGCGCCTCGAAACCGAACTGGCGGCAATGCCCGGCACCGAGCTGGAGTGCAAGGGAATGGCCTTTGCACTGCACTATCGCCAGGCGCCTGAATTTGAATCACGCATTCTCAGCCTGGCCTCCACGCTGGTGAGCCTGTATGAAGAGCTCTCGCTACAGCCCGGTAAATGCGTGGTGGAAATCAAACCGCGCGGCATCAACAAAGGCGAGGCGATTGCGGCGTTCATGCAGCAGGAGCCGTTCGCAGGCCGCACCCCGGTATTTATCGGGGATGACTTAACAGACGAGGCGGGATTTACCACGGTGAATGCCATGAACGGCATTTCCATCAAGGTAGGCAAGGGAGAAACCGACGCGAAGTATCGTCTGATGAATGTACAGGCCGTCCACGTATGGCTTGAAAAGTTGGTAATACAACAAGAAAAAGAACAAAAATTGAATGACAGGAGTGTAGGTTATGAGTCGCTTAGTCGTAGTATCTAATCGTATCGCGCCGCCCGATGATAAAAAAGCAAGCGCAGGGGGCCTGGCGGTTGGCGTGCTTGGGGCCCTGAAAGCGGCGGGTGGCTTGTGGTTTGGCTGGAGCGGGGAGATTGGTAATGAAGACCAGCCGCTGAAGACCGTGAGCCGGGATAATATTACCTGGGCCTCGTTTAATCTTAGCGAGCAGGATTACGAGCAGTATTACAACCAGTTCTCTAATGCCGTGCTGTGGCCAGCGTTCCACTACCGCCTCGATCTGGTGAACTTCCAGCGCGACGCCTGGGAGGGCTATCTGCGGGTGAACCAGCTACTGGCGGAAAAACTGAAACCACTGCTGGAAGAGGACGATATCCTGTGGATCCACGACTACCACTTGCTGCCGTTCGCCAGTGCACTGCGTTCGCTGGGTATCAATAACCGTATCGGTTTCTTCTTACATATCCCGTTCCCGACGCCGGAAATCTTCAACGCCTTGCCTCCGCATGCCGATTTACTGGAAAAACTGTGCGATTACGATCTGTTGGGCTTCCAGACCTCCAACGATGAAAACGCTTTTTTAGAAAGTGTCGCGCAGCAAACGGCGCTAACGACGCGGGATAAACACAGCCATCGCGCCTTCGGGAAACAGTTCACCACTTCAGTCTACCCGATTGGTATTGAACCGGAAGAAATCGCCGCCCAGGCTGCGGGCCCGTTGCCGCCAAAACTGGCACAGCTGAAACAAGAGCTGGGAACTATTAAGAATATCTTCTCGGTTGAGCGGCTTGATTATTCCAAAGGGTTACCGGAACGCTTCCAGGCCTTTGAGGCGCTGCTGGAAAACTACCCGCAGCATCACGGTAAAATTCGCTACACCCAGATTGCCCCGACGTCGCGCGGCGATGTGCAGGCCTATCAGGATATCCGTCACCAGTTGGAAACCGAGGCCGGGCGCATTAACGGCAAATACGGACAATTGGGCTGGACGCCGCTCTATTACCTTAACCAGCATTTCGACCGTAAACTGCTGATGAAAGTATTCCGCCACGCGGATGTGGGTTTGGTTACGCCACTGCGCGACGGGATGAACCTGGTCGCGAAAGAGTATGTGGCGGCCCAGGATCCGGCGAATCCTGGCGTACTGGTACTGTCTAAATTCGCGGGGGCGGCCAATGAATTAACCTCTGCCTTGCTGGTCAACCCGTACGACCGGGATGAAGTCGCTAACGCGATGAACCGGGCGTTAACCATGCCGCTGGCGGAGCGTATTTCACGCCACAGTGAAATGATGGCCGTGGTGCAGCAAAACGATATTCATCACTGGCAGGAGCGCTTCCTGACGACACTAAAGCAGATCGCGCCGCGTAGCGCGCAAAGCCAGCTACAGCAAAAGATCGCGACGTTCCAGAAACTCGCCTGATCGTTCACGCTTAAACCTGTAACGAAACGCGGCCCTTTATTGGGCCGCGTTTGTTATAGCGACACCAGTAACACATCCACCGAGCAGGACTGCACAACCCGCTTTGCGCTACAGGTCACTTTGCTGAAAAAGCTGTGATTGTGATTGCCGCACACCACTAAATCTACCGGCGTTTTGGCGCAGATATTGAGGATATGATCGCTCAACTCCCCGGTAGCGATAATCGTGTCGTGGATGGGATAGCCAGCCTGATCTTTGAGAGACTGCAAAAACAGATGGGTTTCTTCGAGCATCAGCTCGCGCAGATTTTCCATCATGGGCGCAGCGAGCTGGTTATACAGTTCGGGATCGGATGCCAGGGTAATCAAGGTAATCGAACCCTCAACGGGCCGGACAATAGAAACCGCTTTCGCCACCAGATGATGGCTTTCGGGGGTAGGTGCAACCGCGACCAGCAGATGTTTATAGCTCATGTAACGCTCCTTACTCACATGAGAAATGGCGCTCGTTACCAGGGAAATACGCGCTTTTCAACGTTTTCGCAAGGTAACTACCCCAGCTTGTGAAGGCAGTTAACAGAAAAAATATTAATTATTCTTATATAAGGAATATGCAACGAATGTGAAATAGTTGTGCAGTAAAGACGTAACCCAAAAATATCCGCCAGGCAGGGTTTACGTTGCGCTTCAATAAAATATTTACAAAAATTTTATTTGGCGCACGTTTTATTTTTAAGTGTTTGATTATTAACAATTAAATATATTTAAGATTATGTCAGGCTGGCGGAAAAGTATGTTTCATGAATGTTAAATAATGTGAGTTAAATTTGAGCGGAAACTTTTGTTGATGGCATTGTAAATAGCACGTGCCATGAATGATTATTCGTAAAAGCAATACGACAACCGTACCAGTTTTGCTCAAAAAGTGACCGTTTCTATAGCTTTTCTGATTGGTTTATTAAGATTTTTAATTCATAAATGTGATCTTCGTCACATATTTCCCAAATTATCATCACGCCCTGATTGTATGTAAAATTTCTGGCGAGTACAGTTTGCTCGCTTTAGGAAAAATCTTAGTTTTTTGTAAGGGAAATAAGAATTGTCTTCAAATAAGTAACTTTTTGTGACGACCGGCCCCTGTGGCGCGGGCTTTACAATAACCACTTGTTTTATTGCAACATTAAACCCTTATTTTTATTTTTCCAGATTTTATCTGGCGACATCACGGGGTGCGGGCATACCGCATAGTACGCAGTTGGTTATTCTGGATGGGAAAAATGCACACATCCGAGTTACTGAAACACATTTACGACATCAACCTGTCGTATCTTCTTTTGGCTCAACGTTTAATAAGCCAGGACAAAGCATCTGCCATGTTCCGTTTGGGCGTGACTGAAGAGATGGCAAACACCCTCGGCGAGCTCACGCTGCCGCAGATGGTAAAATTGGCCGAGACCAATCAGCTAATCTGTCAGTTTCGTTTTGACGATCACCAAACCATTACCCGCCTGACGCAGGAGTCACGCGTTGACGATCTGCAACAGGTTCACACCGGGATCCTGCTTTCTACACGCCTGCTTAACAATGCGACGACAACTGACGACGTCAGCAAAAAGAAAAGGGCCTGATCATGGTCGAAAAAAGCATTGTTCAGGAAGCGCGCGACATTCAGCTGGCAATGGAATTGATCACGCTGGGGGCGCGCCTTCAGATGCTGGAAAGCGAAACTCAACTGAGCCGTGGGCGGTTAATCAAGCTGTATAAAGAATTACGGGGAAGCCCGCCGCCGAAAGGCATGCTGCCGTTTTCCACGGACTGGTTTATGACCTGGGAGCAAAACATCCATGCCTCGATGTTCTGTAACGCATGGCAATACCTGCTGCGCACCGGGTTGTGTTCCGGTGTGGATGCGGTGATTAAAGCGTACCGCCTGTACCTCGAACAGTGCCCATCGCAGGATGATGGCCCGCTACTGGCGTTGACCCGCGCATGGACATTAGTGCGTTTTGTTGAAAGCGGAATGCTTCAGCTCTCGACCTGCAACTGTTGCGGCGGCAATTTTATTACCCATGCGCATCAGCCGGTCGGCAGTTTCGCCTGTAGCTTATGCCAGCCGCCTTCCCGCGCAGTAAAAAGGCGTAAACTTTCCCGAGATACTGCCGATATTATCCCACAACTGCTGGATGAACAGGTCGTACAGGCTGTTTAAGCGTCAGGTGTGGTGAATCACTCCAGCAGCGATAAGTTTCTTATCGCTGCTTTTTTATTCCCCGTCCGACACGAAACGTCTTTCGCTTGCGAGTCCTTGTCACAGTCAACAGCGGAAGGAAGATGTCGTGCTGATTCTTATAGGTTACCTGGTTGTTCTCGGTACAGTGTTCGGCGGTTATATGATGACCGGCGGTCACCTTGGCGCACTCTATCAACCTGCTGAATTTGTCATCATTGGGGGCGCAGGGGTAGGGGCGTTTATTGTCGGGAATAACGGCAAAGCGATCAAAGCGACGGTCAAAGCGTTACCGCTGTTGTTTCGCGGCTCCAAATACAACAAAAGCACCTACATGGATTTGATGGCGCTGCTGTACCGCCTGATGGCCAAGTCGCGCCAGCAGGGGATGTTCTCTCTTGAACGTGATATCGAAAACCCCAAAGAGAGCGAAATTTTCGCCAGCTACCCGCGTATTCTCGCCGATAAAGTGATGCTTGAATTCATCACCGATTATCTGCGCCTGATCATCAGCGGCAACATGAACACCTTCGAAATCGAAGCGCTGATGGATGAAGAGATCGAAACCCACGAGAACGAGTGCGAGATCCCGGCCAACAGCCTGGCGATCATGGGCGACTCGCTTCCGGCCTTCGGTATCGTGGCGGCGGTGATGGGCGTGGTGCATGCCCTGGCGTCGGCGGACCGCCCGGCGGCGGAACTGGGCGCGCTGATCGCCCATGCGATGGTGGGGACGTTCCTCGGTATTCTGCTGGCTTATGGGTTTATTTCCCCGCTGGCGACGGTGCTGCGCCAGAAGAGCGCGGAAACCACCAAAATGATGCAGTGCGTCAAAGTCACGCTGCTCTCCAGCCTGAACGGCTACGCGCCGCCGATCGCCGTCGAATTTGGCCGTAAAACGCTGTATTCCACCGAGCGTCCGTCCTTCATCGAGCTGGATGAGCATGTACGCGCCGTGAAATCGCCGAATCAGCAAACGACGACGGAAGACGCATGAAGAATCAACATCGCCCGATCGTTATCGTTAAGAAACGCAAACATAAAGGCCACGGCGGCGCACACGGTTCGTGGAAGATTGCCTATGCCGACTTTATGACCGCGATGATGGCGTTCTTTCTGGTGATGTGGCTGATTTCCATCGCCAGCCCTAAAGAGTTGGTGCAAATTGCCGACTATTTCCGTACCCCGCTTTCTGCCGCGATCACCGGCGGGCAGCGCATTGCCGACAGCGAAAGCCCGATTCCAGGCGGCGGCGATGATTACACCCAGACGCAGGGTGAAGTAAAAAAAGAGCCGGATATCGATGAGCTGAAAAAGCGCATGGAAACCAGCCGGCTGAAAAAATTGCGTGGCGATCTGGACCAGTTGATTGAATCTGACCCGAAACTGCGTGCGCTACGACCGCATTTGCGCATCGACCTGACGCCGGAAGGGCTGCGGATCCAGATTATCGATAGCCAGAACCGCCCGATGTTTAAAACCGGGAGTGCCGAAGTGGAGCCGTATATGCGCGATATTCTGCGCGCCATCGCGCCAGTGCTTAACGACATTCCCAACCGAATCAGCTTATCAGGCCATACCGATGATATTCCCTACGCGTCCGGCGAGCGCTACTACAGCAACTGGGAACTGTCGGCAGATCGCGCGAACGCCTCGCGGCGTGAGCTGGTGATCGGCGGCCTGGACGACGGCAAAGTGCTGCGCGTCGTCGGCATGTCGGCCACCATGAAACTGGCCGACAAAGGACCGGATGAAGCCATTAACCGGCGCATCAGCATCCTGGTCCTTAACAAGCAGACCGAGCAATCGATATTGCATGAGAACGCCGACAGCCAGAACGGCTCTCTCAGCGATTTAGCCCAACCGGGAGCAGTGCCCCCGACGACGAACTCAACACCGCCACAACCGGGTCCGAGGTGATAGCGTGAGTATGGATATCAGCGATTTTTATCAAACGTTTTTTGATGAGGCTGACGAACTGTTAGCTGATATGGAGCAGCATCTGCTCTCTTTGGCGCCCGAAGCGCCGGATTCAGAGCAACTGAACGCCATTTTCCGTGCGGCCCATTCCATAAAAGGCGGTGCCGGCACATTTGGATTTAGCGTGTTGCAGGAAACCACGCATCTGATGGAAAACCTGCTTGATGAAGCCCGGCGCGGTGAAATGCAACTCAACACCGACATTATCAACCTGTTTTTGGAAACCAAAGATATTATGCAGGAACAGCTCGACGCGTATAAAAGTTCAGAAGAGCCGGACGCTGCCAGCTTCGAATACATCTGCCAGGCGCTGCGCCAGCTTGCGCTGGAGGCGAAGGGCGAAGCCAGTGCAGAACCGGCACCCCTGACGCTGGTCACGCCGCAACAGGAAGCCGCCGCCGCCGACGGTAAGCTGCGTATCACCTTAAGCGGCTTAAAAGCCAGCGAAGTGGCGCTGTTGCAGGAAGAGTTAGCCAACCTGGGCGACCTGAGCGACGTGGTGCAGGGGGAAAATACCCTGAGCGCGACGCTGGATACCAGCGTGAGCGCCGATGACATTAGCGCCGTGCTGTGCTTCGTGGTGGAGCCGGAACAGATTGCGTTTTCCGCGCCTGGCAGCGCGGTGGCGCAGCCGGTTGAAACCGCGCCCGTGCCGGTGGTTGAAGACGCTAAACTTGAACCTGTCCCCGTTACCGCCCCGCCCGCACCGGTGGCTGCGGCCCCTGCACGCGTCGAGCGCGAGCAGAAACCGGCTACCCGCGAGCGGGAAAACACCAGCATCCGCGTGGCGGTAGAGAAAGTTGACCAGTTGATTAACCTGGTCGGCGAACTGGTGATCACCCAGTCGATGCTGGCCCAGCGCTCTAACGAGCTGGATCCGGTGACGCACGGGGATTTGATCACCAGCATGAGCCAGTTGGAGCGCAACGCCCGCGACCTGCAAGAGTCGGTGATGTCGATTCGTATGATGCCGATGGAGTACGTCTTCAGCCGCTTCCCGCGCCTGGTACGCGACCTGGCGGGCAAGCTCGGCAAACAGATTGAACTCACGTTACAGGGCAGCTCTACCGAACTGGATAAGAGCCTGATTGAGCGCATTATCGATCCGCTGACTCACCTGGTACGCAACAGCCTTGACCACGGTATCGAAATGCCGGCAGACCGCGAAGCGGCGGGCAAATCCCCGGTAGGCAACCTGATCCTCTCCGCCGAACACCAGGGCGGCAACATCTGTATTGAAGTTACCGACGACGGCGCAGGGCTGAACCGCGCGCGTATTCTGGCAAAAGCCATGTCCCAGGGCCTGCCGGTGAGCGAAAACATGACTGACGATGAAGTCGGTATGCTGATTTTCGCACCAGGCTTCTCTACTGCCGAAGTGGTCACTGACGTCTCCGGGCGCGGCGTGGGTATGGACGTGGTGAAACGGAACATCCAGGAAATGGGCGGCCACGTTGAAATCCAGTCTAAACAGGGCGTGGGCACCACCATTCGCATTCTGCTGCCGCTGACCCTCGCTATCCTTGACGGCATGTCGGTGAAAGTGAATGAAGAAGTGTTCATTCTGCCGCTCAACGCGGTCATGGAATCCCTGCAACCGCGCGAAGAAGATTTGCATCCGCTGGCGGGCGGCGAGCGCGTGCTGGAAGTGCGTGGCGAATACCTGCCGCTGGTGGAGTTGTGGAAAGTGTTCGACGTCGAAGGCGCGAAAACCCAGGCTACCCAGGGCATTGTGGTGATCCTGCAAAGCGCTAACCGCCGTTATGCGCTGCTGGTCGATCAGTTAATTGGTCAACACCAGGTGGTAGTGAAAAACCTTGAAAGCAATTATCGCAAGGTGCCGGGTATTTCTGCCGCCACCATTCTGGGTGATGGAAGCGTGGCGCTGATTGTGGATGTATCCGCGCTGCAAGGTATTAACCGTGAACAACGTATGGCGCAGACAGCCGCCTGATTAGCTTAGGAAAATATGCAAATGACCGGTATGAGTAATGTAACCAAGCTGGCCGGAGAGCCGTCTGGCCAGGAATTTCTGGTATTCACCCTCGGCGATGAAGAATACGGCATCGACATTCTGAAAGTGCAGGAGATCCGCGGTTACGATCAGGTAACCCGTATCGCCAACACACCCTCGTTTATCAAAGGCGTGACCAACCTGCGCGGCGTGATTGTGCCGATTGTCGACTTACGCATCAAATTCAATCAGGAAGATGTGGATTACAACGACAACACCGTGGTGATCGTGCTGAACCTGGGCCAGCGCGTGGTGGGGATTGTGGTGGATGGCGTCTCTGACGTGCTGTCCCTGACCAACGATCAGATCCGCCCGGCCCCGGAATTCGCCGTGACGCTGTCTACCGAATACCTGACCGGCCTCGGCGCGGTGGGCGACCGGATGCTGATCCTGGTAAACATCGAAAAACTGCTCAACAGCGAAGAAATGGCGCTGCTGGACAGCGCTGCCGCTCGCGTGGCGTAATCGTCAGGAAGCCCGGCAGACACACCCTGCCGGGCTTTTTTTACTTAACTTCTTCTACCCGTTTTTCATTCACCACTGCCGGGTCGATTTTATTGCCCGCTTTCAGATAATCGATTAGCGCACCTGATAAGTTGTACCCGCCGCGCACCTGCTTGTTTTTCCCTTCAGTGAAAGCCATAAATCCGTCGCCGCCCGGCGCCAGGAAGCTGTTGGTCGCCACGCGATACACCTGATTATCCTCAATCGGCTTGCCGTTAAGGGTCAATTCCGTCACCCGCGCGCCCGGCGCTTTATGGGTATCGTAGCGCATCATGACGCCTTTCGACGCCTGCCACACGCCGTTGGTCAGCGAGGCGCTGTGCTCCATCAGGTTGCGCACCTGCTTGCCATTAAGGTCCATCACCGTCAGTTCATTGGGGAACGGGAAAGCGCTGATCACATCGCCGAGGGTGATCTTCCCGGCGTTAATATCCGCGCGCAGGCCGCCCGAGTTAGTCACCGCCAGTTGCGCATCCGGTGCCGCCGCTATCATCGCATCGGTGAACAGGTTGCCAGGGGAAGAGGATTCGCCATAAGCGCGGGTCAGGGCAATGGGCGTTTCGCCAATCGGCTGGCTTACCGTTTGTTGTAGCTGTTTATTCCACTTATCGATGGTTTGCTGGGTTACCGGATCGGGTCTCCACTCATCGGCAAACAGCGTTTTTAACTCGAAGCTTTTCTCCGTATGTGCGCAGGTTTTGGGATTGACGTCGAGCACCAGCTTACCGATATCAATGCCGCCGCTGTCGGTAGACAGAATCAGCGTATTACCCACTTTAATCGGTTCTGGCGTACCGACGTGGGCATGTCCGGTGATCAGTAGATCCAAGCCTTTCACCTGGCCGGCGGTTTGAATGTCATTATCCAGCGCCCGTTTGACGTCGGTACTGCCTTTGCTGGACTGGCGCGCCGGAATGCCTTCGTGCATCAGCGCCACGGTGATATCCACTTTGCCGCGCAGTTCATCCAGATAGTGCTGAAGCCATTTCACCTCATCGCGCGCTTCGATACCCTGGCGCATCGCCGCAGAAACGGTATCGTCAAAAGCGAACACACCGTGCAGCCCGATCACGCCGATTTTGATGCCATCTTTTTCCAGAATGGTGTACGGCTTATTCCAGAACGGCACCTGGCTGTTCTGATAAAACACGTTGCCCAGCAGGATCGGGAATGTCGCCTGGCTCAGTTGCAGCAGGGTGTAGTCCCATCCGTGGTCGAACTCATGGTTGCCCACCGATGCCGCATCCACCGACATGGTGTTGAGGATATCGATAATCGCTTTGCCTTTGGTCAGGCTGCTGATATACGGGCCGGTAAAGTAGTCCCCGGCATCAAAGTAAAAGGTGGTGGGATTACGCGCTTTTTCCTGTTTCACCAGGGTAGAAATCGTGGCGAACCCGCCTACCGGACGCTTACCGTCCGCGATCCACGGTACGCTGTACGGCTCTACGTGAGCATGCAGATCGTTGGTGTAAATCACCGTGACATCCTGCGCCAGGCCTTGTGCGCACCAGCCCGCGAGGAGCGCCAGAGAGAGATATTTAGCTTTCATCATCATTCCTTAATTGAAAAAGAGGCGCGGCTATCTTTGCCGCCCACACGGCTTGCTTTTGTGAATGTCCTCACAACGATGCCGGGGAAACCGCGTCATCCTGTGCCGACTAACACAATGCGTGGGTAACCGGTTGATGGATAACCGTTTTTAGGTGAATCTGAACGTTTGTTAAAACGGAAAATGCGCCAATCTGGGGGGGTGGATGCGCCTGAATATGTCTGGCTGGTGTATCGGCTGGGCTATCCGGCGCTTGGCTGCGGGAAATGCGGCAGCCTGCCGCCGCTGTTTAACGAAGCGAAATGCAATGACTGGTTTGCGCAACTGTTTGCCCATCACTTGGGCCTGACCGGGCAAGGCTGCCCGCGCGGCTGTCATGGCCGGTTGATCCGCTATGGAGCGAACCGTTCAGGTAGCGCGTGTCTGCAATGCACTGCCTGCGGACGGGCGTTCACGCCACTGCGCGTCAGCCAGACTGCCGGGGCGCGACGGGAGACACTGCTCAGCGCACTCGCCGCAGGGGAACATCAGAGTGAAACCACGGCCTACCGGGTTTTACAACAGGCAGCGGTGTGGTGCGAAAGCCAGAATCCCTTCGCTGAACAGCCGGTGACACGAATTGCCAGCCAAATTATGGCGCTGCCTTTCCAGGGGGCGCGCCGCCATCAGCAGGTTTACGTCATCATCAGCGCGATGCGTTTATCCAGTGGCTGGAAGGGCATCCGTGGCGACATATTGCCGGACAGCTTACTGCGCGGGTTGTCAGCCAGCATTTGATCTGTCTGGCGTGGTGGTATAACCAGGCGATGGTGACGCGTCACTGGCAGGGCAATTAGTCTGTCATGAAAAACTAATGGTGAATTGAACCGAGTAAGTCAGAACGTCTTTAAACGACGTAAAGGGGGAGCGTATTTCTTTTTTATACCTGTTCACTTTTTCATGCATTCTGGCGGGCATTAACGGGTATCAGCCGAAGGAGTAATATTACACAATGCTTTCAGGGTAAATAAATCATATGGGATATTTATGTTTTTGCACTTTTTAGTATTAGTATTTTTTGTTACATATTTATATATTCTTATTTTTGTGCGAATAAATTTCGATTTCATACCAGTAATTAATTGCCGTCCCGTGCAGAACCGGTTATCCCGAAAAAATAAAGCACCGTTTGGTTTTAATGAGTGTTACCAGATATTAATAATTCCGTTTTGTTCCTTTGCGTTACGCTCAACTGGGTATTAACATTGAATGCCGATTATTTATAAGGGTACGCCCCGTATAAGGGATTAATTAATTCAGGAGATAAATGTATATGTCTGAATCATTTCAGAACGAGATACCGCGTGCGCGCGTAAATATAAAACT
>NZ_DAMBQK010000006.1:0-182396 GCF_032062175.1 Atlantibacter sp.
TTTTTGCACAACTGCCGGATCGGTCAACCGATCCTTAACTGATCGGCATTAGGCCCTTGCGCCGCTTTTTAATAATGAAAAACTTATCCCTGATGCGGCATCAGGCCAGGATGAGCCACCACCGGCGGTTTGTTACTGGAAAGATCGGCTTCATCGGCACGAATGCTGCCGGAGCCGGTGGCCCAGACGCCTTCCTGGGTTTGAGTGATTTGCTGGTGCTGGGCATTTAAATCTTCGCCCATGGCGGCGATGTGATTCGATTCGGTACCGCCGCTGTTATCAGCCCAGGGGATCTGCTGATCGGCGGCAAATGTCAGGCCAGAAAATAACGTGGCGGCGAAGGCTGTGGTAATCAAAAGCGTTTTCATCTTGCACCTCTAATGAGTTCATTAATTATTAGTTATCACACTATTAATTTAATGCGTTATTAGTTTGCATTGCGCGACAAGATGTATGGAAATATTGTTTGGGAAATGTTTTTCAGCGGGAGGGAATTCAGGTGCGGTGCGATACAGGAAGCGGGCAAAAAAAAGCGGCCATTCAGCCGCTTTTATCATTTGAAACGAAGGGTTACTTCTTCTTCGCTTTCGGGTTCGGCAGGTCGGTGATGCTACCTTCGAACACTTCTGCCGCCAGGCCAACAGACTCGTGTAGAGTCGGGTGAGCGTGGATGGTCAGCGCAATGTCTTCTGCGTCACAACCCATTTCGATCGCCAGACCAATTTCACCCAGCAGCTCGCCGCCGTTGGTACCGACAATCGCACCACCGATAACGCGGTGAGTTTCTTTGTCGAAAATCAGTTTGGTCATACCGTCTGCGCAGTCGGAAGCGATAGCACGGCCAGAAGCAGCCCACGGGAAGGTGGCGGTTTCGTAGCTGATACCTTTCTCTTTCGCTTCTTTCTCAGTCAGGCCAACCCATGCCACTTCTGGCTCGGTGTAAGCGATTGACGGGATCACTTTCGGATCGAAGTAGTGTTTCTTACCGGCGATAACTTCAGCGGCAACATGGCCTTCATGCACGCCTTTGTGCGCCAGCATCGGCTGACCGACGATATCGCCGATCGCGAAGATGTGCGGCACGTTGGTGCGCAGCTGCTTGTCAACGCGGATGAAGCCACGGTCGTCCACTTCCACGCCCGCTTTACCGGCGTCGAGGTTTTTACCGTTCGGCACACGGCCGATAGCAACCAGTACGGCATCGTAACGCTGCGCTTCGGCAGGCGCTTTTTTGCCTTCCATGGAAACGTAAATACCGTCTTCTTTGGCTTCAACGGCAGTCACTTTGGTTTCCAGCATCAGGTTGAATTTCTTGCTGATGCGTTTAGTGAAGACTTTAACGATGTCTTTATCAGCAGCCGGGATCACCTGGTCGAACATTTCAACCACGTCAATCTCTGAACCCAGTGCATGGTACACGGTACCCATTTCCAGGCCGATGATACCGCCGCCCATAACCAGCAGGCGTTTCGGAACGGTTTTCAGTTCCAGCGCATCGGTGGAGTCCCACACGCGAGGATCTTCGTGCGGAATAAACGGCAGTTCAATCGGACGGGAACCCGCCGCGATGATCGCGTTGTCGAAGTTGATGACGGTTTTGCCGTTTTCGCCTTCCACTTCCAGGGTGTTCGCCCCGGTAAATTTACCCAGACCGTTGACCACTTTTACTTTGCGGCCTTTCGCCATGCCAGCCAGACCACCGGTCAGCTGATTGATGACTTTTTCTTTCCAGGTACGAATCTTGTCGATATCGGTTTTCGGCTCGCCGAAGACGATACCGTGTTCAGCCAGCGCTTTGGCTTCTTCGATAACTTTAGCGACGTGCAGCAGCGCTTTAGAAGGGATACAGCCGACGTTCAGACAAACACCGCCCAGGGTGTTGTAACGTTCTACGATGACGGTCTCCAGACCTAAATCAGCGCAACGGAAGGCCGCAGAATAACCTGCCGGGCCTGCCCCAAGTACCACGACCTGAGTTTTGATTTCAGTACTCATCATGACCTCTGTAATTTATATCCGGCGGGTCTGACGCTATTGTTGTTACGCCCATCATCCACCGGGACGTTCTATCCGCCCGTATTTTACAAAATTGTTAACAATTTTGAAACAACAAAACGGTAAACGATTTGTCCTTTGTTCCTGATAACCGCATAAAGCCTCATGAGATTATCAGAAAAAAGCCGGCCGTCAGGCCGGCTTTTTCGATTACATCACCAGGCGGCGAATGTCGCTCAGCATGTTGTTGATGATGGTGATGAAACGCGCACCATCAGCACCGTCGATGACGCGGTGGTCGAAGGACAGAGAAATCGGCATCATCAGACGCGGAGTAAACTCTTTACCATTCCACACCGGTTCCATCGCAGACTTGGACACACCGAGAATTGCCACTTCCGGCGCGTTAACAATCGGCGCGAAATGGGTCGTACCCAGGCCACCGATGCTGGAGATAGTGAAGCAACCGCCCTGCATTTCGCCAGCAGTCAGCTTGCCATCACGCGCTTTCTTAGAAATCACGGTCAGTTCGCGGGACAGCTCGGTAATGCTCTTCTTGTTCACGTCTTTGAAGACCGGAACAACCAGACCATTCGGGGTATCTACCGCAACACCGATGTTGATGTATTTCTTCAGCGTCAGCTTCTGGCCATCTTCGGACAGGGAGCTGTTGAAGCGCGGCATCTGCTCCAGGGCAGCGGCAACGGCTTTCATGATGAAGACAACCGGGGTGAATTTCACGTCCAGTTTGCGCTTCTCAGCTTCGGCGTTCTGCTGTTTA
This sequence comes from Atlantibacter sp., assembly GCF_032062175.1. Lineage (NCBI taxonomy): Bacteria > Pseudomonadati > Pseudomonadota > Gammaproteobacteria > Enterobacterales > Enterobacteriaceae > Atlantibacter > Atlantibacter sp. Next base: position 2,777 of record NZ_DAMBQK010000006.1, read on the forward strand.
CGGAACGCTTCCAGATCGGTGATATCGGTTTTGTCGAAGTGAGTAACGTGCGGGATCATCACCCAGTTACGGCTCAGGTTGGCACCAGAGATTTTCTGGATGCGGCCCAGTTCCACTTCTTCGATTTCACCAAACTTGCTGAAGTCCACTTTCGGCCATGGCAGCATGCCTGGGATACCGCCGCCGGTGGCAGCAGCAGGTGCGGATTCAGCGCGTTTCACTGCGTCTTTCACGTAAGCCTGAACGTCTTCGCGCAGGATACGGCCTTTACGACCGGTGCCTTTCACTTTCGCCAGGTTAACGCCGAATTCGCGCGCCAGGCGGCGGATCAGCGGAGTCGCGTGAACGTAAGCGTCGTTTTCAGCGAATTCAGTTTTGCCTTCCGCTTTAGCCGGTGCAGCGGCCGGTTTTTCTGCTTTCGCAGCCGGAGCCGGTGCAGCCGCTTCTTGCTTAGCCGCCGGAGCAGCAGCAGGCGCAGCGCCTTCCACTTCGAAGATCATGATCAGAGAACCGGTAGACACTTTGTCGCCGGTGTTGATTTTGATCTCGGATACGGTGCCCGCGAACGGTGCCGGAACTTCCATAGAAGCTTTGTCGCCTTCTACGGTGATCAGTGATTGTTCAGCGGCCACTTTATCGCCCACTTTCACCATCACTTCGGTCACTTCGACTTCGTCGCCGCCGATGTCCGGAACGTTAACTTCTTTAGAACCGGAAGCCGCTGCCGGTGCGGAAGCCGCCTGCTCTTTCACTTCAGGCTTAGCCTGAGCCGCAGTCGCCTCGCCCGCCACTTCGAATACCATGATCAGGGAGCCAGTGGAGACTTTGTCGCCGGTGTTGATTTTGATCTCTTTAACCTTGCCCGCGAACGGAGAAGGGACTTCCATAGAGGCTTTATCGCCTTCCACGGTGATCAGAGACTGCTCAGCGGTCACGCTGTCGCCGACTTTAACCATGATTTCGGTGACTTCAACTTCGTCACTGCCGATATCCGGTACGTTAACGTCTTTCACGCCGCCCGCTGCAGCAGGTGCTGCCGCCGGAGCCGCTTCTTTCTTCTCTTCTGCCTTGGCAGGTGCAGCGTCAGCTGCACCGTCGGCGGAATCGAAAATCATAATCAGTTTGCCGGTCTCGGTTTTGTCGCCAACAGAGACTTTGATCTCTTTCACGACGCCAGCCTGCGGAGACGGCACTTCCATAGAGGCTTTGTCGCCTTCTACGGTGATCAGCGACTGTTCAGCTTCAACTTTGTCGCCCACTTTGACCAGGATCTCGGTGATTTCAACTTCATCAGCCCCGATGTCCGGTACGTTGATTTCGATAGCCATTATTCTTTTACCTCTTACGCCAGACGCGGGTTAACTTTTTCTGCATCGATGTTGAATTTAGTGATTGCATCGGCAACCACTTTCTTATCGATTTCGCCACGTTTAGCCAGTTCGCCCAGGGCCGCTACAACCACGTAGGAAGCATCAACTTCGAAGTGGTGACGCAGGTTTTCACGGCTGTCAGAGCGACCGAAACCGTCGGTACCCAGTACGCGGTAATCATCAGCCGGTACATAAGTACGAACCTGTTCAGCAAACAGTTTCATATAGTCAGTAGATGCGACTGCCGGCGCGTCGTTCATCACCTGAGCGATGTACGGAACACGCGGAGTTTCCATCGGGTGCAGCATGTTCCAGCGCTCACAATCCTGGCCATCACGCGCCAGTTCAGTGAAGGAGGTCACGCTGTACACATCAGAACCCACGCCGTAGTCTTTCGCCAGGATCTCTGCCGCTTCACGCACGTGACGCAGGATAGAACCGGAGCCCAGCAGCTGAACTTTACCTTTACTACCTTCGATAGTTTCGAGTTTGTAGATACCTTTACGGATACCTTCCTCGGCACCTTCCGGCATCGCCGGCATGTGGTAGTTTTCGTTCAGGGTGGTGATGTAGTAGTAAATGTTCTCCTGCGCTTCACCGTACATGCGTTGCAGACCATCGTGCATGATCACAGCAACTTCGTAGGCGTAAGACGGATCGTAAGAGATACAGTTCGGGATAGTCAGAGACTGAATATGGCTGTGGCCATCTTCGTGCTGCAAACCTTCACCGTTCAGAGTCGTACGACCAGACGTCCCGCCGATCAGGAAGCCGCGCGCCTGTTGGTCACCTGCTGCCCAGCACAGGTCGCCGATACGCTGGAAACCGAACATGGAGTAGTAGATGTAGAACGGGATCATCGGCAGATCGTTGGTGCTGTAGGAGGTCGCCGCCGCCAGCCAGGAAGAACCTGCGCCCAGCTCGTTGATGCCTTCCTGCAGAATCTGGCCTTTCTCGTCTTCTTTGTAGTACGCAACCTGCTCACGGTCCTGTGGGGTGTACTGCTGGCCGTTCGGGCTGTAGATACCAATCTGACGGAACAGACCTTCCATACCAAAGGTACGCGCTTCGTCAGCGATGATCGGAACCAGACGGTCTTTGATAGACGGGTTCTTCAGCATCACGTTCAGGGCACGAACGAAAGCGATAGTGGTGGAGATCTCTTTGTTCTGTTCTTCCAGCAGCTGTTGGAAGTCTTCCAGCTTCGGCAGTTCCAGCTTCTCAGTGAAGTTCGGAATGCGGCTCGGCAGGTAGCCGTGCAGTTTTTCACGCTGGCCGTGCAGGTATTTGTGCTCTTCAGAACCTTCCGGGAAGGTAATGTAAGACAGCTTTTCAACCTGCTCATCGGTGACGGGAACATTGAAACGGTCGCGGATATAACGCACGCCGTCCATGTTCATTTTCTTCACCTGGTGAGCGATGTTCTTACCTTCGGCGGTGTCACCCATGCCATAGCCTTTAACGGTATGGGCCAGGATAACGGTCGCTTTGCCTTTGGTTTCCTGCGCTTTTTTGAATGCAGCGTAGATTTTCTTCGGATCGTGGCCGCCACGGTTCAGGGCCCAAATCTGATCGTCAGTCCAGTCGGCAACCAGTGCGGCAGTTTCCGGGTATTTACCGAAGAAGTGCTCGCGAACGTACGCGCCGTTTTTGGATTTGAAGGTCTGATAGTCGCCGTCAACGGTTTCGTTCATCAGCTGGATCAGTTTACCGCTGGTGTCTTTACGCAGCAGCTCGTCCCAACGGGAACCCCACATCACCTTGATCACGTTCCAGCCAGCGCCTGCGAAGATACCTTCCAGTTCGTTAACGATTTTGCCGTTACCGGTTACCGGGCCATCCAGACGTTGCAGGTTACAGTTGATCACGAACACCAGGTTATCCAGTTTTTCACGGGTCGCGATGGTGATGGCGCCTTTGGATTCCGGCTCATCCATCTCGCCGTCGCCCAGGAAGGCGTAAACGGTTTGCTGGGAGGTGTCTTTCAGGCCACGGTGTTCCAGATACTTCAGGAATTTAGCCTGGTAGATCGCACCGATAGGGCCCAGACCCATAGATACGGTCGGGAACTGCCAGAATTCCGGCATCAGTTTCGGGTGCGGGTAAGAGGACAGACCATTGCCATGCACTTCCTGACGGAAGTTGTTCATCTGCTCTTCGGTCAGACGGCCTTCCAGGAAAGCACGTGCGTATACGCCCGGAGAGATGTGGCCCTGGAAGTACACCAGGTCGCCGCCGTCTTTGTCGTTGCGCGCACGGAAGAAGTGGTTGAAGCACACATCATACACGGTCGCGGAAGACTGGAAGGACGCCATGTGGCCGCCAAGCTCCAGGTCTTTTTTAGACGCGCGCAGCACGGTCATGATGGCGTTCCAGCGAATAGCCGAGCGAATACGACGTTCCAGCTCCAGATTCCCCGGGTATTCCGGTTCATCTTCAACGGCAATAGTGTTGATGTAGTTGCCAGCTCCGGTACCAGCGGCAACCTGTACGCCGCCTTTACGGGCTTCGCTCAGGAGCTGGTCAATCAGATACTGAGCACGCTCAACACCTTCTTCACGGATTACCGATTCGATCGCCTGTAGCCAGTCGCGAGTTTCAATCGGATCCACGTCATTTTGTAAACGTTCTGACATGGGGGGTATTCCTTATCTATCTAATACGTTGATTTAGCTGGAACCTGTCCCATTGTATTTTCATGAAGTGACTGCTCACAAAAACACAATAAGACAGGTTCTGCGTTTAGTTGCCGCGCTCTAAAAGTTGGCGCTCAATTCGCACTGTTTTCTTACTCTGACGAGCCGGAAAAAGCGCTTAGTCCTTTCGTTGCTGTAGGCGGCGCAGTGAACGTTCACGACGACTGTGCTCACGGCTGCGGTCCAGCAATATCTCCTCAATAAAAGCGAGATGGCGATGCGACGCTTCTCGCGCCTGCTCCGGCTCTCTCGCCATAATCGCCTCGAATATACGAGAACGATGGTTGCTTACCAGCGGGAGCATCTCCCGGCGGGCGTACAGCAATTCAAAATTCTGTCGAACGTTTTGGGCCAGCATAGGCTCCATGCAGCGCAGTAAGTGTAGTAGCACAACGTTGTGTGCAGCTTCGGTGACTGCAATTTGATACTGCATGACGGCGTCGGATTCGGCATCCAGGTCGCCGGATTGCTGGGCAAGCTCAATGGCCTGATGGAGTTCACGGATACGCTCAAGGTCTTCGTCAGTGCTGCGAAGCGCGGCGTAATACGCGGCGATGCCCTCAAGGGCATGACGGGTTTCCAGCAGATCAAATTGAGATTCAGGGTGATCGGTCAGCAGCTCGACCAGCGGGTCGCTGAAGCTCTGCCATAGTGTGCTTTGAACAAATGTCCCGCCTCCCTGGCGACGAAGCAGTAATCCTTTGGCTTCGAGACGCTGAATCGCCTCTCGGAGTGAAGGACGCGATACGTCGAACTGTTTTGCCAGTTCGCGTTCCGGTGGGAGTTTTTCGCCAGGACGCAAGGTCCCTTCCAGGATGAGAAACTCCAGTTGCTGCTCAATCACATCGGATAGTTTTGGTTGGCGGATTTTGCTGTAGGCCATTATTCCCTGTCTCTGCCATTAGCCCGGAGTCAATTGGTATGACCAATTTCACATTCGTGACGCTAAAGTAACAAAGTATTCACCTTCTGTCCATCCCGGTTTTGATTGAAATCAGTAAAGCAGGCACATTTTAACAACCCTACAGAAATAACGTTTCATTAATGTAACTTTGCACAAATGAGTTGATTACCACCAAAGAAGTAGTTTTAACCTTAATGAAACGTGGATATTTGCGATCTGAACCGATTCATCAGAGTAAAGTATGAATATAAATGCGTAATAGTCGTATAAATTGAAAATGCATTCGGGAAGGATTAATAACGGGGCGATTTACAAATGGTTTCTTTTTATTCACTTCATCTGCAACCGCGATAAAACCAGGTGCAATCAACTGCGCTTACCACTATTCTTGGCGCTGTGGTAGAGGAATAGGGAAAATTAAGCCTTCCACTTCGTAAATAAAAAAATACACCTATCGGAATATACAACTTACAACGGTGATATTTCACACCGATTATAACCGCACACGAGGTTCTATGATGGAAGGTCAACACGACACGCTGAAGCGCGGCCTAAAAAACCGCCATATTCAGCTTATCGCGCTGGGAGGAGCAATTGGCACGGGCCTGTTTCTGGGCAGCGCTTCTGTTATCCAGTCCGCAGGGCCAGGTATTATTCTCGGCTACGCTATCGCGGGTTTTATTGCCTTTTTGATTATGCGTCAGTTAGGCGAAATGGTAGTAGAAGAACCTGTTGCAGGGTCATTCAGCCACTTCGCTTATAAATACTGGGGCGGATTTGCTGGCTTCGCTTCCGGGTGGAACTATTGGGTACTGTATGTGCTGGTCGCGATGGCGGAACTGACCGCCGTTGGTAAATACATTCAATTCTGGTGGCCGGAAATCCCGACCTGGGTCTCAGCCGCCGTATTCTTCGTGCTGATCAACGCCATCAACCTGACCAACGTGAAAGTGTTTGGTGAAATGGAATTCTGGTTCGCGATTATCAAAGTTATCGCGGTTATCGGGATGATCCTGTTCGGCGGCTGGCTGCTGTTTAGCGGTACGGCGGGCCCGCAGGCCACCGTTCGCAACCTGTGGGAACAGGGCGGTTTTCTGCCGCACGGTATGTCGGGGCTGGTAATGATGATGGCGATCATTATGTTTTCTTTCGGCGGGCTGGAGCTGGTGGGTATTACCGCCGCTGAAGCCGATAACCCGCAAGAAAGCATCCCGAAAGCCACTAACCAGGTTATCTACCGCATCCTGATTTTCTATGTGGGCTCCCTGGCGGTGCTGCTTTCGCTGATGCCGTGGTCGCGCGTGACCGCAGATACCAGCCCGTTCGTGTTTATCTTCCATGAGCTGGGCGATGCGCTGGTCGCGAATGCGCTTAACATCGTGGTACTGACGGCGGCGCTGTCGGTTTATAACAGCTGCGTCTACTGCAACAGCCGTATGCTGTTTGGCCTGGCGCAACAGGGTAATGCGCCGAAAATGCTGCAAAAAGTGGATAAGCGCGGCGTACCGGTTAACACCATCCTGATCTCCTCGCTGTTCACCGCGCTGTGCGTGCTAATTAACTATTTCGCACCGGAAGAAGCTTTCGGCCTGCTGATGGCGTTAGTGGTTTCCGCACTGGTGATCAACTGGGCGATGATTAGCCTCGCGCACATGAAATTCCGCCGTGCCAAACAGTTGCAGGGCGTGAAAACTCGCTTCCCGGCAATTTTCTACCCGATGGGCAACTGGCTGTGCCTGGCCTTTATGGCGGCAGTGCTGATCATCATGCTGATGACCCCGGGTATGGCGATCTCTGTATACCTTATCCCGGTATGGTTGGTGATTCTGGGCGTAGGTTATATGTTCAAACAGAAAAGCGCTAAGGTCGCGAAAGCGCACTAATCCTCTCTTTTCACCCTCTCCTTGCGGAGAGGGTGGTTCCTTAAATGCTACCTGGCTCACACTTTCCTTTTCACAGCATTTTTATCCATGTCTCTACCAACTTCCTGCAACGCAATAAATCTTTAGCAGGCGAATAATTATTCCCACATCTCAGTGGGAGAAACCAACATGGATAACAGCAAACTGTCTGTTAAAGAAAAAATCGGCTACGGCATGGGCGACGCGGGATGTAACATCATCTTCGGTGCCATCATGTTGTTTGTGAACTATTTTTATACGGATATTTTTGGCCTTGCCCCTGCGCTGGTTGGGGTGCTACTGCTCTCTATCCGGGTCATTGATGCCGTAACGGACCCCATTATGGGCGCCCTCGCCGACCGCACCCAAAGCAAATACGGGCGCTTCCGCCCCTGGCTTTTGTGGATTGCAGTACCTTACGCCCTGTTCAGCATCCTGATGTTTACCACGCCGGACTGGAGCTACAGTAGCAAAGTTGTCTATGCGTTTGTCACCTACTTCCTGCTGTCGTTAACCTATACGGCGATTAATATCCCCTACTGCTCGCTGGGCGGCGTGATCACCAGCGACCCGAAAGAGCGCGTGGCCTGCCAGTCGTATCGTTTTGTCATGGTGGGTATCGCCACGCTGTTGCTGTCGCTGACCCTGCTGCCGATGGCGGAATGGTTTGGCGGCGAGGACAAAGCCAAAGGCTATCAGATGGCGATGACCGTACTGGCATTTATCGGCATGTGCATGTTCCTGTTCTGCTTTGCCACGGTGCGCGAGCGTATCCGCCCGGCAGTACCCACTCACGACGACATGAAAAAAGACATGAAGGATGTCTGGAAAAACGACCAGTGGGTGCGAATATTACTGCTCACCCTGTGCAACGTTTGTCCGGGCTTTATCCGCATGGCGGCCACCATGTATTACGTTACCTGGGTAATGGGGCAAAGCACCCACTTCGCCACGATTTTCATCAGCCTCGGCGTGGTCGGTATGATGATCGGCAGTATGCTGGCGAAAGTGCTGACCGACCGCTGGTGCAAACTGAAAGTTTTCTTCTGGACTAACATCGTGCTGGCCATCTTCTCCTGCGCGTTCTATTTCTTTGACCCGCAGGCAACAGTCATGATTGTCGTTCTCTACTTCCTGCTGAATATCCTGCACCAGATCCCTTCCCCGCTGCACTGGTCATTAATGGCGGACGTCGACGATTACGGCGAATGGAAAACCGGCAAGCGCATCACCGGTATCAGCTTCTCCGGCAACCTGTTCTTCCTGAAGGTGGGCCTGGCGGTGGCCGGGGCGATGGTGGGCTTCCTGCTCTCCTGGTATGGCTACGACGCGGGGGCCAAATCTCAAAGCGCCAGCGCCATCAACGGCATCGTGCTGTTATTCTCGGTGATCCCTGGGGTTGGCTACCTCATCACCGCAGGCGTGGTGCGTCTGCTGAAAGTGGATCGTGAACTGATGAAAACCATTCAGGCGGATCTGGCGAAGCGCCGCGTCAATTATCATGAACTGGGCGAGAACGTGGGCGTTCCCGTCAGCGAACAGGTAAGGAAAGCATAATGAACTGGTCGAATCCTTTTATTGAGCAACGCGCCGACCCGTATATTTTGCGCCACCAGAGCGGCTACTATTTCGTTGCCTCCGTACCGGAATACGACAGGCTGGAACTGCGCCGGGCCAGCACTCTGGATGGGTTGCGCAGTGCCGAACCGGTTGTGGTGTGGCGCAAACCTGCCTCCGGGCCGATGAGCGAACTGATCTGGGCGCCGGAACTGCACCCTATCGACGGGAAATGGTACCTCTACTTCGCGGCGACCTGGACCAAAGCGCTGGACGCGCTGAATATGTTCCAGCACCGCATGTTTGTACTGGAATGCGAAGATGCCGATCCGCTGACCGGAAAGTGGCATGAGAAAGGCCAGGTTAAAACGCCGTTTGATACCTTCGCGCTGGATGCCACCACGTTTGTGCATCAGGGCAAACGCTGGTATCTATGGGCGCAGAAATCGCCGCATATTCCCGGCAACTCGAACCTGTATCTGGCAGAAATGGAAACGCCGTGGATGCTGAAAGGCGAACCGGTGATGCTCAGCAAACCGGAATATGACTGGGAATGCCGGGGTTTTCTGGTGAACGAAGGCCCGGCGGTACTGTTTCATGGTGACCGGCTGTTTATCAGCTACTCCGCCAGCGCCACCGATGAAAACTACTGCATGGGCCTGCTGTGGATCGACATCCACGCCAATCCGCTGGATCCGGCGAACTGGCACAAATCCCCGCAGCCCGTGTTCCGCACCAGCTATGAAAACCGCCAGTACGGCCCCGGCCATAACAGCTTCACCCAAACCGAAGAAGGTGACGACGTGCTGGTTTACCACGCGCGCAACTATACGGAAATCGAAGGCGACCCGCTGTACGATCCCAACCGTCACACCCGTCTGAAAATTATCCGTTGGGACGAAAACGGGATGCCCGATTTCGGCATCCCGCCTGCGGAGACGTGCTAAGCGCTACGGCGCGCTGGGTTATACCAGCGTGCCGTAAATCGTCAGCAGCGCAACGACCACCACAATCACGAATGTTGTTTTCTTCGCCATGGATACCGCCGCTTTCGGCGTTTCGATTTTATCCAGGTGCGGCTCGCGCGCTAACGAGAACTGCGCCAGACGCGTCAGCACCTGATATTGCGACGTATGGCGATCGGCCAGCGACGCGAACCACGCCGGCAGCGCCCGTTCGCCGTGGCCCAACAGGGCATACACCACGCCCGCCAGACGTACCGGCACCCAGTCCAGCACGTGCAAAATGCTGTCCACGCCGGAATAGAGACGTTGCTGCGGCGAGTGATGGCGCGCCAGCCAGGCCTGCCAGGCGCGCAGGAACGCGTAGCCGGTCAACAATACTGGTCCCCAGATCCCACCGACAATAAACCAAAACAGCGGTGCCAGATAAAAACGGAAGTTAATCCACAGTAGCGCGTTTTGCAGCTCGCGCAGATACTCGCGCTCGTCACACTCGTGCGGAACGCCATGGATCAGCGTCAGCTCCGCCGACATCGCCTCTCTGGCATGGCTGTCGCCCTGGCTCGCCGCTTTTAAATAGGCGTGGTAGTGCAGACGAACCTGCCCTGCCCCGATACACAACAGCCCCAGCAATATCCAGAACACCAGCAGCGGCACATTGAAAAACAGCCCGTACAGTGCGCGCAGGCAGAGCCAGACAATTAGCATCGCGAGCAGCGCCATGCCGAGAGTGCGCCACCAGGAAAAATGGTGGATCCGGCGGAATACGCCTTCCAGACGGCTGTCCAGCTGCCAGTGCTCGCCAAGCTTAAATAAGCGCTCGGCGATAAGCACCAGCAGCAGGGTGAATAACGTCATGACACCTCCTTATTTGTCGGGCTGGCGACCAGCGCGCGAAAACGCTGCCAGTCAAACGCCGGGCCGGGATCGGTTTTGCGCGTCGGCGCGATATCGCTATGCCCGGTCATATGCCGGGCAATTTTCGGATACTGTGCGATAAGCGTGCGCGTCAGCGCGGCAAGCTGCTGATATTGCACATCGGTATAGGGCAAAATATCGGTGCCTTCCAGCTCGATACCGATAGAAAAATCGTTGCAGCGCTCACGGCCCTGATACAACGAGACTCCCGCATGCCAGGCGCGTTTATCGAAGGGGACATACTGAACGATTTCGCCATCGCGGCGAATCAGACAATGTGCGGACACGCGCAAATGGGCGATATCAGCAAAGTAAGGATGGGCGTCGGGATCTAACGTTCCGGCGAACAGCGCGTCAATCCACGGCCCGCCGAATTCACCCGGCGGCAAACTGATATTGTGTACCACCAGTAACCCAGGCTGTTCATCATCTGGCCGACTATCCTGATGAGGCGAGCACAGATGCCTCACTCCCTGTAGCCAGCCCCCGTTAACCTGCATGCGGCGACCTCCTTTCTATGGTGCAGAAACACGCTTCAGAGTAGCATGTTTACCTCTCAGGATTAGCCACCAATTTGGAGTTTTATGATGTCGCCTCGCCGTTATAATCCCGACCATCGACGTGACGCGCTGCTCGATCGCATCAATCACGATATCCCACAAATTATCGCCGCCGCGCTGCGTGAAGACCTGGGCGGTGAAGTTGACGCCAACAACGATATTACGGCGCAACTGTTGCCGGAAGACCAGCAATCCCACGCGGTAGTGATTACCCGTGAAGCCGGGGTGTTTTGCGGCAAGCGTTGGGTTGAAGAGGTATTTATCCAGTTGGGCGGCGACGTGGAGGTCCTCTGGCACGTCAATGACGGCGACCGCCTGGTGCCCAACCAGCCATTGTTTGAACTGAAAGGCCCGTCGCGCATCCTGCTGACCGGCGAGCGTACCGCGCTTAATTTCGTGCAAACCCTTTCCGGCGTCGCCAGCCTGGTGCGCAGCTATGTCGATCTGCTCGACGGCACCAAAACCCAACTGCTGGACACCCGTAAAACCCTTCCTGGCCTGCGCACCGCGCTGAAATACGCGGTGCTGTGCGGCGGCGGTAATAATCATCGCCTCGGCCTGAGCGACGCGTTTCTGATTAAAGAAAACCACATTATCGCATCAGGATCGGTGCGCAACGCCGTGGAAAAAGCTTTCTGGCTGCACCCGGATGTCCCGGTGGAAGTGGAAGTGGAATCGCTGGATGAACTGGACGATGCCCTGAAAGCGGGCGCGGACATCGTGATGCTGGATAACTTCACCGTTGACGATATGCGCGAAGCGGTTAAACGCACCAACGGCCAGGCGCGCCTGGAGGTTTCCGGCAACGTCACTACAGAGACGCTGCGCAGCTTCGCGGAAACCGGCGTGGACTTTATTTCCGTCGGCGCGTTGACCAAACACGTTCAGGCGCTCGACCTGTCTATGCGTTTTCGCTGATAAAGAGCCGGAGGTTCGCTTCCGGCGCTATCCACATATGCGATCTGTATTCCTGCAAAATGTCTCCCCCCTGCAACGGCTGAAATAGCCTGGAAAGCAGCGTCAAAAGTGGTCATTTCCCACTCGTTTGCGCTCTCGTGCTCTGAGAAAGTGGCATCCCCACATCAAGGAGCGAATGATGAACAGACAACACGGTTTCACCCTGATCGAACTTATGGTGGTCATTGGCATAATCGCCATTCTGAGCGCCATCGGTATTCCCGCCTACCAGAACTACCTGCGCAAAGCCGCGCTGACGGATATGCTGCAAACCTTTGTGCCGTACCGCACCGCCGTAGAGCTGTGCGCCATTGAAAGCGGCGGCATCGGCAGTTGCGATGCCGGTAGCAAAGGCATCCCCTCGCCAAAAACCACACGCTACGTTTCGGCTATGAGCATCGCGGCAGGCAAAGTCACGCTCACTGGCCAGGAAAGCCTCAACGGGTTAACCGTCACGCTCACGCCCGCCTGGAGCAACAGCGAAGGCGTTACTGGCTGGCAGCGCATCTGCGACAGCGGCAGCGATGGCGCGCTGAAACAAGCCTGCGAAGACACCTTCCGGTTTAATGCTGAGTAAGGGCTCGTCATGGATCAGGAATTTCTGGTGGCGCTGTGCAAGCGCCATCATGCGCAGCTACTGGATATCACTGACGCAGAGGTGCGCATCGCCCTCAGCGAAGGGCCGAGCATAGAGCTGCTGGATGCGCTGCGCTTTGCCACGCAGCGGCAAATCAAAATTGAGTGCTGGAGCGCCGAACAACTGGAAAAACACCAGCACCAGACGCAGCCCGCGCTGCCTGATGACAACACCTCCGCCGTCGCCTGGCTTGATGAAGCCCTGCTGCATGCGTTAAAACGGCGTGCCTCAGATATTCATATTGAGCCCGGCGACGCCCACTGGCGGGTGCGGCTACGCGTTGATGGCGTACTGCATGTTTTTGCCACGTTGACGGCGGAGCTGGCGCTGGCGGTGATGGCGCGCCTGAAAGTGCTGGGCGAACTGGATATTGCCGAACGCAGGCTACCGCAGGACGGGCAATTTTCGCTGCCGCTTCAGGGAAAATCGGTTTCATTTCGCCTTTCGACCCTGCCCTGCCGGAGCGGTGAAAAAGCGGTACTGCGGCTGCTGGAGCAAAACGATCGCCCGCTCGCGGTAGAGACGCTGGGCATGTTGCCGGTTCAGCAGGCTGATTTTTACCGGGCCATCCGCGCGCCACAGGGGCTGATTCTGGTAACGGGCCCGACGGGGAGCGGCAAGACCATTACCCTGTACAGCGCGCTGGGGGCGTTAAATAGCCCGGAGAGTAATCTGTGCAGCGTTGAAGACCCCATCGAAATCCCGCTGTCCGGCCTGAACCAAACCCAGGTAAACATTAAAGCGGGGCTTAATTTCCAGAACGTCCTGCGCGCCCTGCTGCGCCAGGACCCGGATGTAGTGATGGTCGGAGAAATCCGCGATGGCGAAACCGCAGAAATCGCCATCAAAGCCGCACAGACTGGTCATCTGGTGTTATCGACCCTGCATACCAACTCCACCGTGGAGACGATTACGCGGCTGGAGCAAATGGGTATCGCCCGCTGGATGCTGGCATCGGCGTTAGAAATCATTATTGCCCAGCGGCTGGTGCGCCGTTTGTGCCCGCATTGCCGGGTACGTTTAGCACAACCTGCCGCGCTGCCCGCCGCATTCTGGTCAAGCCCACTTTACGCATGGGAAGCGAAAGGCTGCGCGCAGTGCTATTCCGGCTTTTACGGGCGCGTGGCGCTGTTCGAAGTGCTGACGCTGGAGCCTGGGTTGCGCCAGGCAATCGTCGATGGCGCATCGGCGCAGCAGATTGAACAGCAGGCACGCGAGCTGGGCATGGTGACGCTGTTCGAGCACGGCTTACAGGCGGTGGACCAGGGCTTGACCACATTACAGGAGGTATATCGGGTTCTGGGGATACCTTATGAGTGAACGCCGGTTATGGCAGTGGAGCGGCCTGGACGATCAAGGCACGCCATGCAGCGGTTTAGTTTGGGGGGCGGAGCGCACCACGGCGCTGCAACATTTATACGATCGCAATATCTGGCCTCTGAAGGTGAAGCGCCAGGCTGTCTCACGCCAGTACTGGAACCTGACCTATAAAATTCACTTTATTCGCCAGTTAGCTACGCTGTTGCAGGCCGGGATTGCCCTACCCCAGGGGTTATCGATGCTGGCGGAGCAGCATTCCCGACCACAGTGGCGGGCGCTGTTACAGGCACTGACCCAACAGGTGACCGAGGGTGTGCCGTTTTCCGATGCCCTTAAGGCATGGCCCTGGGTGTTTCCACCGCTGTTTATCGCGCTGATCCGCACCGGGGAGATCACCGGCAAGCTCGATGAATGCTGCCTACGTCTGGCGGTTCAGCAGGAGGAACAGCAGGCGCTACGGAAAAAAGTTGTCAAAGCGCTGCGCTACCCAGTGATTATCTTTGTGATGGCGCTCGCCGTTACCCTCGGCATGGCAGGATTTGTACTGCCGGAATTCGCGGCAATCTATCGCGCGTTTAACGCCCCACTACCGGCGTTAACCCAGGGCGTGATGGCGTTTTCGGCCTTTATTACCGGCAGTGGACACTGGCTGGCGCTGGCCGCTGGCGCGCTTATCGCGGGTGTTCTCAGGTGCCGCCGCAACCCGAACTGGCAGTGGCAGGAACAAAACCTCTTACTGCGGCTTCCGCTGGTGGGCGAGCTGGTTCGCGGCCAGCGATTGAGCCAGATCTATACCATTCTCGCCATGACCCAGCAGGCGGGTTTACCGTTATTACAGGGGCTTGAGGCGGTGATGCAAACGCTTACCTCCCCGTTCTGGCGGCAAATGCTGGCGCGCATTATGCAGAAAATAGGCGACGGCGTGCCGTTCTGGAAAACGCTGGAAGAGGAAAAAGGCTTTACGCCGCTGTGTCGGCAACTGATTTACACCGCCGAGGAAACCGGATCGATGGATTTAATCCTGGCGCGGCTGGCACACTGGCATACCGGGCAAACCCACGAGCGCGCCGATTCGCTGTCGTCCACGCTAGAACCGCTGATGATGGTGGTAATTGGGCTGATTGTCGGGACGCTGGTGATCGCCATGTATCTGCCGGTCTTTCAGATGGGAGACGCCATGAGCGGGGCGAATTAACCGTATAAAAAAGCAGAAGGTCACCCTCCTGCTCTTCGCTACAGCAAGCCCAAAATTACAGGCTATTGAATACGCGGTTCTCTTGTTCCTGAACGCGGATAAAAGTAGTGCGTTTAGTCAGCTCTTTCAGGCGAGAGGCACCCACGTAGGTGCAGGCTGAGCGCAGACCGCCCAGGATATCCAGCGCGGTGTATTCTACCGGGCCACGCAGCGGCAGCTTCACGGTTTTGCCTTCAGCGGCACGGTATTTGGCAACGCCGCCAACGTGGCGGTTCATGGCAGATTCCGAGCTCATGCCGTAGAACAGCATAAATTTTTCGCCGTTCTCTTCAACCACAGTGCCACCGCTTTCATCGTGACCGGCCAGCATACCGCCGAGCATCACAAAGTCCGCGCCGCCGCCGAAAGCTTTGGCTACATCGCCCGGCGTGGTGCAGCCCCCGTCGCTGATGATCTGGCCGCCAAGACCGTGTGCCGCGTCAGCGCATTCAATCACAGCGGAAAGCTGCGGATAACCCACACCGGTTTTCACGCGGGTAGTGCACACGGAGCCTGGGCCGATACCGACTTTAACGATATCCGCACCGGAGAGGATCAGCTCTTCGCACATTTCGCCAGTCACCACGTTACCCGCGATGATCACTTTGTTTGGCCACGCTTCACGCGCTTTGGTGACAAACTGTACGAAGTGTTCGGAATAGCCGTTCGCGACATCGATGCAAATAAAATTCAGGCCCAGATTAAGCGCCAGGATCTGTTTGGTTTTTTCGAAATCAGCGTCGGACGTGCCGGTAGAGACGATGGCGTGCTTGAGAACGTTAGCATCCACGCTATCGATAAACGCTTGCCACTCTTCAACGGAGTAATGCTTATGCACCGCCGTCAGAATATCGAACCCCGCCAGGGCTTTCGCCATGCCGAACGTGCCGACCGTGTCCATGTTTGCGGCAATAACAGGTACGCCAGACCATTGGATACCAGAGTGCTTGAAGGTAAATTCACGAGCCAGTTCGACATCGGAACGGCTTTTGAGGGTGGAACGTTTAGGGCGGATAAGAACGTCTTTGAAACCTAACTTCAGATCTTCTTCAATACGCATGAGCGAATTCCTGGTAAATGGCGATGAACGCGTAAATATAAGCGGCGGTACAACTACCAACTCCAGTGACGCTATCATACGCACTAATTGTGGCTCCGCAAGACTGCGAAAACGCTCTTTTTTACGCTACAATCCTATAAATTTACCTGCCGCCAGGCAGAAATCACCGTCTTGCGAATACAGAAAATTTTTCCTGTTTCGCAGGCCTTCGCAAGGCCATGAAAAGACTGGCGATCACATCAGAACACGACAATTGGGATTGGTTTATGGTTTACACAGTAGCGATAACGGGCGGCATCGGAAGTGGGAAAACCACCGTAGCCAACAAGTTCGCGCAACTGGGAATTACCGTTATTGATGCCGATATCATCGCCCGAAATGTCGTTGAACCAGAAAAACCCGCGTTAAAAGCCATCGTCCAACATTTTGGCCCGGCCATGCTGCTGCCCGACGGCACGCTGAATCGCCGGGAACTGCGCGAGCGCATTTTCGCCAACCCGCAGGAAAAAGCCTGGCTCAATGCGTTATTGCACCCCCTTATCCATCAGGAAACCCAGGATGAAATGGCGCGCGCCACATCCAACTACGTGCTGTGGGTGGTTCCGCTGTTAGTGGAAAATCAACTGCATAAAAAAGCTGACCGGGTGCTGGTGGTCGATGTCGATCCTGAAACTCAGATAATACGCACTATGCAACGTGATAATGTGTCACGTATACATGCCGAGCAAATCATCGCCGCCCAGGTAAGCCAGGAAGCGCGCTTAGCCGTCGCCGATGATGTAATAGACAATAGCGGCAGGCCAGACGCCGTTGATGCCGAGGTGAAGCGCTTGCATCAACGTTATATGCAGTTGGCCGCACAAGCCGTGCAACAGGAAAATCAGTAATGCACAACCACATTCTCTTCGAACATCCGCTGAATGAAAAAATGCGCACCTGGCTGCGTATCGAATTTCTTATTCAGCAGGTGATGTCACGCCTGACCGTGACCGATCATGCTTCAGCACTGCATTTTTTCCGCAATATGGGCGAATTAATGGATGTGTTTGAGCGCGGCGATGTCCGCACCGAAATGCTTAAAGAACTGGAACGCCAACAACGCAAATTACAAAACTGGGCCGAAGTGCCGGGCGTCGACAACGATCGCATTCATGCGTTGCGTAAGGAACTTAAAGAACACAGCGTCACGCTGATGGCCGCGCCCCGTCTGGGCCAGGCGCTGCGTGAAGATCGCCTCATCGGCCTGGTGCGCCAGCGTCTCAGCATCCCCGGTGGTTGCTGTAGTTTTGATTTACCGAGCCTGCATTTCTGGCTGCACATGCCACAGGAAGCGCGCGACGCCCAGGTCAACCGCTGGTTCAGCAGTCTCGACCCACTGCGTTTCGCGCTGGAAAAGGTGCTCGATCTCATTCGCCATTCCGCGCCGTTCCGTAAGCAAACCAGCCTGAACGGCTTCTTCCAGGATAACGGCGACGACGCGGATTTACTGCGCCTGACGCTGAACATGAGCGACGAACTGTATCCGCAGATTTCCGGGCATAAAAGCCGTTTTGCCATCCGCTTTATGCCGATTGACAGCGAAAATGGCCGCGTACCTGAGCGTCTGGATTTTGAACTGGCCTGTTGCTAAGGAGGCAAAATGACGGAAACCACTACGGTAAACTGCCCCACCTGCGGCAAACCGGTTATCTGGAATGAATCCAGCCCGTTTCGCCCGTTTTGCTCGAAACGCTGTCAGTTGATTGATTTAGGTGAATGGGCGGCAGAAGAAAAACGTATCCCCAGCCAGAGCGATTTAAACGACAGCGACGACTGGAGCGAGCTAGATCGCGAATAAAAAACGGGGTGGTATTCAGCAATACCACCCCAATTATTTTTTTATCGTCTGGGCACGTTAACGCACGTTCGCATCCGCAATCAGCCGTGCCACCACTGGCTCATTGGCAGGTGGGAACGCCGCCGCGTCCAGCGTGCTCGCCGCAACCCATTCTCCAGGCTGCCCCTCTTTACCCCAGGGTTCTCCCTGCCACGCTTCGACCAGATAAAACCACAAGGTGATGTGCCGGTCCGGGAAAGTATATTCCAGGGTTTCATACAGCGACGGTTGTTGAGCGTTAATCCCCACTTCTTCCTGAAGTTCGCGGATCAGCGCCTGCTCCGGAGTTTCGTTCGCTTCAATCTTACCGCCGGGAAACTCCCATTTGTTAGCCATATGGGCATCAGCCGCGCGACGGGTAATAAAAATCGCGTTATCAGCGTTGCGGATAATGCCCACGGCAATCTGTAACTTTTTCATGGCACTTTCGCTTTATTTCAGGGTGGAAACCAGCTTAGTGCGCTGATCTTCCAGTGAAATCACGCGCTGGCAAACATCACGGCCAAACTGCTGGAAATCCTGCTCCTGGGTTTTCCATTCGTTCTGGATCGCCGTTTGTAATCCGCCCAGGCTACCCAGCACGCCCTGCAACGGATTGCCGCCGCCTTTCAGCACCGCTTTGGCACCCATCTCGTTAATGCTGTCCTGCAGAATGCCGCCCATCGCCTGGTTCACCAGTTGTTGACCGTCGGCCCTCACTTGCTCAATGGCTTTATAGTGGAACGTCAGCCCGTCGCTGCGCTGTTCGATAATGCGGTTCATCTGCGCTTTAAGCTGGGCATCAAGGCTGGTCAGGCGAGTGCGCATATTGCTGCTCGCGCCGACTTCCTGGGTGATCACCCGGTCCAGCGCCACCCGCCCTTTTTCAACGCGGCTTAATGCGCCCTGCTGGATCCACGGCAGATCGGTCCGTAAGGCTTTTTGATAGTTCAACGCCTGCTGACGCTGCGCGGCGGTCAGGTTTTTCTGCTGGCCGTTAAACTGTACGCTGCCGTCAGGGCCAATCACCAGGTTGCCGTTTTCGCCAACCACCTGCACGGTTTGCGGGCTGAGCACGACATCGTCACGCGGCGTGACGCTGCATTTGTATTCGGCCTGAGCCTGCATCGCCGTTACCAGCAATGCGCCCAGAAGCGCTTTACGCATCATATCGACTCCCTATAAAGCAAAACGGGCCAAACCGGCCCGTTAGTCAGTGTAATCAATCCCACCACACATCGAACAGATCGCTTAAGCGGATCTCTTCGAGCTTGCGATCTTCAAGCCATTTGCGCACCAGCGCCTGATCTTCTTCGGTACACTTACCGATTTCCTGCTTGCAGACCAGACCTTCCCAGGCAAGATAACCACTGCCGTCAAAGGCCAAACCGTTCGGCTCGATCACTTCATTGATCAGGTCATCAACGGTTTTATCCACTACCTCTTCGCGGGTGCCTTCCGGGAAACGCCAGGCTACCGAGAATCCCAACTCCTGAAACTCTTCGATATGCATCTTTTTACGTAAACGACGGCTGCGGTTCTTTGCCATTATTTCACCCTCTCGAACATTAAGTCCCATACGCCGTGACCAAGACGATGGCCACGCTGTTCAAATTTGGTTACCGGACGCGATTCCGGGCGCGGTACGTAGTCGTTGTTTTCAGACTGGTTCTTATAACCTTCAACAGACGACATCACTTCGAGCATATGTTCGGCATAAGGTTCCCAGTCGGTCGCCATATGGAACACGCCGCCGAGCGTTAATTTGCTCTTCACCAGCTCCGCAAACAGGGCCTGGACGATGCGGCGCTTGTTATGGCGCGCTTTGTGCCACGGATCCGGGAAGAACAACTGCACCATATTCAGGGAATTATCCGGGATCATGGTTTGCAGCACTTCAACCGCGTCATGGCACATCACGCGCAGGTTTTCCACGCCCTCTTCATGGGCCAGGCTCAGGCAGGCGCCCACGCCCGGCGAATGCACTTCAATCCCTAAGAAATCCTGGTGCGGGTTGGCTTTTGCCATCGCCACCAGCGAGGCACCCATGCCAAAGCCGATTTCCAGGGTGACCGGCGCGGTGCGGCCAAACAGCGCGGTAAAATCGAGCGGCGCGGGAGTGAACTCAACGCCCATCACCGGCCAGTAGTTATCCAGCGCGTGCTGTTGCCCTTTGGTCAGGCGCCCCTGACGGCGGACAAAGCTGCGGATACGGCGCAGCGGGCGGCCGCTTTCATCAAATTCCGGTGAAATGACGTCGTTATTCATGGTTTCAATCTGTGTCAGTGAATGGAAAAGCAAACCGGCATTATCCAAAGATAGTCATGGGATGCAAGCACAGGAAAGTTCCGGTTTACAGCCTTTTCGCTCTGTGCTGCAATCTGGGCCCTGAAACTCTAAGCCGGATGCCACGCGTTCATGATGCAAGCGCAGCAATTTTCTCGCCAGGTGCTCGACTGGTACGACAAATATGGGCGTAAAACCCTCCCCTGGCAGATCGAAAAAACGCCTTATAAAGTATGGCTGTCCGAAGTGATGCTGCAACAAACGCAAGTCGCCACGGTTATTCCTTATTTTACCCGCTTTATGGCGCGCTTCCCCACCGTTACCGACCTGGCGAACGCGCCGCTGGATGAAGTGCTGCACCTGTGGACCGGGCTCGGTTATTACGCCCGCGCCCGCAATCTACATAAAGCGGCGAAAAGGGTCGCCGAACAGTACGGCGGGACGTTCCCGCAGACCTTTGATGAAGTGGCCGCGCTACCCGGCGTGGGCCGTTCCACCGCAGGCGCAATTTTGTCGCTGTCGCTCGGCCAACACTTTCCTATTCTTGATGGCAACGTAAAACGGGTGCTGGCGCGCTGCTACGCCGTAGAAGGCTGGCCGGGTAAGAAAGAGGTAGAGAAAAAACTTTGGTCGCTGAGTGAAGCCGTTACCCCAGCACAAGGCGTGGAGCGCTTTAACCAGGCGATGATGGATTTAGGCGCGATGGTGTGTACCCGCTCGCGCCCGAAGTGTGAACTGTGCCCGTTACAGTTCGGCTGCATTGCGTTCGCCACGCAAACCTGGGCCCGTTATCCGGGTAAAAAACCGAAGCAGGTGCTGCCGGAAAAGGTCGGCTATTTTCTGCTGATGCAGCAGGACAACACCGTACGCCTGACCCAACGCCCGCCGGTGGGGTTATGGGGTGGGCTGTTTTGTTTCCCGCAGTTTGACAGCGAAGAGAGTCTGCGCGACTGGCTGGCGAAACGTAACATTAAGGCCGATAATCTGACGCAACTTAACGCGTTCCGCCATACTTTCAGCCACTTCCATCTGGATATCGTACCCATGTGGCTTTCTGTGTCCTCGCAGGCGTCTTGCGTGGAGGAAGAGAGCGCACTCTGGTATAACCTGGCACAGCCGCCATCCGTTGGGCTTGCCGCCCCGGTGGAGCGTTTGTTGCAACAATTACACGCGGAGCCGATTGTAACTCAACCACTTCGCCATGATAGTGAGGACTAACTATGAGCAGAACGATTTTTTGTACCTACCTGCAGCGCGACGCCGAAGGCCAGGATTTCCAACTCTATCCGGGCGATTTGGGCAAGCGCATCTATAACGAGATTTCCAAAGAGGCGTGGAAGCTGTGGCAGACCAAGCAAACCATGCTGATTAACGAAAAGAAACTCAACATGATGAACCCCGAGCACCGCAAACTGCTGGAGCAGGAAATGGTTAACTTCCTGTTTGAAGGGAAAGACGTTCACATCGAAGGCTATACGCCGCCAGAGCAACAATAAGGGCCTTTGGCCCTTTTTTGACAACACAACATCAATAACACAACGCACGCCCTTAATGATGAAAAAATTACTCGCGCTGGCTTTGATTGCGCCGTTACTCATCTCGTGTTCCAGTAAAAAATCGGAAACGTATAATCCGGAACTGGAAAAAGATACCAACGGTTTTGACATCCTGATGGGGCAGTTCGCCCATAATATTGAGAACATCTGGGGATTTAATGAAGTCCTGATTGCCGGGCCGAAGGACTACGTTAAGTATACCGACGGCTACCAGACCCGCAGCCATATCAACTTTGATCAAGGCACCATCACGGTTGAAACCATTGCCGGCACCGATCCTGCCGCGCGGCTGCGCCAGGCGATCATCACCACTTTACTGATGGGCGACGATCCGGGGTCTATCGATCTTTATTCGGATGTGAACGACATTCCGATCTCCAAACAGCCGTTCCTGTATGGGCAGGTGGTGGACAACACCGGCGAGCCTATCCGCTGGCAGTGGCGTGCGGCACGCTTTGCTGATTACTTGCTGCAAACCCGCATGAAGAGCCGCAGCAACGGTCTGCGCGTTATCTACAGCATCACCATTAACCTGGTGCCGAACCACCTTGACAAGCGTGCCCATAAATACGTGGGAATGGTGCGCCAGGCCTCGCGTAAATATGGTGTAGATGAGTCGCTGATCCTGGCGATTATGCAGACTGAATCTTCCTTTAACCCGTATGCGGTCAGCCGTTCCGACGCGCTGGGCCTGATGCAGGTGGTACAGCATACCGCGGGCAAAGATGTATTCCGCTCGCAGGGTAAATCGGGCACGCCAAGCCGTAGCTACCTGTTCGATCCGCAAAGCAATATCGATACCGGCACGGCTTACCTGGCGATATTGAACAATGTCTATCTCGGCGGGATTGAGAACCCCACCTCGCGCCGTTATGCGGTAATTACCGCTTATAACGGCGGCGCGGGCAGCGTGCTGCGGGTGTTCTCTAACGACAAAATTAAGGCGGCCAGCATTATTAACAGCATGCAGCCGGGCGATGTGTATGAAACCCTGACCACACGCCATCCGTCCGCCGAATCACGCCGTTATTTGTATAAAGTAGACACGGCACAAAAAAGCTATCGCCGTAAGTAATTCCTGTTAAATGTTATATCCCTCACATTCACTGTGAGGGATATTTTTTTGTACCGCGTTTGGCTTGAAGTGGCATTTCTTCATTCGAAACCCCCGCCCACATCACATTTTGCATCTGCAAAGCGGAGTTTTTTGCAGAATTATGTCGTAGATAACAAAAAGCATAGGGGTTGCAGTGCTAAAATCCGCACAATTCACAACCTTCAATGTTTTTAATTCAACATAATTTTGGTTTCTCGTGTGAGGAAAATAACATGAATTATAAGCTGCAGCTGAAAGTGCTCTCGTTTCTGCAGTTCTGCTTGTGGGGAAGCTGGCTGACAACGCTGGGTTCCTACATGTTCGTCACCCTGAAGTTCGATGGCGCGTCCATCGGCGCAGTGTATAGCTCACTCGGGATCGCGGCGGTATTTATGCCGACGCTGCTGGGGATCGTGGCGGATAAGTGGATCAGCGCCAAATGGGTGTATGCGTTCTGTCATCTGGTCGGTGCCGCGACGCTGTTTATGGCGGCGAACGTCACCACGCCAACCGAGATGTTTGTGGTGATCCTCATTAACTCGCTGGCCTATATGCCAACGCTGGGTCTGGTAAACACCATCTCTTACTACCGTTTGCAGCAGGCCGGGCGCGATATCGTCACCGACTTCCCGCCTATCCGTATCTGGGGCACTATCGGCTTTATTCTGGCGATGTGGGCGGTGAGCTTCTCTGGCTTCGAACTGAGCCATATGCAGCTGTACATCGGCGCGGCGCTGTCTCTGGTGCTGGTGCTGTTTACCCTGACCCTGCCGCACGTGCCGGTATCCAACCAGCAGAAAAACCAGAGCTGGTCTACCATGCTGGGCCTCGATGCGTTTGCGCTGCTGAAAAACAAGCGTATGGCGATTTTCTTTATCTTCTCCATGCTGCTGGGCGCGGAACTGCAAATTACCAATATGTTTGGCAACACCTTCCTGCACAGCTTCGATCAGGATCCACTGTTCTCTGGCAGCTTTATCGTGCAACACGCCTCGGTGCTGATGTCGATTTCGCAGATTTCCGAGACCGTGTTCATCCTGACTATTCCGTTCTTCCTGAGCCGTTACGGCATCAAGAAAGTGATGCTGATCAGTATCATCGCCTGGATGCTGCGCTTCGGCCTGTTCGCCTACGGCGATCCGTCACCAATGGGCACCGTGCTGCTGGTTCTGTCGATGATCGTCTACGGCTGCGCCTTCGACTTCTTCAACGTTTCCGGTTCGATGTTTGTTGAGCAGGAAGTGAAACCGGCTATCCGCGCCAGCGCCCAGGGCATGTTCCTGATGATGACCAACGGCTTCGGCTGTATCCTCGGCGGCGTGGTGAGCGGCAAAGTGGTTGAGCATTACACCCTGAACGGCATTACCGACTGGCAAACCGTGTGGCTGATTTTCGCGGGCTACTCGCTGGTTCTGGCCTTCGCGTTCGTGGCGCTGTTCAAATATAAACATGTGAAAGCGCCCGTTGCGAGCGTTCCGCACAGCGCCTGATCGCGTTTCTTAAAGTAAAAATGCCGACCACAGGGTCGGCATTTTTTTAGCCTTTCAGCACGTTTCCATACAGCCGCTTGATCCCGTCGGCATCGGTTTCACTGTACACGCCCTGTAGCTCCGGCGAGAAGCCCGGCAGCAAATTCACGCCCTCTTCCAGCGCCAGGAAGTAGCGCTGCACCGCCCCGCCCCACACCTCGCCCGGCACTACGCACAGCACACCCGGCGGGTACGGCAATGCACCCTCCGCCGCGATGCGCCCGGCGGATTCGCTAATGCGCACCAGCTCGACGTTGCCACGGATAAACTCGCGGTTGGCGTCCTGCGGGTTCATCATCACCTGCGGCAGTTCGGCTTTGCGGAACATCGCTTTTTGCAGGTCTTTGACGTTAAAGCTGACGTACAGGTCGTGCATCTCCTGGCATAGCTGGCGCAACGTATAGCCTTTATAGCGCACGGCGTATTTTTGCCAGATGGTCGGTAGCACGTCCGAGAGCGGCGAATCCTGCTCGATGTGGCGTTCGAACTGCGCCAGCAGCGCCACCAGATGAGCCATTTTCTGCGGGCTTTCCGCCGGGGTCAGCAGGAACAGGATCGAGTTGAGGTCGGCTTTCTCCGGCACCAGGCCGTTTTCACGCAGGTAGTTCGCCAGAATGGTCGCCGGCACACCGAAAGCGGCATATTCGCCGGTTTGTGCGTCGATACCCGGCGTGGTGAGCAGTAACTTGCAGGGATCAACAAAATATTGCTCATCGGCATAGCCGTCAAAACCGTGCCAGCGTTCGCCGGGGATAAAGCTGAAGAAGCGGCGTTCACTGGCGATAAGCGATGTGGGATGCTCCTGCCAGAGTTTACCGTCCACCTTCGGCGGCACAAAAGGTGTAATCATCGAACACTGGCTGAGAATGGCTTTACGCGCTTCGATACCCAGTTCCACGCACTCGGCCCACAGGCGGCGGCCACTCTCGCCCTCATGGATTTTGGCGTTAACGTCCAGCGCGGCAAACAGCGGGTAAAAGGGGCTGGTGGAAGCATGCAGCATAAACGCGTTATTCAGGCGCTTATGCGGGCAAAACCGCGCCTGACCACGCACGTGGTTATCCTTTTTGTGGATTTGCGAGGTCTGAGAAAAACCGGCCTGCTGTTTGTGCACCGACTGGGTGACAAAAATCCCCGGATCGTTTTCGTTCAGCTCCAGCAGCAACGGCGAGCAGTCGGCCATCATCGGGATAAACTGCTCGTAGCCCACCCAGGCGGAGTCAAACAGGATGTAGTCGCACAGACAGCCGATTTTGTCGATCACCTGGCGGGCGTTGTAAATGGTGCCATCATAGGTGCCGAGCTGGATCACCGCCAGACGGAACGGACGCGGCTCATCGGCACGCTCCGGCGCGGCTTCGCGGATTAACTCGCGCAGATACGCCTCGTCGAAGCAGTGCTCATCAATCCCGCCAATAAAGCCGAACGGATTGCGCGCCGCTTCCAGGTACACCGGCGTTGCGCCCGCCTGGATCAACGCGCCGTGATGGTTGGATTTATGGTTGTTGCGGTCGAACAGCACCAGGTCGCCACGGGTCAGCAGCGCGTTGGTTACCACTTTGTTGGCGGCGGAGGTGCCGTTGAGCACGAAATAGGTTTTATCGGCGTTAAACACCTTAGCGGCAAACTTCTGCGCGTGTTTGGCCGAGCCTTCGTGGATCAGCAAATCGCCCAGCTTCACATCGGCGTTGCACATATCGGCGCGGAACACGTTCTCGCCGAAGAAATCGTAAAACTGACGCCCTGCCGGATGCTTTTTGAAAAATTCGCCGTGCTGATGCCCTGGACAGGCAAAGGTACTGTTTTGCATTTCGACGTACTGATAAAGAGTATCGAAAAACGGCGGCAGCAGGTTTTCTTCATAGCGCGTGGCAGCGGCTTCCAGTTCGAGAAACGACTGTGCCTTGCCGTCAATCACGCCGGTAATCGCGTCCAGCTCCAGCGGGGTTTCACTCAGCACGAACACCGGCAGATTAAATCCGGTGCGTTTCAACAACGCCAGAATGCCGCTGCGGGTATCGGCAACGGTCAGCACCACGGCGGCGACATCGGTAAAGTCAGTATTATCCAGCGTGACCACCTCGCGGTGGGTGGAGAGCGCACAGGCAATGTCGTGACTGGCTGCAATTTTTAACGATTTCATAAGCAACAAAAGCCTTAAAGGGAGTAAGTGCCAACAGGCAAGCACAGGGAGTTCATCCCGGTATGGCGTCTTTGGTGAAACTGGAAACAGCTCCGACCGCCTGACATCAGTAAAAACAGAATGTATCTGGTCTTACTGATGTCCTGGAGTGGGCGTGCGTTGGCCTCACCGCATGGTGAGTGTAGGCAATAACGGACTGAGAGCACGGGCAAGCGGCTGCATGGCAGAACGCAGTCTGTAAGTGACAGGCGTGGAAAACGACCTCATCATACAAGCCTCGTGTCAGGGAAGCGGAAAATTCGCGCAATCATGGCAGCTTTGCCCGGCCCGTGCAAGGCGCAATCGATAAACTGCATAACTCGGCAAAGATTATTCAGGTAAATTATTGATACTATCAGGCAATGCCATGCACAGCGGGGGAACCTTGACGAACCGCAAGGCATTAAAACGCACATTAAGCGCATGAAAACGCATTCGTAACATCAATAAAAATACGATTTTTTAGCGCGTCTGGCGGTAAAAAAGACGCATCGGGAGAACACATGGTTACTGGTCCTTTTATCAATGGTGCCGCCGTACTGATTGGCGGATTATTAGGCGCACTGCTGGGTTCAAAATTACCGGAGCGGCTGCGGGTGACAATGCCATCGATATTCGGTCTGGCTTCCCTCGGCATTGGGGTGCTGCTGATCGTTAAATGCGCCAACCTGCCGGTGATGGTGCTTTCCACCCTGCTCGGCACCATTATCGGCGAGCTGTGCTATATGGAGCGCGGCATTAACGCCGCCGCAGGCAAAGCGCGTTCGCTGCTGGACAAAGGCGGTAAAAACGGTGGCCACGACGCGTTTATTCAGAACTTCGTCGCCATCCTGATTCTATTTTGCGCCAGCGGCACCGGGGTGTTTGGCGCGATGCAGGAAGGCATGACTGGCGACCCGACCATCCTGATCGCCAAATCGTTTCTCGATTTCTTTACCGCGATGATTTTCGCCACCACGCTCGGTGTGGCAGTGGCGTTTATCGCATTTCCATTGATGGCGATCCAGTTAACCCTCGCCTGGTGCGCGGCGATTATCCTGCCGCTTACCACGCCTGCGATGATGGCCGATTTCACCGCCGTCGGCGGCGTGCTGCTACTGGCAACCGGGCTGCGGATTTGCGGTATCAAGATGTTCCCGGTGGTGAATATGCTGCCTGCGCTGGTGATCGGCATGCCGATATCAGCCCTGTGGATGCACTTTTTCGGTGGGTAAAGTGATGGGATTGTCGTCAACCTGGCGGCATAATGCGCATCTGAACGGAATACACGGAAATTTCGTTGACGCGGTACGGTGAATCGGGTTTAATGCGCCCCGTTGCCCGGATAGCTCAGTCGGTAGAGCAGGGGATTGAAAATCCCCGTGTCCTTGGTTCGATTCCGAGTCCGGGCACCACTATTCAAAGAACCCGCCCACAAGGCGGGTTTTTGCTTTGTATTTTAATAATATTTTCAAAGCGAACTTAATACCCTCTGCTTCATCTCTTTCACTGCCGCCTTTGCCAGTATTAGCTCTTCACGCAACGCCTGCGTTTCATTGGTATCAGGAACCAATACAATGCAACCGTCAGCAATTTTAACGGTGACATTCATTCCAGTATCAAATCCTGCGTCTCTTAACCATTTTCCGCTCAGATGCAGCGCTGGCGTGCTGGTATCACCCCGATTAGGCATATAGCCGACAGTGTAGCGACGTTGGGTTTTCGCGGTTTTTTCAGATGATATTGAGTCTGGGTAGGGATAGCAGCCATAAGGGCAGCCTCCTGTAACGTTTGATATTTCCGCCACTGGAGAGGTCAATCTCACGGGTGGCGGAACCAGGCGGGGTTGACCTTACCGGCGTTACAGGAAACCGGCGCGTCTCGCGACGCCCCCGCCCGGCCCGCCATTGAGGTGTAGCCGTGCGCACGACATAAAAACGACGCTGGCGCGTCACATGTCGCCTGTAACAGTATTTCAGGAGGTCAATCCCGGTACCTGATCTTGCAGGTGCGGGTGAACGATACTGCTACCCGAAACTCACAGCAAGGGGTTTAAACCAGGGCTGGCGCAGTATCTTACGAATCCAGAATATATCTCGCAAATTCCCCACCTTGCACTTCCCCCTTTTTCAACTAAACCCTACTTTCACCATCATAAAGGAACGCTGATGAAATCCTCCCGTCCGCTCTTTCTCACCGCAGGTATCATACTGCTGGCATTGCTGATGATTTTCACCGCCTTCCACACCGAGCGCAAACTCACCTGGCTGCTCGAAGTCATGCCGCTTTTTATCATCGTGCCGATCCTCTGGATAACCGCAAAACGCTACCCGCTCACGCCCCTGCTCTATTCACTCATTTTTATCGGCTGCGTTTCTCTTATCGTTGGCGGGATGTATTCCTACGCCCGCGTTCCCGTCGGTTTTTATCTTCAGGATTTGCTGGGCGTCGATCGCAACCCCTATGACCGTATCGGTCACGTCCTCCAGGGGCTGGTGGTGTCGCTGTCGGCGCGGGAAGTTTTGCTACGCGGCGGCTATCGGCTCGGCGCTAAGATGTTGGGCTTTTTAGTATGCTGCGTCACGCTTGCCATCAGCGCCTTTTATGAACTGATCGAGTGGTGGGTGGCGCTGATCCTCGGCAAGGACGCGGATGATTTCCTCGGTACCCAGGGTTATGAATGGGATACCCAGGCCGATATGCTATGCGCCCTGATGGGCGCGATGTTCTCGGTGTTTATTCTTGGCCGCTGGCATTCGCGACAGCTTAAAAAGTTGATCTCACGATCCTGAAGATCTTCCTCCCCCAGCCAGTCAAATCAATAATTGCAATCCCGCTCACAAAACCACCAGATTAATTATCGATCAACATCACATTAATAATTTCTTAACATATCTACCATTGGTATTACCACTTAAGACCACCGGTAAAATCATATGGATATCAAACGCGAAAAGACGGAAAGCAGCAGCGGCCATGACCGCGTCGTTAAATTTTTACGCGAGCAGTTGTTAAGCGGGGCGTTGCGCGCGGGCGACAGTTTGCTTCCTGAGCGCGAGCTTTCTGCCAGATTAGGCGTCAGCCGCCCGGTATTGCGGGAAGCGCTAAGAGCGCTGGCGATGATTGGTGCCGTCGAGATCCGTCACGGCATCGGCACGGTGGTGACAAAACCTGACGTGTCGGTTTTCGGTGAATTCTTTACCTTCGTGCTGGCCCACCAGCCGAATGTGGTGGATGACGTGATGCAGGCACGAATCGCCATTGAACGACAGGCTGTGCGCCTCGCCTGCCGCCGGGCAACGCAAAGTGATTACGATCGTCTGGCCGCCTGCCTGCGCGACATCAGCGATACCATCCATGAACCGGAATTAGGCGGACGA
This sequence comes from Atlantibacter sp., assembly GCF_032062175.1. Taxonomy (NCBI): domain Bacteria; kingdom Pseudomonadati; phylum Pseudomonadota; class Gammaproteobacteria; order Enterobacterales; family Enterobacteriaceae; genus Atlantibacter; species Atlantibacter sp. Next base: position 32,716 of record NZ_DAMBQK010000006.1, read on the forward strand.
GCCGACTTTCGTTTTCATGAAACCATCGTCAACGCATCGGGCTCGCCAACGCTTATCAATATTTATCAGTCGATCGGCGTGCTGATGCAGCGCTCCCACCTCGACAGACGTGAACAAATTATTCAGGTGGAAGGCATTGAAGCGTTCCTCATCGATCACCACCGCGCCATTTTTGCCGCCATCGTCGAACGAGACGAAGACAAAGCCGATGACTTACTGAGCCGCCATTTTGAAATTGGCGCCGATTTCCGTCGTCGCGCCACCATTCGCATGGTGGGTTCTCAACCTTTTGCTGACTAACCCCCTTAATAAGGAAACGCAGATGCAGATCGTAATTGGCAGTGACCACGCAGGATTTCACCTTAAGCAGGAACTCATCCAGTGGCTGGCGCAAGCGGGCCACCAGATTGACGATGTGGGCAGTTATGACCCTGAGCCTGTGGATTTTCCCGATATTGCGTTCGCGGTGTGTAGCAAAGTCCGCGAAAGCCATGGCCTGCGCGGAATTCTGGTATGCGGTACCGGCGTGGGCGCGGTGATTGCCGCCAACAAAATCAAAGGCATCCGCGCTGCGGTGGGGCATGACGTGCATTCAGCCCATCAGTCCGTGGAGCACGATGACGTCAATGTGTTGTGTATCGGTGCGCAGATCGTTGGCCCCTGGCTGGCGCGCGATCTGATTGACGCCTTTTTGCAGGCAACCTTCGTTCAGGATGCCGACTTCATCCGCCGCGTCGAGAAGCTGGCGCAACTCGAGCAACATAACTAATCAGCAAGGAGACTCCTGATGAAGACTGCTACTTCCGGCATCGTTGGCTTTCTTGGCTTAGGCGTGATGGGGCGCGAGATGGCGCGCAATCTCGCTCAGGCGGGCTACACCGTGCGCGCGTTTGATATTGTCAGCGGCGCGGGCGATGCGTTGCGCCAGTTCGGTGTTGAAATCGTTAATGATATCCCCTCTGCGGTCAGCGATGCGGATATCGTCATTTCCATGCTGCCGGACACCCCGCAGGTTGAAGAGATCGTGCGTGGTCCTCAGGGGCTGTTAGCTGTCCCGCCACGTGGAAAACTGTATGTCGATATGAGTACCATCGCGCCGGAAGCCACACGCAAGCTGAGCCAGGAGCTGGCGGCTGCGGGCGTGACCATGCTGGATGCGCCGGTCTCCGGCGGACCGATTGGCGCTAAAAACGGCACTCTGACCATCATGGCAGGCGGTGAAGCCCACGGCTTTGAGCAGGCAACGCCTTATCTGCGCGCCATGGGCACCACGTTAAATCACGTTGGCGCATCCGGTGCCGGGCAAACCGTGAAGCTATGTAACCAGCTGATTTGCGGCATCAATATTCAGGCGATTTGCGAAGCATTAGCGCTGGCTCGCGCCTGGGATATCAATTTGCCGCAAATGCGTGAGGTGCTGCTGGGTGGTTCCGCCGCATCGTGGATGCTCGACAAACTGGGCCCTGCGATGATCGAAGGCGATGACTCCGCCGGTTTTCGCATTGATTTGATGATGAAAGATCTGCGTCTGGTTTTAGAAGCGGCACAGAAACATCCGGTCCCCCTCCCTGCCACGGCCCTGGTTGCCACCCAATACCAGAATGCGCAGGCATACGGTGAAGGAGCCAACGGCAACCAGGCACTTTTCAAAGTCTATGACCGGTTGACCGGCCAGCAGACCGCAAAAAACAATTAACCGGGGCGAAAGTCATGATGCTCGATTTCACAGCAATACTTTCACAATGGCAGTTGTTACTGGACGGTGCGACATTAACCGCCCAACTGGCCATCGTGACGACGGTGACGGGTTTTCTTATCGGCACGCTCTGTGCCGTGGCCCGACGCTCTCACTCCAAAGTGTTTGCGAGAATCGCGGCAATTTATGTCGAATCCATTCGCAACACGCCGTTTCTGGTGCAGATCTTTCTGGTTTACTTTGGCCTTTCCAGCCTGGGATTTTCGTTTACCGCTTTCACCGTCTCGGTCATTGCACTGACGATTAACGTGGGTGCCTATACCGCAGAAATCATGCGTGCCGGATTTGAGTCGGTGCATAAAGGGCAATGGGAAGCCGCAGAAACCCTCGGGTTAACCAAATGGCAGCAGTACTGGCACGTGGCGCTCCGGCCCGCGATCGAGCGCGTTTACCCGTCGCTGACCAGCCAGTTTATTTTACTGATGCTGGCCTCCTCGGTGACCTCGCAGATCTCCACCGAAGAACTGACCGCGACCGCCAACTTTATTCAGTCAGAAACCTACCGCCCGTTTGAAACGTTTGTGATTGTGGCGGGCATTTACATCGCCATCTCGCTGTTGATGCGCCTGGTGTTCTGGTTGTTTGGCCTGGCCATTTTCCCTCGCCGTCGCCGGCTTGGCACCATGATTTAGGGAGTAATGACGATGAATATTTCCCTTAACTTCGCGCATATTCAGTTTCTGCTGGAAGGCACCCTCTGGACCGCAATCCTGTCGCTGATGGCCTTCGGCGGCGGCGGCCTGGTGGGCTTCCTGATTGCGCTGGGCCGCATTGCGCCGGTGCGGATAGTCCGTGTTGTGGTGGCGTCCTGGGTGCAGTTAATTCAGGGCACGCCGCTGCTGATTATCATGTTTATGGTCTATTTCGGATTGCCGCAGTTGGGCTATTCGATCTCCCCGCTGCTGGCCGCAGGCGTGTCGCTGACGATTTACGCCAGCGCCTATCTCGGTGAGATCTGGCGGGGTTGTATTCAGGCGGTTCCCCGCGCGCAGTGGGAAGCGGCTGAGTGCCTGGCGCTGTCCCGTGTGCAGCGCATGTTTAAAGTCATCCTCCCGCAGGCCATCAAACTTGCTACGCCGCCTACGGTAGGGTTTTCAGTTCAGATCATCAAAAACACGTCGCTGGCGTCTGTGGTGGGGTTTGTCGAGCTGGCGCGCGCCGGACAGTTGATCAACAACTCCATCTTTGAGCCATTCATTATCTATCTCACTGTTGCAACGATCTATTTTTGCCTCTGTTTTCCCGTGTCCGTGTTAAGCCGCCGGCTTGAGCGGGGCGCGCCAGAGAAGAAAGCTAAGGCTCTGGAAACAGTTAGCCCACGAATCAATTAAGTGCTGAAGGTTAATACTATGTCCATCATTACCCTGAGAAATGTACAAAAAAGCTTTGGCAATAACCCGGTACTGAAAGACGTCTCTTTTTCAGTGAATCAGGGACAGGTCGTGGCACTGATTGGCGCCAGCGGTTCAGGCAAAAGTACGGCGCTGCGCTGTATTGATCGGCTGGAAACCATTAATAGCGGCAGCATTGAGGTCTGCGGCCACAAAGTTGAAGATCCTCACGTCGACCTGCGCAAACTGCGCCAGGACGTCGGGATTGTGTTCCAGAGTTACAACCTGTTTCCCCATCTGACGATTGAGCAAAACATCACGCTCGGCCCGGTATCGGTCAAAAAAATGGCGAAGGCAGAAGCCAGACGGCTGGCGCTGTCGGTGCTGGAACAAGTCGGCCTGGCGGATAAAGCCGACAGCTATCCAGAGCAGCTTTCCGGCGGGCAGCAGCAGCGCGCGGCCATCGCGCGTTCGCTGGCGATGAAACCGAAAGTGATGCTGTTTGATGAAGTGACATCGGCATTAGATCCCAAACTCACCGGCGAAGTGCTGCGCGTGATTGAGCGCCTGGCGGGAAGCGGCATGACCATGATTATGGTGACCCACGAAATGAATTTCGCCCGTAAGGTCGCCGATAAAATTATTTTTATGCACCAGGGAACCGTCCATGAAAGCGGCACGGTCGAGATCCTGAAAACGCCTGCCACAGCGGCGTTACAGGAATTTATTTCCAACGATTTGTGAGTCACTCAACCCTACGACATCCCCAAGAAGGAGAATAATAATGAGCCCTGCAAAACACATCTTAATGCTCGCCACACTGTTGTCCGCCGTCGTTACGCTCCCTGCCTCGGCCAATGCTTTAGAGGAGATCCAAAAACGGGGCGAGATACGCGTTGCAACCGATCTCTCCATTCCCCCTTCCGGGATGCTGGATGCGTCGATGAAACCGGTTGGCTCCGACGTTGAAACCGCCGAGCTGTTGGCTAAAGACTGGGGGCTGAAACTGAAGTTCATTGAAACCACCGGCGCGACGCGTATTCCTAACCTGCAAACGGGCAAGGCGGATATCGTGATATCAACCCTTTCTGTCACGCCGCAGCGGGCGGAGGTGATTGATTTTAGCCGCGCCTATGCAGGCTTACGCTCGGTAATTGGCGCGCCGGCGGCAACCAAAATCAGCGACTGGGCCGACCTGAAAGGCCATGCCATTACGGTAACACGGGGCACAACCCAGGATTCGATGTTGACCAAAGACGCCGCGAAAAATGGCGTAACCATTCAACGATACGATGACGATGCCACCATGGTAACGGCTGCCGTGAGCGGGCAGGCATACGCCGTCGCGACATCAGCCACGCTGGTTAATCAGATTAAAAAGCAAAACCCTAAACTGGCGTTTGAACCGAAAATGACGCTGACCGTGTTTGATTTAGCCATTGGCGTGAAAAAGAACGAGCCAGAGCTGAAAGCAAAACTCGACGAATGGATTGCCGCAAACCTCAAAAATGGAAAATTGAACGCCATTTACCAGAAATATCATGGCGAGCCTATTCCCGCTGAGATCCTTAACCGCCCCTGAGTTACAGGCGCGACATCAATGTCGCGCCTTTTCCCCTGCTATTTTCTGCGTTGTTTTTCTTCGCTTTCAGTCGGATAGTATGCCCTTTCCCTGAGTGAAGGATCGCTAATGAACTCTGCCCGTCCTGTTTATCTACCCGTCGGCGTGCTGCTCCTGGCCGTATTGCTTATCGTCACTGGCATCGCTACCGCCAGCACACTCACCTGGATGATGGAAGTCCTCCCGGTTCTGATCGTGGTGCCGATGCTGTGGGCAACCGCCCGGCGCTACCCGCTGACGCCTCTGCTTTATGTACTGATTTTCTTCCACGCGATTATTTTGATCGTCGGCGGGATGTACTCGTATGCCAAAGTCCCTCTCGGGTTTGAGGTCCAGGAATGGTTTAATCTCAGCCGCAACCCCTACGACAAACTCGGACATCTGTTTCAGGGCTTAGTCCCGGCGCTGGCGGCGCGGGAAGTGTTGATTCGCGGCGGCTTTATCAACGGGCGCAAAATGCTGGGTTTCCTGGTGTGCTGCATTGCGCTGGCAATCAGCGCGTTCTATGAGTTGATAGAATGGTGGGTGGCGCTGATCCTCGGCCAGGGCGCAGATGAGTTTTTAGGCACGCAGGGCGATCCGTGGGATACCCAATCCGATATGCTGTGTGCCCTGCTGGGTTCGATGATCACCGTGTTTATTCTTGGTCCGTGGCATTCGCGGCAAATTGAAAAGCTGTAGTGCGACCCGCCGCCTGGCGGGTTTTATTTTACTGGCGCAGTTTACGCCTCCAGCCATTGATCCCACTCCGGCGTGGCGGTGATCTTTTCCACCATAAAGTCGATGAAGCTCCGTATCTTGGGGTCCTGGTGATAGCCGGGATGGTACAGCGCATACAGGTTGTATTCATGCTCTTTGACTTCATGGTCCAGCAGCACCGGGACCAGTTCGCCACGGGCAATATAATCACCCAGCAAATAGGTCGGCAGGCTGACAATCCCCTGATGATGCAATGCAGCATTCAGTAGCCCCAGCGTGCTGTTCACCTCAATAATGTTATTGACCTTTAACGCCCTGGGCTGGTGATGCTCGTCGATGTAATACCAGTTATCCGAGACATTCGGGTTAATTAAGCAGTCATGCTGTTCGAGATCGGCCAGCGATTGCGGGATACCGCGCCGTTCGAAATAGGTTTTGCTGCCGCAGTACACCCAGTTGATTTTGCATATTTCCCGCAGGGCGAAATTATTCGGCGGCCGTGCGGTAATGCGCAAAGCAATATCGAAATTCTCTTCGTTGAGATTGACGTTCTGATCGTTGAGATCGACCGACAGCCGTACATCCGGGTACGACTCCCGGTACTCGCTGTAAAGGCGCATCAGATGTGATACGCCAAACGCGATGGAACAGGTGATCCTGAGCTGGCCCTGCGGATGCTGATGAAAGCTGGAGGTATTAATCAGGGAATCATCAAGATCGCCCAACAGCCGTTGCGCGCGGATCAACAAATATTTACCCGGCTCGGTGAGGATAAAAGTGCGGGTGGTTCTTTTTAGCAGCACGACGCCAAGACTTTCTTCCAGTTGCGAAATACTACGGCTCACAGAGGATGGCGTCAGGCTCAGTTTTTGCGCGGCGACGGAGAAACTGTTGCATTCAACCACCTTAATAAAGATTTCCAACTGGCGAAATATCGCATGGTTATCAATTTTTGCTTTAAATGGCATAAAAATCTTACTCATCTCTCTCCCTCGCCCTGGCAATGCCTGTTCCACAGCATATCGTGCTGTTACTCAAACAGCGATACCCATCAACTTTTGCGTTTTACGCACAAGTCTTGTTGATACTTAGCACTGCCGACGCCTTTCCGTTTCGCTAATCGTTACGTACCATGATATTGCAGTCAGAAAATGAATGAACTCAATAATAACTATCACCGCCGTTGCAGTCATGCGTCACCATTATTTTAATAAATTGCGACAGGAAACTATTATGAATGACATTTCTCACTCCGTACCCCGCTCTGAAAAGCTTCATCAATCGATTCCTTTTACCAAATATGATGCCGGATGGGTCGTATTATGTATTGGCATGGCGATCGGTTCCGGCATTGTCTTTATGCCGGTGCAAATCGGCATAAAAGGGATCTGGGTATTTATCGCCTCGGTAATTATTGCTTATCCCGCCATCTATTTATTGCAAAGCTTATATTTAAAAACCCTCTCGGAAAGTGAAAACTGCGAAGATTACTCTAACGTTATTACCCAGTATTTAGGTAAAAACTGGGGGTTCTGGCTGGGCATCGCCTATTTTTTAATGCTGCTGCACGGCATGTTTTCCTACTCGCTGGCGGTCACCTTCGATAGCGCCTCCTATATACAGACGTTTGGAGTTACAGACGGATTACTGTCGGATTCTGTCTGGTACGGGCTGGTGATTCTGGTGGCGCTGGTCAGTATCGCGTCACAGGGCGAACGGTTGCTGTTTAAGGTCTCCGGGCCGATGGTCTGCGTGAAGTTCGGCATTATCGTGGCGCTGGGCCTGGTGATGGTTCCACACTGGAATTTCAATAATATCAGCGCGTTTCCACCGTTGGGTTCCTTTTTGCGCGATGTGTTTTTAACGCTGCCGTTTACCCTGTTTTCAATTCTGTTTGTCCAGATCCTCAGCCCGATGAATATCGCTTATCGCAAAGTTGAGCCGGACCGCCGCATCGCCACGTACCGCGCGATCCGCGCTAATCGGGTGGCGTATGTCATCCTGGCGGTGGCGGTTTTATTCTTCGCGTTCTCGTTTACTTTCGCCATTAGCCATGACCAGGCCGTCTCTGCATTTGAGCAGAATATCTCCGCGCTGGCGATTGCTGCCCAGGTCATCCCCGGCTCTGTCGTGAAAGTGATGAGCGCATTATTAAATATCTTTGCGATATTAACGGCATTCCTCGGCATTTACCTGGGGTTTCAGGAGGCAATTAAAGGGATAGTGGTGAATATTATCAGCCGCTTTATCCCGGAAGAAAAAATTAACCACAAAACGCTGAACCTGGCGATTCACGCTGGCGTGGTGCTCGGGCTGTGGGCGTGGATTTCTACTCGCTTTTCGATTCTGTTTTTTATGCAGCTCGGCAGTCCATTATTCGGGTTAGTCTCCTGCTTAATTCCCTGTTATTTAGTTTATAAAGTCAAAACGCTGCATCAGTTTAAAGGTCCGGGCGTTTGGTTCATCACCTTTTTTGGCATCTTGCTATGTCTGTCCCCATTCTTTAAGTTTTTCGAATAACGCTGGTTAAAGAGGTACCTGATGAGTAAAGAATCCCCTTCAAATTTCAGTATCGGCACACGGATGACGCAAATTGGCAGAAACCCGGCGCAGCAAAAAGGTTTCGTGAACAGCCCGGTGTATCGCGGCTCGACGGTGATTTTCCCCACCGTCAGCGATATTGAAAACAATCGCGCTGAGTTTAATTACGGCACGATGGGTACGCCCACCATCGCCAATCTGGAGAACGCGTGGAGCGAGCTGGCGGGCGCGGCAGGCACCGTGCTCTCCCCTTCCGGCCTCGGCGCTATCGCCCTGGCGCTGCTCACCACCCTCAAAGCGGGCGATCACCTGCTGATGCCGGACTGTGTTTACAAACCCACACGCCTGTTCTGCGCCGGTTTGCTGGCGAAAATGGGCATTGAAACCGAGTATTATGACCCGCTGATCGGCGCGGGGATTGAGGCGCTGTTCCGCCCGAATACCACCACACTATTCCTGGAGTCCCCCGGTTCGCAGAGCTTTGAGATCCAGGACGTGCCCGCCATGACGGCGCAGGCCAACGCGCACGGTATCGCCACCATTATCGATAATACCTGGGCGACGCCGGTATTTTTCCGCGCCCACGAGCACGGCTGTGATTTATCGGTAGAAGCCGGGACCAAATACCTCGGCGGTCATTCCGATCTGCTGATGGGCATGGTCTCCGCTAACAAGGCCTGGTGGCCGGAACTGCGGAAAACCTACGATTTGATGGCGATGCTGCCCGGCGCGGAAGACTGTTTCCTGGCGCTACGCGGGATGCGCACGATGTATCTGCGGCTGAAAGAGGCGGAAAAACGCGGGCTGGAGATGGCGCAGTGGCTACAATCCCGCCCGGAAGTGCTGAAAGTACTGCATCCGGCATTCCCGGACTGCCCAGGCCATGAGATCTGGAAGCGCGATTTTACCGGCTCGTCCGGGCTGTTCTCAGTCATCCTGCAACCGGAATACAGCAAAGCCAGCGTCGATCACATGCTGGATAACATGTCGATCTTCGCGATGGGCTACTCCTGGGGCGGTTTCGAGAGCCTGATTATTCCGTTTAACTGCGCGGAATACCGCACGGTGACCACATGGCAGCCCGGCGGTAGAGCGCTGCGTCTGCAAATCGGCCTGGAAGATATGGACGATTTAAAAGCCGACCTCGCCGCCGGGCTGGAGCGATTAAAAATGTTCGTCTGATATCAACGGCAGTCTGGCTGTTGCTGCAAAAGCGACGGCCAGACTGCCGCCCAGTCTGAACCGTGCGCCATCCCCTTCACGTCTTCAATATGTACGCAACGCCCCCCTGCCGCCTGCTGAAAACGCCTCGCCGCCTCAGGCGGGACGGTGGTGTCATCGCTGCCGGTAAAATGGATCTGCGGCAGATTCGCCAATTGCCGCGCCACGTCCAGGGCGCTAAGCGCGTCGGGCATCGCAGAGACGTTATGCGCGGCGTTAACGTAAGCCACATCCAGGTTGCCCGCCACGGTGCGCAGCGAAATGACGTCATCACGCCGGGCGGCAATCAGCGCCGCGATAGCGCCCCCGCCGGAGTAACCTACCAGCTCAATGCGCACGTCCGGCCAGGGGCGCAGCGCCTGGCTTAGCGCCTCGTTCATCGCCTGCACCACCTGCGGCGAAAAGCGGTTATCGGTCCACCACGTCGCGCGACAGTTTGCCGGAAGGGGCGGACCGATAAACTGACAGGGTCGTGCCAGATACAGTACGTTGGCTGAAGTATCCGCCGCCGCCAGCATTAATCCGGTGGGCTGGCGTGGCGTGGGGTCATCGGACGGACGTGAACGGCTCACCCAGGCGAAACCATCGCCTTCGATATACACCTGCACCGGCTGCGTAGGGTCGCTAATTCGCTGCCAGGATCGCAGTTTGAAGCTTGTGGTTTGTAAATCCCTGGTGTTCAGACCAGATTTTTTTGCGAGCAACGCCGCACGGTCACGGCTGCCGCTGTTTACACAGCCAGCCAATAAAAACATCAGGCTTATCAATAAATAATAACGTGGCGTTAACAAACGCAGCGGCATAGCGGCATCCTGACTAAGTGAAATATCATTTCAAAATTTAAGTTAAGTCATGATTTCACGGTGGGACAGTTAAGAAATTGTGATTGATCTTGTCATGTAAATCGATATTCTGCCGATAAATAACATCGGATAACTCCTGAATTATTTAAACCTGCTTTTATCGATAACAATTAGACATCGCAACGGACATTATGAAAAAAAATCATTTTAGCCAGCGTGGCGCTATGCTGGTGGCATTGACGACTGCGCCAGGTTTTTTTGCGCCTGCCGCATACGCCGACCTGGGAAATATTATTGACGAGCAGTATTACGGAAACGTCACGATTAATACCACATACCCTGATTTTACCGTGACTGAGCAAGGCTGGATCGAACCGTCGTCAGGTTCAGCGGTCCTTGTGGGCTCGCAGGGTAGTGTGGATCTGTTTACTAACCAAGGCAGAATTTATGGCATAAACGGTCACGGTATCCAGAACGAAGGATATATCGGCACCCTGGAAAACAAGAATTACATTAGCGCACAGAATAACAACAGTTCCACGGCCTTTAGCGGTATCTATCTAGGTGCGGACAGCCAGACCGATAACCTCATTAACAGCGGTTCGATTAACAGCCAGGCTTCCTGGAATATGAGCAACCCTGTCGTTGTTAATAATGCTGCCATCTATAACAAAGGAAATGTAGGCACACTCACCAACACTGAGAATGCATGGGTCAGCAGCAATATCGCACTTCAAAATAGTGGCGTTATCGATCTGCTGCAAAATGACGGCACGATGAATAGCAATCCTATTGGTTTCATCTCGTCAGAATTACCGGTTGCTAACAGTACAATTATTAATGAAGGGGTAATTAACACCCTTAATAATACCGGTTCAATCAATAGCTATAACTACTTTGATGGCAATGATTCGACGGCAATCCTTAACTCCGGAACGATTTCTGCCCTGAATAACTATGGCAAGATCAGCAGCGCCCGTGTTGCCATCGATTCTTCAGGCATCATTAATCATCTTCACAACGAAGGCGAGATCATCGGTGATATTTATGTGCGTGGTAATGCGCCGCTGAATATCACTGGCGGTAGCGGCACGCAGGGTAAGTTCACTGGCGCAGCCCAGATGCCTATCTTTAGCGTATTCGCTATAGGTCCAGCACCAATCATTGAAGATACCGTCGGCACGCTGAGCGCGGGCGGCGACATCAACTTTAATGTCGGATCGGTTCTGCTGAACGACAATGTGATCACCGGCGGCACCGTGTTTAACAACGCGGCGAAAATTCAGATCAATAACCCAATCGCCATCAACGGCAACTATCACCAGAAGCGCGATGCCACGCTGATTATCGGCGTAGCCGACAGCGCCATCGCTAACGGCGATAGCCAGGACAGCGGCTATGGCCGTCTGAACGTGACCGGCTCGGCAATTGTTGACGCGGGTTCGCGCGTTAACCTGGTGCAAAAAGAAAATAGCTATGCCTTTGCGCGTGGACAGCGCTATGTGGTAATTGATGCGGATGCCAGCGGCACCCAGTACAACGCCAACCAGCTGAAATATAAAGTATCGGGTTACGAAGGCGCCGTCTCGGGTAAAACCCTGCTCGACGGTTCGCGCAGCGCGCTGGTTGTCAGCCTGACAGACGCGCCGGTTGAGCCTGAAGTACCGGTTATCCCGGAAGTTCCGGTGACGCCTGAAGTTCCGGTGACGCCTGAAGTACCCGTCACCCCAGAAGTCCCGGTTATCCCACAAACGCCAGTCACGCCAGCCGAACCGGAAACCCCGGCACAGCCGCAGCCTGGCTACGCCACCACGCAAAACGCGACCTCCGCGCTGAGCGGCCTGAGCAGCTATTCCGGTATTTCTCCGCAGCTGCTGGAACTGTACAACGCCTCGCTGGCGATTGATAACACCCAGGAAGCTAACCGCGTGGGCGAGCGCCTGTCTCCGGGCCAGAGCATCAGCGCCGGCCAGGCGACGCAAACCGCCACGGCCTCGGCCTACTCGGTGATTGGCAACCATATGGATAACCTGCGCAACCCGCAAACCGCGGGCATGAGCGGCGTCTCTACCGGTGATGCTTACAGCGACTGGCTGATGTGGGCGCAGCCGTTCGGCGGCTATGCGCGTCGTGACAGCACTGACCAAATCAGCGGCTACAGCGCGAAATTCGGCGGCCTGCTGATCGGTGCCGACCGTGCGCTGAATGACGCATGGCGTCTGGGTGCGGCAGTGAACTACAGCAACACCTCGGTTCACGGTAAAGACAACCTGAACGGCAACACCTCAACGGCAGATAACTACGGCCTGATCGGCTACGCCAGTTACACCGGCGCACCGTGGTTTATGAACCTGTCCGCAGGGGTTAACCGCCAGAACTACGACACCTCGCGCCACGTTGATTTCACCGGCTTCTCCGGCCACGCGCGCGGCAAGTTCAACGGCCAGTCTGTGACGGTACAGGGTGAGTTTGGTTATCCGTTCGCGCTGGGCGCAGACGTCACGCTGACGCCGCTGGCGGGCCTCTCTTACAGCTATCAGCATATTGATGGCTATTCGGAAACCGGCGGCAACGGCATGGCGCTGGACGTGGATTCGTCCCACAACCAGTCCGTGGTGAGCGATATCGGCGCGCGTCTGGACAAGACGTTTGAAACCGGTCTGGGTAACCTGACGCCGTTTGTTCAACTGTCCTGGATCCACCAGTACGATAACAAGCAGATGAGCAATACCGCGACCTACGCCGCAGACAGCATTGGTGAAACCAGCTTTATCACTAAAGGTGCGGCACCGGTTGAAGATATGGCCGGCGTGGCTATTGGTAGCACCCTGTATGATGTGAACTCGCTGAGCCTGGATGCGCGTTACGATCTGCAAGCGGGTGAAGATTATCAGGCGCACAACTTCAGCCTGCGCTTACGCAAAACGTTCTAAGTCAGACCCGGCGATGGGCCCAAAGCCCATCGCCTTATCCTTTAATCTTCACGCCAATTCCCGACACCACCAGCCACACCTGTTCCGCCTGCTCCGCCAGCCGCTGATTGACGCGCCCGGCAATATCGCGGAAATGACGCGCTAAACGGTTTTCCGGCACGATCCCCATGCCCACTTCATTGGTGACTAACACCACCGGAGACGGGCACGCCGCGCAGGCCGCCAGCAACCGTGCAATCTGCGCGTCGATATGCGCCTCAATCGCCACGTAATCCCAGCGTTCTTCCGGCGTATCGCCGACAACATCAAACAGCAGGTTGCTGATGAGCGTGGTGATGCACTCCAGCAAGATAGCTTCCTGCGGGTCGTTGTCCGGGGTGATGACGGCGGGGAGATCGCGCCACGCTTCTACGGTGCGCCAGTGGGCCGGACGGCTGAGCTGGTGATGTTTAATCCGCTCAGCCATCTCGTCATCGAAAATCATCGAAGTGGCGATATACAGCACGCGATCCGCCATCCCCTGCACGAGCCGCTCGCCGTGGCGGCTTTTGCCGCTGCGCGCTCCACCGGTAATCAGGATCATCAGCAAGGCTCCTTGTGCTCGCGCATAATCTGGTAAACACGCGCAATATCAATATGTTCACGCATCTGTTGCGCCAGCAAATCGAACTGCCGGGCTTTATGAGCCGCGTAGTCCAGCACGTCGCCGTCCCAGGGTGCCAGCCCTTTACGCTGGCGCAGGGTGTCCAGCAGCGCGCGGGTAAAGCCGCCGTTATCAAACAGCCCGTGCAGATAGCACCCCGCCACCAGCCCATCCCGGCTAACGGCCCCGTCAACGCGATCGTTGAAGGTTAACATCGGCTGGACGCCCTCGCCGCGCGTGGTTTCGCCCATATGGATCTCATAGCCGGTTACCGGCAGTTGACCGCACCGTTGTAACACGCCGCTGAAGGTATCCGCCATCGCGCCGCTTACCAACGTAGTGACCTTTTCCGGGGCGAACTGCGTGGCCACGTCCAGCAAGCCCAGCCCTTCACGCTCGCCAAGCCCCGATTCGACTTCATCAATAATCGTCCTGCCAAGCATCTGGTAACCGCCGCAGATGCCCATGACCGGCGTGCCCGCCCGATGCCGCGCCAGCAGCGCATCTGCCAGCCCGCTTTCCCGCAGCCACTGTAAATCGCCAAGGGTATTTTTACTGCCGGGAAGCAACAGCAGATCGGCGTCAGTCAGTTGATGGGCAGAGGTGACATAGCGCACCCGCACATCGGGCTGGGCCGCCAGCGGATTAAAATCGGTAAAGTTGGAAATATGCGGTAGCTGGATCACGGCGATCTCCAGCGGGCGTTCGGTGACATCACGATATTTACCGCGCTGGAGCGCCACGCCGTCTTCATCTTCCAGGCTGACGTCCAGCCACGGCATCACGCCAATCACCGGCACGCCGGTCAGGGCTTCGATTTGTTCCAGCCCGGAAGTCAGCAGCGCCACATCGCCGCGAAATTTATTGATGATCACGCCCTTTACCCGCCAGCGCTCGTGTTCCTGAAGCAGCGCCAGGGTGCCGTAAATAGCGGCAAACACCCCGCCCCGGTCGATATCCGCCACCAACACCACCGGGCATTGCGCCAGTTCCGCCATACCCATATTGACGATATCGCGGTCGCGCAGATTGATTTCCGCCGGGCTGCCCGCCCCTTCCAGCACCATCACGTCATGCTCAGCGGCAAGGCTGTGGTAGACCTCGCGCACCGTCTCGCGCAGTGTCGGTTTGTAGTCGTGATAGCTCACGGCGTCCATGTCGCTGGCGACTTTGCCCATTAACACAATTTGCGCTTTGCGATCGCTGGTAGGCTTCAGCAGGATTGGGTTCATGCGTACATCGGGGGCGATCCCCGCGGCTTCAGCCTGGAACACCTGAGCACGACCCATCTCTTTGCCATCGGGCGTGATGCCGGAGTTCAGCGCCATATTTTGCGATTTAAACGGCGCGGTGCGATAACCCTCCTGGGAAAAAATGCGGCACAGCCCGGCCACCAGGGTACTTTTCCCAACGTCCGAGGCGGTTCCCTGCAACATAATCGACAGGCTCATGCCCTCTCCTGATTGTACTTGTCTGAAATCAATAACCCTCAGATTATCACTGGCGTGAATAGCAATCTTTACTTTATAAAATTGGTTTCTTTCCTAAAAGGACTCAGGGCCGTGCGCTACGCATCAATACCGTTTAATCACAACCAGGTGGGCTGGCCGGAAGGCGAGCAACATTTCGCCCCGCATCCTACGCTAAATGGCGAGATGACCGCCGACTGGGTTGTCGTCGGCGCGGGGTTCGCAGGGGTGGCGTTCGCCCGCCGCCTGGCGGAAATTAACCCCAGCCTGAATATTGTCATCGTCGATGCCCATAGCGCGCGGGAAAGCTCATCGGCGCGCAATTCCGGTTTCGTGATCGGCCTGCCGCATAATATCGGCAGTTCCACCGCCGAATTAAAAAAAGCCAACGCTTATCGTAAACTGCTCCAGGAAGGTATTCGTCAATTAGAACGTCTGATTGATCATCACGGTATTGCCTGCGACTGGGAAAATGCCGGGAAATACCACTGCCAGGTGGAGCGCGGCAACGATCGTATTTTAAACGAGTACGCCAGCCATCTCGATTTAATGCAGGAGCCGTATCAGGCGTTAGAAAGCGATGCGCTGTATGAAAAACTCGGCACCCGGTTTTACAGCAAAGGGATTTATACCCCGAGCTGCGTACTGGTGAACCCGGCACAGCTCATTTCCGGGCTGACCCACTGCCTGCCGGATAACGTGCAGAGTTTCGATAACACACCGGTGTTGGGCATTCGCTACACCAACGTGGCGGAAGTTGTCACCCCGCATGGTGTCATTAAAACTCCGAAAGTGATGCTGGCGACCAACGCGCTCTCTTCCGCGCTATTACCCGGCATGACTCGCCAGGCGTCGATGGCGACCTTCGCCAGCATCACCGAGCCGTTGACCGATGAACAGCTGGCGACGCTGCCGCCGATGCAAAGCTGGGGGCTGACGCCAGTGAATGCTATCGCGGGGGCGACGTTCCGCTTCACCGCCGATCGCCGCTTCCTGATCCGCCAGCACGTGACGCCTGCCCTGAAAGGCCAGGTCAGCGTGGAGCAAACCTGGCACGCCACTCAACTGCACCGCCGCTTGTTTAATAAGGTTTACCCGACGCTGCGCGAGGTGAATCTGGAGCATACCTGGTCCGGCACCATCAGCGTCACGCGCAACGGCGCGCCGGTGTGGGGGGCGCTGAATCCGTTTGTTTGTACCGCAGGCGGCTGCAATGGCGCAGGGGTCTCTAAACAGACGGTGGCGGGTAGCCTGCTGGCGGATGTGATGCTCAAACAGGACAACCCGCTGATTGCCGATATGCGGTCGCTGGGCGAGGCTAATTTCCTGCCGCCGTCGCCCATTCTGGATATCGGGATTGCCGGGGCGCTGCTGAAAGAGCGCTGGCTGGGGCGTAAAGAAGCTTAATTATTCGCGAAACGGTTGCTGGAGATCTGGCGATCGTTTTTCGCCATATCCAGCAACAGCGTCATGCCAATATAGTTGCTCCAGTTAAAGGCATTTTGCAGTACCACTACCGCATTGCCTTTTTCTTTATCGAAGCCGATAAAGCTGGAGTAGCCGCCGATATAGCCCACCTGATAGGTAATTTTTTCCCGGCCAATAAAGTCGGTGGCCCAGGCGATTTCCTGCGATCCTTCAGGGCGCTGGAAATAGATATTGCTGACTTCGGCGAAGACCACATCCAGCACGCTGTTATCGGTTTTCGACACGTGGTAGCGGGCATAGGCGATCAGGTCTTCAGCATTGCTGTATAAGCTCGCCGCTGCCACCATATTGTTATCAAAGTGCCAGTCCGGGGTTAACTGACCGCGCCGAATAAATTTCGGCTGATCCCCGGCATGGCCCAGCGCGCGCTGCGGGAAGCCTTTTAATTGTTCCGGGGTAAAGCTGGTGTTGGCCATATTTAATGGCTGAAAAATATAGCGCGACGCCAGCGTCTGAATATCGTCGCCGGTTTTATATTTCAGGATATAGCCGATTAACGCGTAGCCGAGGTTGGAATATTCCGGCACTTTGCTTTGCGGTGCCTGCCAGCCCGCTAAATAACGCACAACGTCATCGCTATCCAGCTCGCCATAAAAGTTTTCGCCACTGCCTAAATAACCGATGAATTTTTTCAGCATCGGCAGATCCATATTCTGGCGCGGCAACCCGGAAGTATGGGTGACCAGTTCCAGCAGGGTAATATTTTGCGCATCCGCGCTGAGCGGCGTGCCCGGCGGCAACAGCGTCGCCAGTTTGTCGTCCCAACTGAGCCGCCCTTCATTCACCAGGCACGTCACCACTTCCGCCGTCACCCCTTTACTGAGCGAGCCGAGGGCAAACAGGGTATCTGGCTTTACCGGATAGCGATGGGTCTCATCAGTGACGCCCCAGCTGTAATACTGCGGCTCGCCGTGGTTATGGATCACCGCCACCGTCATCCCGGAAACCGCTTTTTGCGCCATATAATGGCGTACCACGCTATCCACGTCGCCATCCAGCGATTCATGGGTCAGCAGTTCCTGAGTACCTGCCGGGGATGACATCTGCGAAAGCGTGCCGCAGCCGCTGAGTAACGGGACAACGAGCAGAAGCCAGCGAAATCGTTTAGTAATGTACTGCATACCCGTTGTTATGTGTTGTGGTCATTTATAAGCGCGGGAAATGTATCATACTCCCGCCGTTTAAGCGCACGGCTTGCTACACATTGGCCGCCAGGTCGGCTATCTTCGCTAAACATTTCAGAGTAAAGGCGGAGAAAACGATGTCCGAGCAATCCTGGCAACCCCCAAAAGTCTGGACCTGGCAAAAACAAGGCGGTACCTGGGGCAGCATCAATCGCCCCATCGCTGGCCCGACTCACGAACGTACCCTTCCGGTTGGTAAACATCCGCTTCAGCTTTATTCGCTGGGCACGCCCAACGGCCAGAAGGTCACTATCCTGCTGGAAGAGCTGTTGGCGCTGGGCGAAAGCGGCGCGGAGTATGACGCACACCTGATCCGCATCGGCGAAGGCGACCAGTTCTCCAGCGGCTTCGTGGACGTCAACCCGAACTCAAAAATCCCCGCGCTGATGGATCACAGCGTTAACCCGCCGGTGCGCGTGTTTGAATCCGGCGCAATCCTGCTTTACCTGGCAGAGAAATTCGGCCATTTCCTGCCGAAAGACCACGCCGGGCGCACCGAAACCCTGAACTGGCTGTTCTGGCTGCAAGGCTCTGCCCCGTATCTCGGCGGCGGCTTCGGGCACTTCTTTCATTACGCGCCGGAGAAAATCGAATACGCCATCAACCGTTTCGCCATGGAAACCAAGCGTCAGCTTGATGTGCTGGATCGCCAGTTGGCCGACCATCGCTATATCGCGGGGGATGAATACACCATCGCCGATATCGCCATCTGGCCATGGTACGGCGCGCTGGGGCTGGGCGGCATGTATGACGCGGCGGAATTCCTCGATGTCGCTTCGTATAAAAACTTCCAGCGCTGGGTGCAGGAAGTGAATGCCCGCCCGGCGGTACAGCGGGGCCGTAAGGTCAACCGCACCTGGGGCGATGCGTCGGAGCAATTGCCGGAACGCCATGACGCATCGGATTTCGACGCGCTGGAAGGCAAGTAAGTAAAAAAGGCGCCTGCGTCCGGCAGGCGCCTTACTCACTCAGTTATCGATCAGAAACGCCAGGTCGCTGACAGGTTTCCAGCTACTGAGTCATAGCCGGTACGGAACAGGTCGCTGTTGACGCTGGCGCCGATCTCGACGTCTTTATTGATCGCATAGCTCATGCCCGCCTGAACACCCATACCATCACGCCCGACCACCTGATTTTTGGTGGTGAAGCCGACGCTTTGGTAGCCTGCGAAGCTGGCATCCTGCACCAGGTCGGTATCCAGCAGCTCATGATCCCAGGTCAGTTGCAGGTTGGCTTTTACCGCGCTTCCCGCCGACAGCGGCATATCCCAGTTCGCCCCTACCCCGATACGCGATTGCAGCGAATGGAAGGTTTTCGAATCCAGATGGATACGGCTGCCTTCGCTGCCGCTTTCGGTGAAGCCTTCACGGGACAGCACGGTGTAGTTCAGCGCCGCCAGCGGACCGGCAGACAGCGTATCGCTAAGTGCCCAGTTGTAACCGCCGCCTGCCGCCAGTGAACCGTTATAGCCGGTCCAGTCAGCGTGGTTGCGCGACGAGTAATCCAGGAAGCTGACGCTGCGATCCATTTTCCCGTCTTCCACGCCCACGCGGCCATTACCGAACAGCCAGACGCCCGCCTGCGGATCGACGGCGTAGCGCGCCTGCATCCCCACATCAAACGCTGTGGTTTTGCCGGTGCCGTTTTCAGGCGCTTTCACTTTTACCGTCTGGCCGCTCACCGCACCGTGGAAACCCACAATCCAGTTCGGTGCCGCCGCGCTTTGCTTCTCTGCGCCGAACAGAATGCCGTAACTGGTGGCGTCATAACCGACATGGTTATCCTGACGGTTCTGCCACGCGCCGCCGCCAAACGGTACGGCGAAGCTGCGCCATTCATCTTCCGCCAGGTGCGACGGAGCCGTCGCGAACTGGCGCGCGCCAATCATATCGGCAATCTGGTGTTCGCGTTTCAGCGAGCTGGCGAACATGGCGCTGTAGCCAGCCGGAGATAGCTGGCTTAACGCCCTGGTGATATCGCTGCCGTCTTCAGAGGAGAAGTCCAGCGCGGTGAACATCGGCTGCATACCGGTGCCTGCATTCGTCACGATTTGCCCCAGGGCATCACCGACGCGGCGGGCGTTATCATCCTGTCCGTACTGGCTATAAGCGTTGTCCGCGCGGCGGATAGCCAGTTGGTAAACGCCGTCGCCCTGTGGCGTGGCTTCCAGCGCCAGGGTTGGCGAGAACAGCAGGCTGTTCACATCGCTGAAGTCCCCGCTGTAAGAGGCGGATTGCAGCAGTTGTGTCGAACTGAGCTGCCAGTCGGCGGCATACCAGTCCGGCTGTGGTGCCAGGGTCAATTGCCCGTCCAGCGCGGCATTACCGTTCACGATTAACGTATCGTGATTGCCTGCACCGTCCACTTCCATCAGCAATTGTCCGGTTGGCCCCTGCTGGAAATCGCCGTTGATGACGATTTGCCCGATGGAGTTACCCGGCGAGACGATACCGTCGTTATTAAACACTCCGTCGGTATTCAGGGTGTACTGGCCGTTACCGGCTAAGGTGGCGTCCTCAAACACGTCTACGCTGTAGACGCTGTAGTTGCCGTTAAGCGACGTGATGCCGCCCGCCGCGTTTAACGCCAGGTTGTTGATGCCCGAGATGTCGTCATCGTAACGCATCTGGAAATTGTCATCGGCCTGGTCGGTGGCACGGCCCCGATCGTCAGCTAACAGGCCGAAGGTCAATTGCGTCAGGCGCTGATTGCCGTCGTCGTCCTGCTGGTCGTATCCCGAGAGAATATCGCCCTGTAGCTGCGCGCCGTTCATGACATTGATGTTGTTGACCAGCGCGTTGGGGGAGATAGATATCGCCGCCAGATTACCGGCGAGACGCCCGGTGATGTCAACGTTGTCTACCAGCGCGCCTTCGAGTTCCGGGAGCGGTTCATCAACGATCTCAGAAGTACCATCATCGTAATTTATCTGGACTGTGCGGATATAAGAGCCCCGGTATTCGGCAATATTGCCAAGCAGGTTATTGCCGAAGTCAAACCGGGCGGCGACGCCGTTTTCGCCCAGCGCCTGAATATCGCCACGCTGGATAAAATTATGGTCTTTCCCGTAGGTAAACATCACGCCCTGGCCGTTCAGACCATCGGCATAAATACGGGTGCCCGGCAATACCGTCAGGGTGTTGCCTTCACCATCCACACGTACCCCCGCGCCGCCTGCGCCCGCCGTCAGCAGGTCTGCTGCCTGGGAAATCTGGTTATTGCTGCCGTAGATATGCAGGCCCAGCCCTAACGGTGCGGTGTTATAAGCGCCTGCAATGTAGCCGGTACCTTCGGCATTGCGCAGCGAGTAACCGTTCTGGTTCACCAGCGTCTGTCCGTCGCCATACACCGAGAAACCAAAGAAATTGCGGCGATCGATCGGGTATCCCATGTCCTGAAGCATCGCCAGTTCCGCTTCCATAAAGGTGGTGTAGTTGCGGTAGTCCTGGTGGCTCATCAGGCTGTTTTTGAGTTCTGAGTGGCTCATGTAGTCGTCATCAACAGAGCCATCCACACCCAGCGTTTTGACCGGCAGGCCGCGCATCGCGCCAGCCAGCACCTCGTTCACGTGGTCGCCGGTGAAGTAACCCTGATCGAGACGCACATCAAAAGCATCAGCAGCGTATTCGTTATCACATCCTGTACACAGTATTATCTGTCCCGGCCGGGCCGGGTTCCCGTTGTCGTCACGCAGATGCTCGGACCAGGTGCCAAACGAATCAAGGAAATAAGGCTGGTAAGAATCTTCGCCTGCGTCGTCAGTTTTGCTGTCAATACCGAGACCATGGGCCAGTTCATGAAGGGCGATGCCGGTCAGATCGACGTCAGATGAGCGGGGCAACTGGGAAGGCACATACGGCAGATTATCAAAAGCCATTTTCCCCAGAACGAACTGGGCGTGGGAGCCATAGACCATTTCACCGGTGGGCTGCCCGGTTAATAATGCCTGAAGTTTTGTCAGGCTTAACGGTGTTGTCTCCGAGACCATTTCGCTCACTCCAGCGGCATTCACCCTCTCAAAGGTTCCTACATTGACGATGGCGGGTGGCTGTCCAGCCTGCGGGGTGATTATTGCGGCCCAGTAGTCGAGCGCATTAAGGATTTTCGCTTTTTGCAGCGAATTCATGTTCCAGGTGGAGACCATCGGTAAAACATTACCGTTCTCATCCACATTATCCTCGTCGTCGTCGTCGCCCGGCATGAACGGCCCGTCAGTGGTATCAAAGAAACGCGCTTCAAAGACCGCGACGCCCTGAGGGTTATAAACCAGATGGCTTTCTAAAGCGTTTGCTTGCAGGCTGGAGAGCCCCAGCGCCAACGAAATAGCAGCAGCAAGTGCAACTTTCTTCATTATTTCCTTGTCCTTACCTGACAATATTAAGGATGAGATGCAGCCATTCCGCATCGCAATTTACTTTAAAAACAGGAGCACGGGTGTTTTGCGCTTGAATACAAAATATATTCTTATCCATTGACGGTTTTAATATCACCCGTCCCTTATACATGATTAACGGCAAAGTAAAACAATTCTTGAGAACAACAGAGCCCGCCGGGTCACTGCATCAGGAAAAACCACCTAACCCATTGTAATTAAAAAAAGCTTCCACAAATTAGAAAATTAAGTATGTTGTAATTACTATATCTTTAATGAGCGAATATATTTTCTACCTCTTTATGAATAGCGTTTTTTTACGGCGAACAGATGAATTTAATAAAAGTCCCTTTGCCCTGGCAGATTAATTATCCCTAACCCCAGGTGCAAATTCGCAGGCAGTAAATTGTGATGAGACTGGCGATTTGGCACCCGGATAATGACTTCCGGATGCCCGGTACCAATTAGTGCAGGTATTTTTCAAACCACGCCAGCGTGCGCTGCCAGGCAAGTTCGGCGGCGGCTTTGTCATAGCGGGGAGTGGAATCGTTATGAAAGCCGTGGTTCACGCCGGGATAGATATGCGCCTCGTAGGTTTTCCCGGCTTTTTTAAGCGCGGCTTCCCAGGCTGGCCAGCCCTCGTTAATGCGCGTATCCAGTTCCGCAAAATGCAGCAGCAACGGCGCGTTCACTTTTATTGCGTCTTCCGCAGGCGGCTGGCGGCCATAAAACGGCACTGCGGCCGCCAGCTCCGGGTACGCGACCGCCGCCGCGTTAGATACCCCGCCGCCGTAACAGAAGCCCGTCATACCCACTTTGCCGGTGGCGTCTTTGTGATGCATTAAAAACTCAATGGCAGCGAAGAAATCATTCATTAGCTTTGTCGGGTCAACCTTTTGCTGAAGTTCGCGCCCTTCATCATCATTACCTGGATAGCCGCCGACAGAACTCAACCCGTCCGGCGCCAGCGCGATATACCCGGCTTTCGCTACCCGCCGCGCCACGTCTTCAATATAGGGGTTTAAGCCACGATTCTCATGCACCACTACCACAGCAGGCACTTTGCCGGTGGCTTTCGCGGGTTTGACCAGATAGCCGCGCACTTCGCCGTGGCCGTTTGGCGAAGGATAGGTGATGTACTCCGGCAGGATATCCGGGTCGGTAAACAGTACCTGTTCCGCCAGCGCATAGTTGGGTTTGAGCAGATCGAACAGCGCCAGCGCGGTCATTCCGCCGACGGTGTATTTAGCCGCCAGGTGCAGGAATTCGCGTTTGGTGATTTTGCCGTGGGCGTAATAGTCGTAGTAGTCGAGCAGTTGCTGTGGGAAGTCTTTGGCGGTTAAACGCGTCATAACGGGCTCCGGCGTGTCGCAGACAAACGTCATTTAAGCGAAGCACAACACGGCGGGTTTGCACAGAATTTCGCCACGGGCTGGCCGTGGCGAAGGATTATTTGTGGTCGTGGCGGGTAAGCTTATCGAGATACCCCATCACAAACGCGGAGAGAACAAACGTCAGATGGATGATCACGTACCACATGAGCTTATTATCCGGCACGTTACGCGCATCCATAAACACCCGCAGCAGGTGGATAGACGAGATAGCGACAATCGACGCGGCGACTTTGTTTTTCAGCGAGCTGGCATCCATTTTCCCCAGCCAGTTGAGCTTCTCTTTATGCTCGTCGATATCGAGCTGAGAAACAAAATTTTCGTAGCCGGAAAACATCACCATTACCAGTAAACCGCCGACCAGCGTCATATCCACCAGCGACAGCAGCACCAGGATCAGATCGGCTTCTGCTATCTGATAAATGTTCGGAAGAACGTGGTACATCTCCTGGAAAAATTTTAACGTCAGGGCCAGCAGCCCCAAAGACAAACCAAAGTAGACGGGCGCCAGCAGCCAGCGAGAGGCATACATGGCGTTCTCAAAAAAGCGTTCCATAAGGTCCTGCAAAATGACGAAAGGGAAATCAGTATAACGCAGAAATGTTAACCGCTTGCAACAGCCAGATGCTGATTGCAAGCAAGTTGTTAAACATCGGCAGGGTCGATTTCCGGGCGCGCAAACTCCGGCCAGACCAGCGCCACCAGCGCCGGATAGGCCTCCAGGCTGAACTCATGGAAACAGTGGCGCATATTGAGCACTTCAATGTCAGACAGCAGCACTAATTCCCCGTTAAGGCAGCGTTTTTTTATATTCTCGTAATATTTATAAACGGCGGAATTGAGATCGCTACAGCGCCGTTGCGCCTCAAATAAACCCGGCGTGGCGTTCAGTTCGTCAAAACGCATCCGCTTTACGGTGGCATTGATAAAGTCCATGTATTCATGATTTACGCGCCAATACCACACCGGCGTAATGGAGTTAAGCAGCGCGGAAAAATGATCTTCGCCCTGCTCTTTGGTGGCGGGCCCGCGCGCATCAGGTTCAACCACTGGCGATTTATTGTCACCGTCCTGGCGCATTAATATCAATATGCCGACCATCAGCAGTAATACGGTAAGAATTAAATAAACAACTGTGTTCATGCACCGAACCCATTTTTTTGATTTTAAAATTAGCACATGGTATCGTCAACGCAATACATCAAAGCCATAACCGTAACAAACTGAAGTATAAGGAAATTATATCATGTTGCCCGATTATCTCGTGGCGGCGCGTTACGTTATTTCTACGCCTGCTAACCCACCGCAGCCCGACAGCGCAGATGAAAATTTCACTCAAGGAATACCCGATATCAGAGAGCATGAGAAAGATATTTTAAGCCGGACTTCACTGGCGGGGCAACGGAGTCATGCTTTACTTGAGGAGCGCGACCGCCACATAAAAGAGCGCCTGTTCTGTGCGGTTAAAATTGATAGTTATGCGCAAGTGCTTAATACGCTTCTCGAACAACAGAAAATAAGCCCCGAAGAGATCAGCCAATTAATTCATGAGCAAACAACGTTGATAAACGATCAGGGTAAAAAAATTTGGCTTAATCTTATTACCCGCGAATCAACGGAGCCTGTTTTTTATCAATTAGGAGATAAATAAACAATGGAAAAACAGGAAACCGAAAAATATTTTACTTTGGATAAGCAGGAAGAACAAAAATTTATATTAAGTCAGAACAGACAGGCGTTGATTGATATTCGCAATGACGATATTGCGTATTACACCCAGGAAGTGGCTATTCCCGCTGCGCTGGTGCAGTTGAAGTGGCAAAACCGCCGGGAAATTTACGCGCTTAAGGTTAAAGAAGAGATCTACGGGGCCGTGCTTTGCGCCATAATGACTAAAAATCCAACGCTGAAAAACGAGCTGGAAGCGCAGATAGAAGCCCAGTACCAGCAGGTAAAAGCGCAAGAAGCCGCCACGCTGCTGATGAGCCGCAAGCTGGCTGAGAAACAGTACAAAACGATAACCGTGGCGACACTGCCTCCTGAAACGCTCACGCCTGCCAACCCCGACACGACAGTCTCTCCTCCTCCCGCCGACAGCTAACCGGCCCGCCCGTTTCTTATATCAAGATAATCCACTGAATTTTAACCATAAGCGCTTCGCGCATGGCTTTCAAACGAAGCCGTAAAAAGCGCATTAGAAAGGATTTTTATTCAGGAATATCCTGAATCCGCCTGAAAACTCACGCCCGGGCACTATCCTTAAAGGGAATTTTTAACTGATGGAGATCCCTTATGGCTAACGATCAATCCCAGGTTCAGGACCCAACCACCCAGTACTACACCGGAGAATACCCGAAGCAGTTGCAGCCTGTTCCGGGTATCCAGGCGAAGATGGATCCGGTCCCCGACTGCGGCGAGCAAAGCTATGTCGGTTCGGGCCGCCTTAAGGATCGTAAAGCGCTGGTTACCGGCGGCGACTCGGGCATCGGGCGCGCGGCGGCCATCGCTTACGCGCGTGAAGGCGCTGATGTGGTATTGAACTATCTGCCTGCTGAGCAGGAAGATGCCGAAGCGGTGAAAAAGCTTATCGAAGAAGCCGGGCGTAAAGCCGTGCTGATCCCCGGGGATTTGAGCGATGAGCAATTTGCCCGCAGCCTGGTGGACCAGGCGGTGCAGGAACTCGGCGGGCTGGATATTCTGGCGCTGGTGGCCGGTAAACAGGTCGCCGTGCAGGATATCGCGGAGATCACCAGTGAACAGTTCACTAAAACCTATGCGGTCAACGTGTTCGCGCTGTTCTGGATCACCCAGCAGGCGCTACCGCACCTGAAACCCGGTGCCAGCATTATCACAACGTCGTCGATTCAGGCGTATCAGCCGAGCCCGCATTTGCTGGACTATGCTTCTACCAAGGCCGCAATACTCAACTTCACGCGCGGTCTGGCGAAGCAAATTGCCGAGAAAGGGATCCGCGTGAATTGCGTGGCGCCAGGTCCCATCTGGACGGCGTTACAGATTTGCGGCGGGCAGCCGCAGGAAAAACTGCCGGAATTCGGTAAACAAACGCCGATGAAACGCGCAGGCCAACCTGCCGAACTGGCACCAATTTATGTTTATCTGGCGAGCCAGGAATCGAGCTATGTCACGGCGGAAGTGCATGGCGTGACCGGGGGCGAGCATTTAGGCTAAATCCAGGCAACAAAAAAGGCGTGGTCTTCACCACGCCTTTTTTAACGCCCGGAAATTACTTCGCTTTCGCGGTTTCCTGGCCGACTAAACCAATCTTCAGATAGCCCGCCTGATGCAGGGTATCCATCACGTTCATCATGGTTTCGTAATCAACGGTTTTGTCCGCGCGGAAGAACACCGTGGTGTCTTTCTTGCCTTCCGTCAGCGTGTCCAGCTGCGCGATCATCGTTTCCTCAGTAATCGGCTCATTACCGAGGAACATCGATTTGTCCGCTTTCACCGATACGTAAATCGGTTTTTCCGGGCGCGGCTGCGGCTGGCTGGTAGAGGCCGGCAAGTTCACTTTGACGTCAACCGTCGCCAGCGGCGCGGCCACCATAAAGATAATCAGCAGAACCAACATCACGTCGATAAACGGCGTCACGTTGATTTCATGCATTTCGCCGTTGTCGTCGAGATTCTCGTTAAGACGCATTGCCATAGGGCATTAACCTACACGTAATTTCTGAGCGGTACGCACCGGGCGCGCAGAAGAAGCATTCAAATCCAGATCGCGGCTTTGCAGCAACAGAACCTGCGCAGCGACATCGCCCAGCGTCGCTTTATAGCTGCCGATCATCCGCGCAAAAATGTTGTAAATAACGACCGCCGGGATCGCCGCCACCAGGCCAATCGCCGTCGCCAGCAGCGCTTCTGCGATGCCTGGCGCGACAACCGCGAGGTTAGTGGTTTGGGTCTGGGCGATACCGATAAAGCTGTTCATGATGCCCCACACGGTGCCGAACAGGCCCACGAACGGGGAGATCGCGCCGATAGTGGCGAGATAACCGTTGCCGCGGCCCATATGGCGGCCAATCGCCGCAACACGGCGCTCAAGGCGGAAACCGGTACGCTCTTTAATCCCTTCGTTGTCCTCGCTGCCTTCGGAGAGCTCAAGCTCATCCTGGGCTTCGTTAATCAACGCGGTGCTGAGACTTTTGCCGTGGAAGGAGGCGGAAATTTCGCTGGCGTCGTTCAGGGAACGGGCTTTAGCCAACAGCTGCTGCTCGCGCTTAAGACGGCGCTTCTGGCTCAGCAGTTCAGCGCTTTTGCTAAAGAAAATCGCCCAGGTCACGATGGAGGCCAGAATCAGGCCAATCATCACCATCTTCACCACGATATCAGCGTGCTGATACATACCCCAGACGGAGAGATCCGTCTGCATCAACTCATTACCCACTCTGTATCTCCAGGACAAAAATCACAAAACTGTCGCTAATAATATCAAAACATCGCCGAATTGATAGTAGTTCTCATTAGTATTTGCATAGTGTCGGAAAAAGCCGCAATTTTCCTTGCGCTTACGCAGTAAATCGAGTCAGCCGACTATTTTTTAACTTTTTAACCTTCGTTGAAGAAGACCTGACCCTTAACCGTGGTAACGTATGGACATCCAGACGTATAAACAGGATTTCGCCGAGATGACAAAACCGCACATCGAAACCGCGCTGGTGAATGCCGGACGCAGCAAACGTTATACCCAGGGCTCAGTGAATAGCGTGATCCAACGCGCGTCATCACTGGTGTTTGACAGCGTGGCTGCCAAAAAAGCGGCGACTGCCGGGCGTGCGTCCGGCGAGCTGTTTTACGGGCGGCGTGGCACGCTAACCCACTTCTCGCTTCAGGAAGCGATGTGCGAACTGGAAGGCGGCGCGGGTTGTGCCCTGTTCCCCTGCGGCGCAGCGGCGGTGGCGAATACCATTCTGGCGTTTGTCGAACAAGGCGATCATGTGCTGGTGACCCACTCCGCCTATGAACCGACGCAGGATTTCTGTACCAAAATTCTCGCCAAACTTGGCGTGACCACCAGTTGGTTCGACCCGCTGATCGGCGCGGGTATCGCAGAGCATATCCAGTCGAACACCAAAGTCGTGTTTCTGGAGTCACCCGGTTCTATCACCATGGAAGTGCACGATGTTCCGGCGATTGTCGCTGCGGTACGCCGCGTCGCGCCTGAGGCGATCATTATGATCGACAACACCTGGGCGGCGGGCGTGCTGTTTAAAGCGCTGGATTTCGGCATTGATATTTCTATTCAGGCGGGCACCAAATACCTGATCGGCCATTCTGACGGCATGGTGGGCACGGCGGTCGCCAATGAACGCTGCTGGGCGCAACTGCGCGAAAACGCCTATTTGATGGGCCAGATGCTGGATGCCGATACCGCTTATATGACCAGCCGTGGTTTGCGTACCCTGGCGGTACGTTTGCGTCAGCACCATGAAAGCAGCTTAAAAGTCGCTGAATGGCTGGCGGCGCATCCGCAGGTGGCGCGCGTGAATCACCCGGCATTGCCCGGCAGTAAAGGCCATGAGTTCTGGAAACGCGATTTTCTCGGCAGCAGCGGTTTATTCTCTTTTATCCTGAAAAAACGCCTTAACGAGACTGAGTTTGCGGCGTATCTCGATAATTTTAATTATTTCGGGATGGCCTATTCCTGGGGCGGCTTCGAATCGCTTATTCTTGCCAACCAACCTGAAGAGATCGCCGCCATCCGCCCGGACAGCCGTGTCGATTTCGACGGTACGCTGGTTCGCGTTCATATCGGCCTTGAGAATGTCGAAGATTTGATTGCCGATCTGGAAGCCGGTTTCGGGCGCATAGCCTGAAGTTGCCAGCGCTGGACAGCGATAAGGACAGAATAGTCTGTATTTATTGGGCCCCGGATCAAACCGCTCGGGGCGTTTTGCGATTACAATAACCCTATACACGCTGTTCGTCAGGATTACCCATGGTTGTTATTCAGAATATTGTTTCCGCGCTCTGGCAGCATGATTTCGCCGCGCTGGCAGATCCGCATGTGGTCGGCATTGTTTACGGCGTGATGTTCGCCACGCTGTTTCTGGAAAATGGGCTGTTACCCGCCTCATTTTTACCCGGCGATAGTTTATTACTGCTGGCAGGGGCGCTGGTGGCGAAAGGCGTGATGGATTTTGTCCCGACGATGGTGATTTTGACGTCCGCAGCCAGCCTCGGCTGTTGGCTGAGCTACGTGCAGGGCCGCTGGCTCGGCAATACCCGAACGGTAAAAGGCTGGCTGAAGCAGTTGCCGCAAAAATATCACCAGCGCGCCACCTGCATGTTCGATCAGCACGGCCTGCTGGCGCTGCTGGCGGGGCGCTTCCTCGCGTTTATCCGCACCCTGCTGCCGACCATGGCGGGCATTTCCGGCCTGTCTAACCGCCGCTTCCAGTTCTTTAACTGGCTCAGCGCGTTTTTGTGGGTCGGTGTGGTGACCAGCTTCGGCTATGCGCTCAGCATGATCCCGTTCGTGAAGCGCCATGAAGACCAGGTGATGACTTTCCTGATGGTGCTGCCTATCGTGCTGCTGGTGGCGGGCTTTATCGGCGCGCTGACGGTAGTGCTGAAGAAGAAATTCGCCTGATACGTCACCTCGCTGCAAGGCGGGGTGACTACATTCCCTGCAAGGTGCGCATCCGCGCCGCGTCCTCTCCCGGCGTCACGCCGAAATAGCGTTTAAACTCCCGGCTAAACTGCGATGCGCTCTCATAACCGACACGCATCGCCGCCGCGCTGGCTTTCATCCCGTCATGAACAATCAACATTCTGGCCTTATGCAGGCGGAAGGTTTTGATGTACTGCAACGGCGATGTGCTGGTCACCGATTTGAAGTTATGGTGAAACGCCGACACGCTCATATTGGCGTCCAGCGCCAGCTGGTCCACGGTCAGGTTTTCGGTGTACTGGTTTTCAATGCGTTTCAACACGCGGCTT
Organism: Atlantibacter sp.; assembly: GCF_032062175.1. Lineage (NCBI taxonomy): Bacteria > Pseudomonadati > Pseudomonadota > Gammaproteobacteria > Enterobacterales > Enterobacteriaceae > Atlantibacter > Atlantibacter sp. The sequence goes on from NZ_DAMBQK010000006.1 coordinate 63,131, forward strand.
ATCAGGCTGAAATGCGTCTGGCGGCTGACCAGCGCCAGCAGCGCCCCGCCGCGCGGCCCCATCAGTACGTGGTACAGGATCTCGCGAATAATTGATTTGCCGAGGATCCGCGCGTCCAGCGGCTTATCCAGTACGTCAATCAGCCGCTCAATGGCGCAGAGGATCTCATCAGACAGCACGGCGGAGTTGATGCCGCTGGCGCACTGCGCCGGGCGAAACGCGTCGTCTTCGCCGATATCCATCAGCAGGGTTTGCAGTTGTTGCACATCCACGTTGATGCGGATGCCCGCCAGCGGCGTTTCCGGCGTGGCGAAGGTTTCGCATTCAAACGGCAGCGGCACGGTCAGTAGCAGGTATTCGTTCGCATCGTAGCGAAACACCCTATCGTTAAGATAACCGGTCTTATTGCCGGAAAAGAGAAATATGATGCCAGGCTGGTACATTACCGGCGTGCGCGGGTGCGGCTGGGTGCCGTACAGCAAGCGGATCTCCGGCAGCAAGGCGCTAATTTCATCTTCATTATTTTTCAGGATGTTAACTTTTTTTGCCAGATGCTGGCAGATTTGCTGACGGTTCATGATTCGCTACGCTGTGGCCATTATTCACGCTTCACATTGTGCGCAAAAAATTGCGGATCCTCCAGCGTCCTGGAGAAACAGGCAAGACACCGGCAGAAATGAGCATTGAGCATACCGACAGCCGCGCCCACAATATATCCCATCGCCACGCTGTGGCCCTCTGTTCACCCACTTAACGGGAGTTCCCATGAATAATTTCGATCTGCATACCCCTACCCGAATCCTGTTTGGTAAAAATTCTATCGCCCAGTTGCGGGCGCAAATCCCGGAAGGCAGCCGCGTATTGATCACTTACGGCGGCGGCAGCGTCAAGAAAACCGGCGTGCTGGACCAGGTGTATGACGCACTGAAAGGCCTGGACGTGCTGGAGTTCGGCGGCATTGAGCCGAACCCGTCCTACGAAACGCTGATGAAAGCGGTTGAAGTAGCCCGTAAAGAGAATGTGACGTTCCTGCTGGCCGTCGGCGGCGGTTCCGTACTGGATGGCACTAAATTTATCGCCGCCGCCGCGCACTACCCGGACGGCGTCGACCCGTGGGAAATCCTGCAAACCTCCGGTAGCAAAATCACCCGCGCCATCCCGATGGGCTCGGTATTAACCCTGCCGGCAACCGGTTCTGAATCCAACAAAGGCGCGGTGATTTCCCGCCGTACTACCGGTGACAAACAGGCGTTCCATTCCCCGTTCGTACAGCCGGTTTTCGCGGTTCTCGATCCGGTTTATACCTACACCCTGCCGCCGCGCCAGGTAGCGAACGGCGTAGTGGATGCCTTCGTTCATACCGTTGAGCAGTACATCACTTACCCGGTTAACGCCAAAGTGCAGGACCGTTTCGCAGAAGGCATTTTGCTGACGCTGGTGGAAGATGGCCCGAAAGCGCTGTCAGAACCGGAAAACTATGACGTGCGCGCCAATGTGATGTGGGCAGCGACCATGGCGCTGAACGGTCTGATCGGCGCAGGCGTGCCGCAGGACTGGGCGACCCATATGCTGGGCCACGAACTGACTGCGATGCACGGCCTCGACCATGCGCAGACCCTGGCGGTAGTGCTGCCATCGCTGCTGAACATCAAGCGCAATGAAAAACGCGCCAAGCTGCTTCAGTACGCGGAGCGCGTCTGGAATATCACCGAAGGCAGCGAAGACGCGCGTATTGATGCCGCCATCGCCGCAACCCGCCATTTCTTCGAGCAAATGGGCGTGCCGACCACCCTTTCCGGCTACGGTCTCGACGGCAGCTCCATCCCCGGTTTGCTGGCGAAACTGGAAGAACATGGCATGACCAAACTCGGCGAACACAAAGACATTACCCTGGATGTGAGCCGTAAAATTTACGAAGCCGCACGCTAAGCTTTTTACCGCCCGACCTTTCGTTTTCGGCTTTTTCGTCCAGAATTAAGTCACTCGACTTACCCCGCAGCACCTTGCGGGGTATTCCAAAAGGAGGAATTTATGGCAAATCCGACCGTAATTAAGCTTCAGGACGGTAATGTTATGCCACAGCTTGGCCTTGGCGTATGGAAGGCAGGGAATGACGAAGTGGTTCCCGCCATTCATAAAGCGCTTGAGGTGGGGTATCGCTCCATTGATACCGCTGCGGCATACAAAAACGAACAGGGCGTGGGGCAAGCTCTTCAAAGCGCGGGCATCCCGCGTGATGAATTGTTTATCACCACTAAACTCTGGAATGACGATCAGCAGCGCCCCCAGCAGGCTCTGGAAGAGAGTCTTGAGAAGCTTAAGCTCGATCATGTCGATCTCTATTTGATGCACTGGCCGGTCCCGGCCATCGATCACTTTGTTGATGCCTGGAAAGGGATGATTGAGCTGCAAAAGCAGGGGCTCGCCAAAAGTATCGGGGTGTGCAACTTCCAGATTAACCACCTGCAACGGCTGATTGATGAAACGGGCGTCACGCCGGTGATCAACCAGATCGAGTTGCATCCTCTGCTGCAACAGCGCCAACTCCATGCCTGGAACGCCACGCACAAGATCCAGACTGAATCCTGGAGCCCGCTCGCTCAGGGCGGCGAAGGGGTATTTGACCAGAAAGTGATCCGCGAGCTGGCGGATAAATATGGCAAAACTCCGGCACAAATCGTGATCCGCTGGCATCTGGATTCCGGCCTGGTGGTGATCCCGAAATCGGTCACGCTTTCACGTATCGTAGAAAACTTTGACGTCTGGGACTTCCGTCTTGATAAAGACGAACTCGGCGATATCGCTAAACTCGATCAGGGTAAACGGCTGGGGCCGGACCCGGACCAGTTCGGCGGATAATCTTTATCAACCCGGCGCCCGGCGCCGGTTTTTTTCAGAATTTTTTAATCCTCATTTCTGCGCTTAAACAGTAAGCCCCTTTCGCCACACCGATAAAATCCTTATCTATCAATGAATTATTCGCAACATGAATGATTCGTTTTTTCCAATAATTTTTTGATAAGGATTTCATCGTGGGCACGTCTCCTTCAAGAGCCGTTAACTGGCTCAAACTGATTTTGATTCTGATACCGGCGGCGCTGTTATGGCAATTAACACCGCCCAGCGGATTAACCCTCCCCGCCTGGCACAGCGCGGTTATCTTCGTCACGACCATCGTCTGCATCGTGGCGAACGTGCTGCCTATTGGCGCGGTAGGGATTATCGGCATTACTGTGTTTGCCCTGGTCCGTGCGGCGGGCGATGTAAAAGCCAGCGATGCCATCACCACGGCGTTGAGTGAACTTAACAGCTCGCTGATCTGGCTGATCGTCGTGGCGTTTATGATTGCCCGCGGGTTTATCAAAACCGGCCTTGGGCGGCGTATTGCGCTCCAGATGATCCGCTTACTGGGTAAACGCACGCTTGGGCTGGCGTGGGGCCTGGCATGTGCCGATTTGATTCTTTCGCCAGCGATGCCCAGCAACACCGCGCGCTGCGGCGGCGTGATCTACCCTATTGCCGATGCGCTTTCCCGCAGCTTCGATTCCCGACCGGAAGATGAGTCGCGCAGCAAAATTGGCACCTTCCTGATTGCCTGCATTGGTAACGTCAATGACGTCACCGCCGCGCTGTTTATGACCGGTTACACCGGCAACCTGCTGGCGGTGAAACTGGCGGCCAATGCGGGCGTGACCATCACCTGGGGCGGCTGGTTTTTGGCTGCCCTGCTGCCCTGCCTGGTATCGCTGATCGTGGTGCCGCTGCTGGTATATGTGCTGGTACGCCCGACCATCACGCACACGCCCGATGCGCCAAAACTGGCGATGAGCGAACTGGAGAAAATGGGGCCGATCGCCAAAGGTGAATGGCTGATGCTTGGCACCATCGTGCTGCTGTTGGTGCTGTGGATTTTCGGCGATACCCTGGGCGTTGACCCCACTACCGCCTCTTTTGTTGGGCTGTCGGTGCTGCTGTTAAGCGGCGTGTTATCCTGGGAAGACGTCAAAAGCGAGAAAGGCGCATGGGATACGCTGATTTGGTTTGCGGCCCTGCTGATGATGGCTAACCAGCTTAAGAAACTCGGCTTTACCAGTTGGTTTGGCAACGTGATTGGCGAAAGCCTGGCAAGCTCGTTGCAGGGAACCAGTTGGGTGGTGGTGCTTTTACTGCTTAACGCCGCCTATTTCTATACCCACTACTTCTTCGCCAGCGGCAACGCGCAAATCGCCGCGCTGTATGCCGTGTTCCTGGGCGTTGGTAGCCATATCGGCCTGCCGATCGTCCCGCTGGCCTTTATGCTGGCGTTCAGCAGCAGTCTGTATTGCTCATTAACCCAGTACACCCACGCGCGCGGCCCGATCCTGTTCGGCGCAGGCTATGTGCCGACAGGCGTGTGGTGGCGCACCGGGTTTGTGGTCAGCCTGGTGAACCAGGCCATTTTTATGAGCGTTGGCCTGGCGTGGTGGAAGGTGTTGGGGCTGTATTGAGCCATTGCGGCACAAAAAAGGGGGAAATCATTCCCCCTTTTTCATTAGCGCTGACGCGCTTTTAGCGGCGCTTTCCCGGGCGTTTTCCCACTGCGACGTGGGCCCGCAGCGGGCGTCTGACGCTGATGTTCCACCGGCGTATGTTTGGTTAATGCCGGACGCGTATGGCGATTCTGACGGCGCGCTTCGCGCATCTCATCCAGCGTCGGCGCAGGCACCAGGCAATCGCGGCGTGAGCCAATCAGGTGCTTTTTACCCATCGCCTCCAGCGCCTGACGGATCAGCGGCCAGTTGGCAGGGTCGTGATAACGCAGCAGCGCTTTATGCAGGCGGCGTTGTTTATCCCCTTTCGGCACCACCACATCTTCACTCTTGTAACCAATCTTACTCAGCGGGTTTTTGCCGGTGTAATACATGGTGGTCGAGTTAGCGAGCGGTGACGGATAGAAGTTCTGCACCTGATCCAGACGGAAACGGCGCTGTTTCAGCCACAGCGCCAGGTTCACCATGTCTTCATCGCGCGTACCGGGGTGGGCGGAGATAAAGTAGGGGATCAGATACTGCTCTTTACCGGCTTGCTTAGAATAGGTATCGAACAGCTCTTTAAAACGATCGTAGCTGCCCATGCCCGGCTTCATCATTTTCGACAGCGGGCCTTCCTCAGTGTGCTCCGGCGCAATCTTCAGATAGCCGCCAACGTGGTGCGTCGCCAGTTCTTTGATGTAACGCGGGTCTTCCACAGCGATGTCGTAACGCACACCGGAGGCGATCAGGATCTTCTTGATGCCTTTCAGATCGCGCGCACGGCGATACAGATCGATGGTCGGCTGGTGGTTGGTATCCATGTGCTGGCAAATGTCCGGATAAACGCACGACAGGCGACGGCAGGTTTGCTCAGCGCGCGGCGACTTGCAGCGCAGCATGTACATATTGGCGGTTGGTCCACCCAAATCCGAGATCACGCCAGTAAAGCCGGGAACCGTGTCGCGAATCGCTTCGATTTCATTAACGATAGAATCTTCAGAACGGCTCTGAATAATGCGGCCTTCGTGCTCGGTAATTGAGCAGAATGAGCAGCCGCCAAAGCAGCCGCGCATGATATTGATCGAGAAACGGATCATCTCATACGCCGGAATACGGCTATTGCCGTACGCGGGGTGTGGCACGCGTTTGTACGGCAGCGCAAATACGCTGTCCATCTCTTCAGTCGACAAAGGTATCGCCGGCGGGTTGACCCAGATGTAACGCTCGCCGTGTTTTTGCATCAATGCACGCGCGCAGCCTGGGTTAGTTTCGTGGTGCAAAATACGCGATGCATGTGCGTAGAGCACTTTGTCGCCTTTGACTTTTTCAAACGACGGCAGCAGCACATAGGTCTTTTCCCACGGCTTGGGACGCGGCGGCTGAACCACCACGGCTTTCGCTTCGGCTTTCTTCGGTTCGACAGGTTTGTTATCCGCACACGGCAGATCGTCGCCGTAAGGATGCGGGATCGGGTCGATTTTGCCTGGCATATCAATGATACGGGAATCCACCCCGCTCCAGCCCGGCAGCGCCTCTTTCACCATAATCGCCGTGTTACGTACATCGCGGATCTGGCCCACCGGTTCACCCTGTGCCAGGCGGTGTGCCACTTCCACCAGCGGGCGCTCGCCGTTGCCGAAAATCAGCATATCGGCTTTGGAATCCACCAGCACTGAACGGCGCACGGTATCAGACCAGTAATCATAATGCGCGGTACGGCGCAGGCTGGCTTCGATGCCGCCGAGGATCACCGGCACGTCTTTCCACGCTTCTTTACAGCGTTGGGTGTAGACAAGGGTCGCGCGGTCAGGACGTTTACCCGCCACGTTATCCGGCGTATAGGCATCATCATGGCGCAGTTTACGGTCGGCGGTGTAACGGTTGATCATCGAGTCCATGTTGCCTGCGGTCACGCCGAAGAACAGGTTCGGTTTGCCCAGACGCATAAAGTCGTCTTTGGTGTTCCAGTCCGGCTGGGCGATGATGCCGACGCGGAAGCCCTGGGCTTCCAGCATGCGCCCGCAAATCGCCATCCCAAAGCTCGGGTGGTCGACGTAGGCATCCCCGGTAACCAAAATGATGTCGCAGCTATCCCAGCCAAGTTGATCCATTTCCTCACGGGACATCGGCAAGAACGGCGCGGGGCCGAAACAGGCAGCCCAATACTGGGGCCAGGAAAAAAGGTCGCGATCGGGTTGGATCAGACTTATAGCGCTCATAATGCTTCCGGGGTGGTAAAAAAATAGACAAAGGGCGGCGATTATACGTTGTATCGCCGCCAGAAAAGAAGAGGTAATAACAAAACGTTTACGTCCCTTTTCCGCCGTGGAAAAGGGAACGAAAAGTTTACGGCGCCGGGTTCACCAGAATCTGGCCGATTGAACCGCGATCCGCCATCTCCAGGGTCTGGCTACCGTACAGGAACGGGAAGTGTTCCCAGGACGGTTGCGAGAAATAAACCAGCAGTTCGACCTGCCCGTCGACCCATACGGTGTCTTTCCAGCCGCGATCTTCCGGGAACGGCGCAGCGCCGTTGACATGGCGCACCAGGAACTGGACACCCTCAATGTGGAACGACTGCGGCGAATCAGAACGCACCGTCCAGCGCTCCCAGGTGCCCTGCTGGGTGGTGACATCCAGACGCTTGATATCCCACAGTTGGCCGTTAATGCCCGGATCGTCGCCCAGGGTGATATCGCGGCTGCGTACCGGGCTGCCGTCCAGAATGTTATTCGGCAATAAACGCATCGGCAGGGTATCGGTCACCAGCGGTAACAGGCCAGTGGGACGCAGCGTCAGCACCAGCGTGGAGATCAAAATGCTCGAAGGCTCAAAGAAGCCGCGCAGGCGATCCATAATGCTCGCCGCTTCACCGCAGGTGACGGAAACTTCATCACCATTGGTCATATCCACCAGGATTTCGCGGCGTTCACCCGGCGCGAGGGAAAGCTGCTTCACGGAAACCGGCGCGGGCAGAAAGCCCTGATCGCTGGAAATCACGTGCAGCGGGCGTCCGTCGCTCATCTGCAACAGATAGCGGCGGGCGTTGGAGGCATTCAGCAGCCGCAGGCGCACCCAGCCGCGGGACACATCCACATACGGGCTTTGCGCGCCGTTAACCAGTAGCGTATCGCCAACAAACCCGCCGCTGCCCGGCTCGCTGTACTCCGGCGTGCCGAAGTTATCCAGCCGCTTGTCCTGAATGATCACCGGGAAATCGTCCACGCCGTAATGGTTGGGTATCGGCAGCGCTTTGCTAACTTCATCCTCCACCAGCCACATTCCCGCCAGGCCGTTATAAACCTGCTCGGCGCTGCGATTGGGAGTATTAGCGTGATACCAGAGCGTGGCCGCTGGCTGGCGAATCGGCAGCACCGGTGCCCAGTCGGCGCTGGCGGACATCATGCGCGATGCGCCGCCAATCAGCGGGCCGGGAACCTGCAAACCGCTCACCGTCATCGCCACGTTTTCAGCCAGCCGGTTGCTGTAAATCAGCTTCACGTCATCGCCGTTCCAGACGCGGATGGTCGGCCCGAGATAGCGACCATTCACGCCCCATACCTGCGCGCGGGTGCCGGGCGTGAACGACCAGTGGGTGCGTTGCAGGGTAAGGAACAGCGGCTGGCCGCGACGTGATTCGAGGAGCGGCGGGATCGGCAGCGGTTGCTGCTGCCCTGCCGCGTGTGCCGTCAGTGGCGCTGCGCCTGCACAGAGAACCATTCCCGATGCCTGAATAAACTGACGCCGACTGAGTGACATACTTTGCTCCGTGTAAACTGTCAAAATCGCGAGGAAGGTATCCTCTTGATGTAAAACTTAAATATTGCCTGATGCTTCGCGCTCGGCCACTTCCTGGTCCAGCTCTTTGATTTTGGCTTCCATCACTTCACGGCAATGGGTCGCCAGCGCACGCACCTGATCCTTTTGCCAGGCAGAGGTATCAATCGGCGGCATCACTTCAACAATCACCAGGCCGTTTTTCCAGCGGTTAAGTTTGATTTTGCCGTGGGTGTTAGACACGCAAACCGGAATGATTGGCACGCCTGCTGCCAGTGCCGCATGGAACGCGCCGGTTTTGAACGGCATTAAACCACGGCCACGGCTGCGGGTGCCTTCCGGGAACATCCAGATAGAGATGCGGCGCTTTTTAAACTGGTTTACAACCTGCGCGATGGTGCCGTGCGCTTTGGCGCGGTTGTCGCGGTCGATCAGCAGGTTGCCAGTCAGCCAGTAAAGCTGCCCGAAGAACGGGATCCACAGCAGGCTTTTCTTACCCACCGTCACCGTTGGCGGGATCACGACGTTTGCAGCCGTCACCATGTCGTAGTTGTTCTGGTGGTTGGCGATGAAAATGGCATTGCCGAACTGCTCAACACCTTGCGGGTAGCGCTTTTCGACTTTTAATCCAAAAACGGTAGAGAGGCGGCCAAACATATGGCCAAAGGTAGCGACGTGGCGCGGGTTACGCGGGCTGAACAAGCACCAGATACAACCCAGAATGCAAACCAAAATACAGTAAATCACGACAAAAATAATACGAAGAATAAGTAACATAACTACCTCTGAAGCCCTTGTCGCAGACAAGTATACTGGCTTTGTCGCAAAAACACCGCTCCGGTCGAGGATGACCACGGCACAATACGGATGATTTCCCAAACGCGTATTCTTATGCGCGACGCATCAACACACAATGGCTGAGTTATAAAAAAGTTATCGCTGACGCACTGCGGGAAAACGGCAGCGAGAGACGTGCTCCCGCTGCCGCGACGGTCGGCAAATTTACTCTTCGCTATTTCCCGCGACAGGACGCAACGGCGAATCCACCTCGATACGGTCAATGCGTTGCAGGCCGCGCATTAAGGTGCCGCGACGCCCGCGTTCACCGTTCACTTTTTGCAGCTCTTCCGGGCGCATTTTGATTTTGCGTTTACCAACGAGGAAGGTCAGCGTGCTTTGCGGCGGCAGCAGCAGCAGGTGCGCCAGCTTGTCGTCGCCCTTCGCCGCATCCGCCGCCGGAATGGAGATGATTTTGTTCCCCTTGCCTTTGGACAGCTGCGGTAAATCGGACACCGGGAACATCAGCATACGGCCGGCGGCGGTGATCGCCAGCAGCATATCCTGGTCACTGACGATCTCGAGCGGCGGCAGCGCATGGGCGTTTTCCGGCAGCGAGATCACCGCTTTGCCTGCCCGGTTGCGGGCAATCAAATCGTTGAAGGTGCAGACGAAACCGTAGCCGGAATCCGAAGCCATCAAAAGCTTCTGATCTTCATTAGCCATCAGCATCTGCTCAACTACCGCGCCTGGCGGCAGCGTCAGCTTACCGGTGATCGGTTCGCCCTGCCCGCGCGCCGACGGCAGCGTGATGGGGTCAATGGCGTAGCTGCGCCCGGTGGAATCGATAAACACCACCGGCTGGTTACTCTTACCTTTCGCAGACGCCAGCCAGCTATCCCCCGCTTTGTAGCTCAGACCCTGCGCGTCAATGTCGTGGCCTTTGGCGCTGCGCACCCAGCCCATCTGCGACAGCACGATGGTGATCGGCTCAGACGGCAGCATGTCGTGCTCGCTCATGGCTTTTGCTTCGCTACGCTCATGCAGCGGCGAGCGGCGATCGTCGCCAAAGGCGTCGGCGTCGGCCTGTAGTTCTTTCTTCAGCAGGGTATTCATTTTGCGTTCAGAGGCCAGAATCGACTGGATCTGATCGCGTTCTTTTTCCAGCGCGTCCTGCTCACCGCGAATTTTAACTTCTTCGAGCTTCGCCAGGTGGCGCAGTTTCAGCTCAAGGATGGCTTCAGCCTGGGTTTCGCTCAGTTCGAAACGGGCCATCAGTACCGGCTTCGGCTCATCTTCAGTGCGGATGATATGAATCACTTCGTCGATATTGAGGAACGCCACCAGCAAGCCTTGCAGGATATGCAGGCGCTTGAGCACTTTTTCCAGACGATAGTTCAGACGGCGGCGCACGGTATCGCGACGGTAAGCCAGCCATTCGGTCAGGATCTCCAGCAGGTTTTTCACCGCCGGACGGTTATCCAGGCCGATCATGTTCAGGTTAACGCGGTAGCTCTTTTCCAAGTCGGTGGTGGCGAACAGGTGGTTCATCACCTGCTCCATATCCACGCGGTTGGAGCGCGGCACAATCACCAGACGCGTCGGGTTTTCATGGTCCGACTCGTCGCGTAAATCGTCCACCATCGGCAGCTTTTTATTGCGCATCTGAGCGGCGATTTGCTCCAGCACGCGGGCGCCGGAAACCTGGTGCGGCAGCGCTGTGATCACCACCGCGCCGTCCTCTTTCTTCCACACCGCGCGCATACGCACGGAACCGCGCCCGCTCTGGTAGATTTTGCGGATCTCGGCGCGTGGAGTGATGATTTCCGCTTCGGTCGGGTAATCCGGGCCCTGCACGATATCCAGCACATCGTCCAGGGTAGTTTTCGGGTTATCGATCAGGCTGATGGTGGCTTTCACCACTTCGCGCAGGTTGTGCGGCGGGATATCCGTCGCCATCCCGACCGCGATACCGGTGGTGCCGTTTAACAGAATATTCGGCACCCGCGCTGGCAGCGTTTTCGGCTCGTCCAGGGTGCCGTCAAAGTTAGGCACAAAATCTACCGTGCCCTGGCCGAGTTCGCTGAGCAACAGCTCGGCATATTTTGACAGGCGCGATTCGGTATAACGCATCGCCGCGAAAGATTTCGGATCGTCCGGTGCCCCCCAGTTCCCCTGGCCATCCACCAGCGGATAACGATAGGAGAACGGCTGGGCCATTAACACCATCGCCTCATAGCAGGCGCTGTCGCCGTGCGGATGGTATTTACCCAACACGTCGCCCACGGTACGGGCCGACTTTTTAAACTTGGCGCTGGCGCTGAGGCCCAGCTCGGACATCGCATACACGATGCGGCGCTGCACGGGTTTTAAACCGTCGCCGATAAAGGGTAACGCCCTGTCCATGATGACGTACATGGAGTAGTTCAGATAGGCGTTTTCCGTGAACTCATGCAGCGCAAGACGCTCTGCACCATCCTGAGTAATGTCACTCATTAATCGTTATACCTCGAACAGGGGCCGCAGGGTGAAGTAGCGGCAATATTGCCGCAGATAGTACCTTATCTGAGGAGCGAGTCCCAGCGTGGGATGGCATCTTTCCTGTATTTAACAACAGTAATCAGACTACCGCTGTACACGTTGATTATTGCTCATCTGGCAAAAGTCTTTGCTCTTTTTGCTAATTTTACCGTCTCGCCCAATCCGCTATGATTCATGCCAAATGTAATTATTCGAGGATAAATAATGAGCAACGTGCTTATCATCAACGGCGCTAAAGAATTTGCGCACTCTAAAGGCCAGCTTAACGACACCCTGACCGACGTCGCACAAAGCTTTTTGCGCGACCTCGGACACGATGTTCAGGTGACCCGCGCCGACAGCGATTACGATATCCAGGCGGAAGTGCAGAAATACGTCTGGGCCGACGTGGTGATTTATCAGATGCCAGGCTGGTGGATGGGCGCGCCCTGGACGGTGAAAAAATATATCGACGATGTGTTCACTGAAGGTCACGGCACCCTGTACGCCAGCGATGGCCGTACCCGCTCTGACGCCAGCAAAAAATACGGCTCCGGCGGTCTGATCCAGGGCACCAAATATATGCTCTCTCTGACGTGGAACGCCCCGCTTGATGCGTTCACCGACGAAGATCAGTTCTTCCACGGCGTGGGTGTCGATGGCGTGTATCTGCCGTTCCATAAGGCCAATCAGTTCCTGGGCATGGACCCGCTGCCGACCTTTATCACCAATGACGTGATCAAAATGCCTGACGTGCCGCGTTATATTCAAGAATATCGCGAGCATCTGGCGGCGATTTTTGCTTAACTGAATGCCTGTTACTCTATCCTGATTAAAAGAGTCGCGGTTTGTGCGCCGTGTTAATAGCGCGCGCCTGCGACTCCTGTTTTACGGATTTATCACAAGGAGTTTTTCATGCTGACAGTTATTGCAGAGATCCGCACGCGTCCGGGCGCACATCATCGCCAGGCGGTACTGGATCAGTTCGCCAAAATTATTCCTGCTGTGCTGGCCGAAGAAGGTTGCCACGGCTATGCGCCGCTGGTGGATGTGAATGCCCAGGTAAGCTTCCAGTCCACCGCGCCAGATTCCATCGTGATGCTGGAACAGTGGGAAAGCGTGCCGCACCTTGAGGCCCATCTTCAGACACCGCACATGAAAGCGTGGAGCGAAGCGGTGAAAGGCGACGTGCTGGAAACCCATATCCGTATTCTGGAACAGGGCGTTTAACCGCGCCTTCAGGATCAAAAAAGGCGATGAAGATTCATCGCCTTTTTTACGTTTTCGCGCCGGTTACACGTCCAGATCGGCGAGATCGCCCTTCTCCTGCAACCAGTTGCGACGATCTTCCGAACGCTTTTTCGCCAGTAGCATATCCATCATCGCCGTGGTGCGCGCATCGTCATCGTCGCTGATGGTCAACTGCACCAGACGGCGGGTGTTCGGGTCCAGCGTGGTTTCACGCAGTTGCAGCGGGTTCATTTCGCCCAGCCCTTTAAAGCGCTGCACGTTCGGTTTGCCCTTCTTGCGCTTCAACTGATCCAGCACGCCGGCTTTTTCTTCTTCCGTCAGCGCGTAGTAAACCTCTTTACCCAAATCGATGCGGTACAGCGGCGGCAGCGCAACGTAGACGTGGCCGTTTTTCACCAGGGTGCGGAAGTGCTTCACAAACAGCGCGCACAGCAGCGTAGCGATATGTAGACCGTCCGAGTCGGCATCCGCCAGAATGCAAATCTTACCGTAGCGCAACTGGCTGAGATCTTCGCTGTCGGGATCGATGCCGATCGCCACCGAAATATCGTGCACTTCCTGAGACGCCAGCACTTCATCTGACGACACTTCCCAGGTATTAAGGATCTTACCCTTCAGCGGCATGATCGCCTGATATTCACGGTCACGCGCCTGTTTGGCGGAACCGCCCGCCGAATCCCCTTCTACGAGGAACAGCTCGGTACGGGCTAAATCCTGTGCGGTGCAGTCTGCCAGTTTGCCCGGCAGCGCCGGTCCACTGGTGAGTTTTTTACGCACCACTTTTTTGGCGGCGCGCATCCGGCGCTGAGCGCTGGAGATTGCCAGTTCCGCCAGCATTTCTGCGGCCTGAACGTTCTGGTTCAGCCACAGGCTGAAGGCGTCTTTAACCACGCCTGAAACAAACGCCGCGCACTGGCGCGACGAGAGTCGCTCTTTGGTCTGCCCCGCAAACTGCGGGTCCTGCATTTTCACCGACAGCACATAGGCGCAGCGTTCCCAGATATCTTCCGCCGACAGTTTGACGCCGCGCGGCAGGATATTGCGGTACTCGCAGAATTCGCGCATCGCGTCCAGCAGGCCCTGACGCAGGCCGTTAACGTGAGTCCCGCCCTGCATGGTGGGGATCAGGTTAACGTAGCTTTCGGTCAGCAATTCGCCGCCTTCCGGCAGCCACAGCAGCGCCCAGTCAACCGCTTCCGTATCGCTGGAGAAATTACCGATAAACGGTTTTTCCGGCAGCGTCGGCAGCCCGTTGACCGCTTCGCTCAGGTAATCATTCAGCCCGTCGAGATAGCACCAGCGCTGTTCGGTGTTGTTCACCTTGTCTTTAAAGGTGATTTCCACGCCGGGGCACAGCACCGCTTTGGCTTTCAGCAAATGGCTTAAGCGCGAAACTGAAAAACGCGGGGAATCGAAGAAGGATTCATCCGGCCAGAAATGAACGCTGGTACCGGTATTGCGTTTACCGCAGGTGCCGACCACGTCCAGATCTTTCACTTTATCGCCGTTAGCGAACGCGATGTTGTAAATCTGCCCGTCACGACGAACGTTCACTTCAACCCGCTTCGACAGGGCGTTGACCACCGAGATCCCCACGCCGTGCAGGCCGCCTGAGAACTGGTAGTTTTTATTAGAGAACTTACCCCCGGCGTGCAGACGGCACAGGATCAGCTCAACGGCAGGTACACCCTCTTCCGGATGGATATCGACAGGCATACCGCGCCCGTCGTCAATCACCTCAAGCGACTGATCTTCGTGGAGGATCACGTCTACGCGTTTGGCATGGCCCGCCAGCGCTTCGTCCACGCTGTTATCAATAACTTCCTGCCCAAGGTGGTTGGGACGAGTGGTATCGGTATACATCCCCGGACGGCGGCGAACCGGCTCAAGCCCGGTGAGTACCTCAATGGCATCAGCGTTATAGGATTGCGTCATGGTTTATTCGTTCAGAGAGAAACGGCATCGAATCCGGGCAGAATTACTCAATACCCAGAAAATCGACAATCTGTGAGAAATAATCTTCAAAGCCCACAAAGGCATGATTACCCCCGTCAATCACGGTCTGCCGGCAGGAAGCGTAGTAAGCCACTGCCTGGCGATAATCAAGCACCTCGTCCCCGGTCTGCTGGAGCAGCCAGATCAAATCCGGCGCTTCCAGCGGGTCGATTTGCATGACTTTGAGATCGTAAATATGGCGTGACTCTAGCACATATTGCTGCCCGGTGTAGGGGTTCTCGTTTTGGCCTAAATAGTCGACCAGCAGTTCGAAGGGGCGCACCGCCGGGTTAACCACCACCGCTGGCAGCATAAAGCATTGGGAGAGCCAGGTGGCGTAATACCCACCGAGAGACGAGCCCACCACCGCCAGTTCTTCGCCGCCGTGCTCCAGCACCAGCGACTCCAGCAGTTCCGCCGCATCGGAGGGAAACGGCGGCAGTTGCGGCACGATCATCTTAATCGCCGGGTGGTGGTGTTCAAGCCAGGCTTTAAACAGGGTTGCTTTCGCAGAGCGTGGCGAACTGTTGAACCCGTGCAGGTAGAGAAGCGTGGACATCAGTAGCCTTCAGACGCGGTATCAGGATTGAACTGCGTCCCCTCAAGGCGTTCGACCTGGGTGGTCAGCGTACCGTCGGCATACAGCTCCAGCCAGCGCCAACCGGGGGCGATGGTATCCAGGGTAAAGTTCGCGCAATGGGGTTTGAACTGGACGCAGGTGGACGGTGTCGCCAGCAGACGGCGGCCATTCCAGTCGAGATCCTGTTCCTGGTGGATATGCCCGCACAGCAGGTGGCGCACATTCGGAAAACGGCGTAGCACCGCGTCCAGCTCACCCGCGTTACGCAAGCTGTGTTGATCCAGCCAACTGCATCCTGCCGGTAACGGATGGTGATGAAGCAGTAACAAGGTGAACCGCTCGGCGTTTTCCGCCAGCTTCGTTTCCAGCCAATCCAGTTGATATTCGCTTAACTCACCGTGCGGAACGCCGAACACCTGGCTGTCCAACAGCAGGATCTGCCAGTTGTCGCCGCACAGCACCTGCTTCGCCGGGGAGATGCCCGCATCCTGAAGCGCGCTGAACATGGCGGGCTGGAAATCATGGTTGCCTGGCAGCCAGACGCAGGGCGCAGAAAAGACGGCGATACCCTGCGCGAAGTGCTGATAAGCCTCCGGCGTATGATCCTGCGCTAAATCGCCGGTCGCAACGATCAGGTCGCACGGGCGCTGCTGTGCCGTGATAGCCTCCAGCACAGCCTGATAACTACTCCAGGTATTGACGCCCAACAGCGTTTCGCTTTTTTGCGCGAACAGGTGGGTATCGGTAATTTGTAAAATCCTGACGCTCGCCCCATCCGCAACAGGAAGATTCAACAAACGTTCCAAAGGGTGTCCTTAGGTTTCACGACGCTAACAAACCGGAACCGCCATCGCTCCATGCGCCAGGCAGTAGCGCAACCAATCAGCAAGAAACTGGTTAATCTGATGCTTTTCATCGCGTTGATGCAACTTTTTATTCGGGTAATCATAACGTGCTTTGAAGCGAAAGATCTGCTGGCTTGAACACACTTCCGCCACCATCGCGTCATGATAGAGCCGCACCGACATTGACGGCAGGCTCCAGTAGCTAATAGCGGGCACGGTCTGTTTGATTTCCACGAGCGTAGTGTAGCGGGTGGATTCGAGAATCGTTAATCGGTATTGCGCGCTGCCGACTTGATAGCTCACTGTTTCGCCCACTGCATCCGTTCGCGGCAGTAAGCGGCGCAAAATTGCAAAATTTGTTTCGCAAAGGCGCATCATTTCTGGAAAGTCGGGGGTATAGCGCTTCATATTCAGGTGTTCCACTCTTGACGTATTTCTTGATAGTGCAGTTGCAGCCAGAGCAGTGCGATGACTGAGGCTGCGTTATCGATTTTCCCCTCTTTAACCCACTGGTATGCCTGTTCCCGGCTTACCACATGAACACGAATATCTTCGTTTTCTTCCACCAGGCCGTGTATACCTTCGGCCTGCGTGGCATCCACTTCACCCACCAGAATCGATAACCGCTCGCTGGTGCCGCCAGGGCTTGCGAGATAGTTCAATACTGGCTTCGTGCGTCCCACCACCAATCCTGCTTCTTCCATGGCTTCGCGACGCGCCACTTCCTCCACGCTTTCGCCAGGTTCAATCATCCCGGCGACCAGCTCCAGCAACCATGGGGTGTCGCTGGTGTCATACGCGGCGATACGGATCTGCTCGATCAGCACCACTTCATCGCGCACAGGGTCAAAGGGTAGCAGGACTGAAGCATGACCGCGCTCAAAAATTTCACGCCGCACTTCGCCGCTCATTTCACCATTAAAAAGGCGGTGTCGAAAACGATACAGATCTAACGAAAAAAAGCCGCGGTACAGTTTTTCCCGTGCAATAATTTCTACATCGTTTTTTGTAAAAGTCACTGCACGATCGTCTGGTTTACTCATGATCAAAGCCTGTTATAAATGAGGATGGTGGTGAACGTATTCAACTCAGTTTACCTGTCGTTATAACGCCAATATGGTAGATTGATGAAATTTAATGGCATAAGGCACAGAAGGCCAATCTTCACATATCGCGGATTCTGCTAAAATCGGCGACAATTTTCGACTTCTGTCAGCGCTAATAAACAAATTCTGCTTCACAACAAGGAATGCAAATGAAGAAACTGCTCCCCATTCTTATCGGCCTGAGCCTTACCGGATTCAGCGCCATGAGCCAGGCAGAAAACCTGTTACAGGTTTATCAGCAAGCACGTTTGAGCAACCCGGACCTGCGTAGATCCGCCGCCGATCGTGATGCCGCATTCGAAAAAATCAACGAAGCTCGCAGTCCTTTATTACCGCAGCTCGGCCTTGGCGCAGACTACTCTTACAGTAACGGTTACCGCGATGCGAATGGCGTTAACTCCAACACCACCAGCGCATCGCTGTCGTTGACCCAGACCATTTTCGATATGTCGAAATGGCGTCAGCTAACGCTTCAGGAAAAAAGCGCCGGGATTCAGGACGTCACTTTCCAGACCGATCAGCAAACCCTGATCCTGAACACCGCGACCGCGTATTTTAACGTGCTCAGCGCGATCGATGCGCTCTCCTTTACCGAAGCGCAGAAACAGGCGATTTATCGCCAGTTAGACCAGACCACCCAGCGTTTTAACGTGGGCCTGGTGGCGATCACCGACGTGCAGAACGCCCGTTCTCAGTACGATAACGTGTTGGCGAACGAAGTCACCGCCCGTAACAACCTGGATAACGCGCTGGAACAGCTGCGCCAGGTGACCGGCAACTATTATCCGCAGTTGGCTTCGCTGAACGTGGACGCGTTCAAAACCGCGAAACCGGATTCAGTCAACAATCTGTTGAAAGAAGCGGAAAACCGCAACCTGGCGCTGTTGCAGGCGCGCCTGAGTCAGGATTTGGCCCGCGAGCAAATCCGCCTGGCGGAAACTGGCCATATGCCGACAGTGGGTTTGACTGCATCGACCGGCATTTCCGACAGCTCTTACAGCGGTTCCGCGACCAATACCGCCCAGTATAACGACAGCAACGTTGGTCAGAATAAAGTGGGCATCAATTTCTCCCTGCCGATCTACAGCGGCGGCGCGGTGACGTCCCAGGTTAAACAAGCGCAGTACAACTTTGTGGGTGCCAGCGAGCAGCTTGAAAGCGCACACCGCAACGTGGTGCAAACCGTGCGTTCGTCTTTCAATAACATCAATGCCTCTATCAGCAGCATCAACGCCTATAAACAGGCGGTGGTTTCTGCCCAGAGTTCATTAGATGCGACAGAAGCCGGTTACGAAGTGGGTACCCGTACCATCGTCGATGTGCTGGATGCCACCACTACGCTGTACAACGCGAAGCAGCAGCTCTCCAGTGCCCGTTACAACTACCTGATTAACCAGCTGAATATTAAATCCGCGCTGGGAACGTTGAACGAGCAGGATCTGCAGATCCTCAACAGCAACCTGGGCAAACCGGTTTCTACCACGCCTGAAATCGTGGCACCGGAAAACTCCCGACAGGATGCCGCTGCGGATGGCTACGCCACCACCAGCGCGCAGACCCAGCCAGCCGCTCAGCCAGCGAGCGCGTTGCAACCTGCCTCCGCAACGCAGAGCAACAGTAAAAATCCGTTCCGCAATTAAGCCTGCGACGGGGGGTGTGAATCACCCCCCGAAACTTCGTAAGGCAACGTAAAGATCCGCGCCCGGCGCGCCCGCCGCTTTAATTTCGACCGTTCATCCTCTATCCTTTGAAGTTAATTCTTTGCATTATCACTGGGTTCAGGAAGATAAAATGAAACGGACAAAATCCATCAATCATGCGACGTTTCGCAAAAGCTTTAGCGCGCGCCACTTAACTCCGGTTGCATTGGCGGTCTCTGCCGTGTTTATGCTCGCGGGTTGTGAAAAGAGCGATGAGACTGTCTCGCTTTATCAGAACGCCGACGACTGTTCGGCCGCTAATCCGGGCAAAAGCGCCGAATGTACTACGGCTTACAATAATGCCCTGAAAGAAGCCGAGCGCACCGCGCCAAAATACGCCACCCGCGAAGACTGCGTGGCGGAATTCGGTGAAAACCAGTGCCAACAGGCCCCTGCTCAGGCGGGCGTTGCGGGTGAAAACCAGGCGCAGGCCCACAGCGGCGGCAGTTTCTGGATGCCGTTAATGGCGGGCTACATGATGGGCCGCATGATGGGCGGCGGCGCGGGCTTCGCGCAGCAGCCGCTGTTCAGCTCGCGCAACCCGGCAAGCCCGGCGTACGGTCAGTACAACGATGCCAGCGGCAAGAGCTATGGCGCAGCGCAGCCGGGCCGTACCATGACGGTTCCAAAAACGGCGATGACACCGAAACCGGCGACCACCACCACCGTGACCCGTGGCGGCTTTGGCGAGTCAGTGGCGAAACAGTCCACGATGCAGCGTAGCTCGGCAACCGGCACCTCCAGCCGTTCAATGGGTGGTTGATCGATGGAGCGGATTGCCATTAGCGAGCGCCCGGACTGGCGCGAAAAAGCCACCGAATACGGTTTCAACTTCCACACCATGTACGGCGAGCCGTACTGGTGTGAGGACGCTTATTACCAGCTGACGCTCGGCCAGGTGGAACGCCTGGAAGCCGTTACCGCCGAACTTCACCAGATGTGTTTGCAGGTGGTGGAGAAAGTTGTTGCCAGCGATGCCCTGCTGACCAAATTCCGCATCCCGAAACACACCTGGGAATTTGTGCGTCAGTCCTGGCGCAGCCAGCAGCCGTCGCTCTACTCGCGTCTCGATCTGGCCTGGGATGGTGTCGGCGATCCAAAGCTGTTAGAGAACAATGCCGATACGCCCACCTCGCTGTATGAAGCGGCGTTTTTCCAGTGGATCTGGCTGGAAGATCAAATCAATGCAGGCAAGCTCCCGGCCAACAGCGATCAGTTCAACAGTCTGCAAGAAAAGGTGATCGCGCGTTTCGCGGAGCTGAAAGAGCAGCACGGCTTCAACCTGGTACATTTCGCCTGCTGCCGTGACACGGTAGAAGATCGCGGTACGGTGCAATATTTGCAGGACTGCGCCGCAGAAGCAGGCGTGGCGAGTGAGTTCTTATATATTGACGACATCGGTCTGGGCGAGAAAGGCCAGTTTACCGATCCGCAGGATCAGGTGATCAGTAACTTGTTCAAGCTGTACCCGTGGGAATACATGCTGCGCGAGATCTTCTCCACCAAGGTGGAAGACGCGGGCGTACGCTGGCTGGAACCAGCCTGGAAAAGCATTCTCTCCAACAAAGCGCTGCTGCCGATGCTGTGGAAAATGTTCCCTGACCACCCTAACCTGCTGCCCGCTTATTTCGCCGAAGACGATCACCCGCCAATGGACAAATACGTCGTGAAACCGATTTTCTCCCGCGAGGGTGCCAACATCACCATTATTGAAAACGGTCAAACGCTGGAAAAAGTCGAGGGGCCGTATGGCGAGGAAGGCATGATCGTGCAGCAATTTTATCCGCTGCCGAAGTTTGGTGACAGCTATACGCTGATCGGCAGTTGGCTCATCAACGATCAACCTGCCGGGATCGGCATCCGTGAAGATCGGGCATTAATCACACAGGATCTCTCGCGCTTTTATCCGCATATCTTTATCGAGTAATACCAAGGGCGCGAATGACATCGCGCCTTTTTTTAACCGACCTGCACTGACAGCATACTCAACGATCCCATCTCGATACCGTCCACCGGCACCGTGACCGGCTCGCTGCCATCCCACGCGCCCAGCACATACAGCAACGGTAAAAAATGCTCCGGCGTCGGGTTGGACAGGTTGCCTCCTTCCTGCTGGAGAAAGTTCACCAGCGGATGCTGCTCTATCGGCCCTTGCCAGGTGAGATTCGCTTTTACCACATCGTTAAACGCGGTCGCCCACGGATATGGCGTATTTTCACCATGCCAGCGGGCGGTACGCAAGTTGTGAACGACGTTGCCGCTCGCCACCAGCATAATGCCTTCATCACGCAGCGCCGCGAGTTTTCGGCCCATTTCGAAATGCCAGGCGGCAGGTTTAGTGCTGTCTATACTCAATTGCACCATTGGAATGTCGGCATCCGGGTACATCTTAATCAGCACGCCCCATGAGCCGTGGTCAAACCCCCAGGCCTCCCTGTCGAGCGCGACAGGCACCGGTGCGAGCAGATCGACCAGTCTCTGCGCCAGTTCCGGTGAACCCGGCGCCGGGTAGTGAGTGTCATACAGCGCCTGCGGGAATCCACCAAAATCATGGATGGTTTTGGGCTGTTCCATGGCCGTCACGCCGGTCCCTCGGGTGAACCAGTGGGCAGACACCACGACGATCGCTTTTGGACGCGGCAACGTTGTGCCCAAAAGCCGCCAGGCCTGAGTATACTGGTTGTCTTCCAGCACGTTCATCGGGCTACCGTGGCCGAGAAACAGTGCAGGCATACGCGAAACGTTCATGGTGTTATCCTTTGGTCTTCGGGGTAATGTTGATGGAGTAACCTTACGCCGATTCGGGAAAAGAAGAACTCAGATAACCATGATGGAGATCATCAGGAAATTTGAATGTAAGTGTGATGTAAATCCGCTGACCACGCGTCGATTTTCATCGGCGGGTTCTTTAAGCTTTGAGCATCATAAACCCAAGGAGCTGTTGATGTCGGTCCCTCTTATATTGACTTTACTGGCTGGCGGAGCCACGTTTATCGGCGCGCTGCTGGGCGTTATCGGCCAGAAGCCGTCGAACCGGCTGCTGGCGTTTTCGCTGGGTTTTGCCGCAGGCATTATGCTGCTGATTTCCCTGATGGAAATGCTGCCTGCCGCGCTGCGCGAAGAAGGGATGTCGCCGATGCTGGGCTACGGCATGTTTATTGTCGGCCTGCTGGGTTACTACGCCCTGGACCGGATTTTGCCGCACGCCCATGCTCAGGATCTGCTGGATAACGATCTCCAGCGCGCGCCGCGTAACCTTAAACGTACTGCGCTGTTGCTGACGCTCGGCATCAGCCTGCATAACTTCCCTGAAGGTATCGCCACCTTCGTGACGGCCAGCAACAACCTCGAATTAGGGTTTGGTATTGCCCTTGCCGTCGCCTTGCACAATATTCCTGAAGGACTGGCGGTTGCCGGGCCGGTATACGCCGCGACAGGCTCCAAATACAAAGCGATATTCTGGGCGGGTATTTCCGGGATGGCGGAAATTTTAGGCGGCGTGCTGGCCTGGCTGATCCTCGGTTCACTGGTGTCGCCAGTGCTGATGGCGTCGATTATGGCAGCGGTGGCGGGAATTATGGTGGCGCTTTCGGTGGATGAGTTGATGCCGCTGGCGAAAGAGATCGATCCGAATAACAACCCCAGCTACGGCGTGCTGTGCGGGATGTCGGTGATGGGTTTAAGCCTGACGCTGCTGCAAACCAGCGGAATTGGCTGATCGTTTTCTCTGGATGTAAAAAAGCCCGGTTGATGTCACCGGGCTTTTTATTATCTGACAAGATTAGCTGGCTTTACGCTCGTGCTTCTGACGGTAAGCCACCAGATCTTCAATGGTCACGACTGCCATCTGATGCTTCACGGCGAAGTCGATGCACTCCGGCGCGCGCGCCATTGAGCCGTCGTCGTTGGTCAGTTCGCACAGTACACCCGCCGGTTTGAAACCCGCCAGCGTCACCAAATCGATAGTGGCTTCAGTGTGACCACCACGGGTTAACACGCCGCCGTTCTGGGCGCGCAGCGGGAACACGTGGCCCGGACGGTTCAGATCGGAAGGCTTAGCGTCATCGGCGATAGCGGCGCGGATGGTGGTCACGCGGTCCGCAGCGGAGACCCCGGTGCTCACACCGTGCGCGGCTTCAATGGTAACGGTAAAACCTGTACCGTAAGCGCTGGTGTTGTTTTCGACCATCATCGGCAGATCGAGCTGCTGACGGCGATCTTCAGTGATGCACAGGCACACAATGCCGCTGCCGTGGCGAATAGTCAGCGCCATTTGTTCAACGGTCATGGTTTCGGCGGCGAAAATCATATCGCCTTCGTTTTCACGGTCTTCATCATCGAGCACCATCACGCCACGGCCTTCGCGCAAAGCGGTCAGAGCGAGTTCAACGCGTTCAAATGCGGTACCGAAAGAGGAAAGAAGCGTCTGATTCATGGTAAAAAAACCTCATTAAAATTATGGTTACCAGAATCAGGGCGGTCTTAGGAGTGCCGTCGCAAAACGGCAAAAAAATAACGTGAGTGGGCCGTATGCCCAACTTGATCGTTACTCTCTCCCATCCGGACTTTAACCGTCGGCCCCGGAATTACACCGGATCTGCTGACCTTCAGCGTTTTTAAAAACATCTGAAGCGCTCGCGGGCTTTCAGCGTAAGCTGATTTACCGCCGGTGGGGAATTTCGCCCCGCCCTGAGAATAAGCGGGATTACTATAACGCCAATGATTATTGTCGGCAATGTATTCAGCCACCTAAATAAATCGGTTTGTGCTATTACTTAGATTCATACATTTCCGGTTTCTCCTCCCGGAAACAGGCATTACAATAAGAGGTTATGTAACTCACGCACTGGGAAACCGCCATGATTGACCCGAAAAAAATTGAGCAGATTGCCCGCCAGGTTCATGAATCCATGCCAAAAGGCATTCGTGAATTCGGGGATGATGTTGAAAAGAAAATCCGCCAGGTTTTACAGTCGCAGTTGACGCGTCTCGACCTTGTCAGCCGCGAAGAATTTGATGTACAGACGCAGGTCTTGCTGCGCACCCGCGAGAAGCTGGCGGCGCTGGAGCAGCGTATCAGCGCGCTGGAAAGCAGTAATACGTCTGCACAACCCGCTGCGCCAGCACCGGCTATCCCGCCGGTGGATGTGATCCAGCCTGCGCCGGCAGTCCCGCCGGTTGACGACGAAAAACCGCTGTAAAAAATTGGGCCTTCACTGAAGGCCCAATTTATTTTATTTACCGCTGTCTTTCTGGATCTTTTTGATGATGTTGGTGGTTGAACACCCGTCTTCGAAGTTCAATACCAGCACCTCGCCGCCGTTGGCCCAAACCTCTTCGCTACCCGCGATATCCTCTGGTTTGTAATCGCCACCTTTGACCAGCAGGTCTGGCAGAATTCCTGCGATCAGGCGCTGCGGGGTATCTTCTTCAAACGATACCACCCAGTCTACGGCTTCCAGCGCGCCCAGCACGATCATGCGCTGTTCCAGCGGGTTAACCGGACGGGTCTCCCCCTTAAGGCGTTTGGTGGACGCATCGCTGTTCACCGCCACAATCAGCCGGTCGCCCAGTTTGCGGGCGTTAGCCAGATAGGACACATGCCCGGCGTGCAGGATGTCAAACACGCCGTTGGTCATCACCACTTTCTCACCACGCTTACGCGCCGCGGCTACCGCCAGTTTCAGCGCTTCTTCGTCCATCACGCCAAAACCAGAATCGGCGCGACCGCGTACCGCATTTTCCAGCTCAATTGGCGACACGGTAGAGGTCCCGAGTTTGCCTACTACCACACCCGCCGCCGCGTTAGCGAAGAAACAGGCTTCTTCCAGCGAGTTGCCCGCCGCAAGGGTGGCCGCCAGCACGCCAATCACGGTATCGCCCGCACCGGTCACGTCATACACTTCCTGAGCCTGGGTCGGCAGATGCAGCGGATCTTTACCCGGTTGCAGCAGGCTCATGCCCTGCTCGGAGCGGGTGATCAGCAGCGCGCTGAGGTCATAATCGGCCACCAGCTTCATGCCGCGCTCAACGATTTCCGCGTCAGTTTTGCATTTGCCGACCACGGCTTCGAATTCCGACAGGTTCGGCGTCAGCAGCGTCGCACCGCGATAACGTTCGAAATCGGTGCCTTTCGGGTCGATCAGCACCGGAACGCCCGCTTTGCGCGCCAGTTGGATCATCTGCTGGACGCTGGCCAGCGCGCCTTTGGCGTAGTCAGACAGCACCAGCGCGCCGATATTGCCCAGCGCCTGGTTGATGCGCTCGTGCAGCGGCTCCGGGTCAACGCCCTCAAAACCCTCTTCAAAATCGAGGCGGATCAGCTGCTGGTTACGGGAAAGTACCCGCAATTTGGTGATGGTCGGGTGAGTCGGCACCGACACAAAATCACATTTCACGTTGACGTTAGCCAGCGCCTGGCTCAGCGCCCGCGCCGCATCGTCAATGCCGGTCAGGCCGACCAGACGGGAGTGCGCGCCCAGCGAGGCGATGTTCATCGCCACGTTTGCCGCGCCGCCGGGCCGTTCTTCGATATTATCGACTTTCACCACCGGGACCGGGGCTTCCGGGGAAATACGGCTGGTGGGGCCATACCAGTAGCGATCGAGCATGACATCGCCCACCACCATGACGCCTGCGCGTTCAAACTCGGGCAGCGTTACTTTCATTCCAGACTCTCCTGAGAGATACCAAATTTGCGCGGGATAATATCACAATTCCCTGCGCACACATTTTTATGCCTTACCCAGCCATGCCGCCCAGCTTTGGGTCACCTGCTGCCGCTCCGCCTGGAAGGCATCAGGCTCTACATGGCCGGGCAGTTCCTGGAGCGCCAGATGGTGCAATTCATCGCGCAGCGTGACGTAAGCATGGGTCAACGCGCGTGCTTCCTCTTCCGGCATGATGTCGTTCTGGGCCAGCAACTCGAGGATGCGCACGTTATCAGACCAGCGCGTCAGCTTCGGCGCATCGTGAGAGAAACGCAGCACCAGATACTGGGTAATAAACTCAATATCGGTAATTCCGCCTTCATCGGCTTTAATATCGAAGCGAGCTTTATGTTTGTTACCAAGATGGGCGCGCATCTTCTCGCGCATCTCGCGCACTTCGGTTTGCAGCGCGGCACCGTCACGGGCTTTACACAAAATCTCCCGGCGGATGGCGTCAAAATCCTGGCACAGTTTCGGATCGCCATAGACCACGCGGGCGCGCACCAGCGCCTGATGCTCCCAGGTCCACGCCTCGTTTTGCTGATAATCGGCAAAGGCGTCGACAGTGGTCACCAGCATTCCAGCCGCGCCGGACGGGCGCAGACGGGCATCCACTTCATACAAAATGCCCGACGAGGTGCGGGTGCTGAACAGGTGCATGATGCGCTGGGCCAGCCGCAGATAGAACTGGCGGCCATCGATCTCCCGCTCGCCGTCAGTCATCACGTCCGCCGGGCAATCGTGTAAAAACACCAGGTCGAGATCGGAACTGTATCCCAGCTCCCAGCCGCCTAATTTGCCATAGCCCACCACGGCGAAACCGCGCCCATCACGGCCCTGAAGATGCGTGGGCGCGCCATAGCGCGAGACCATAAGCGCCCAGGCCTGCTGCACCACGGCGTCGATCATCGCTTCCGCCAGCCAGGTTAAGTGATCGCTCACTTTCATTACCGGCAAGGTTTCTGCGATATCAGCCGCCGCCACGCGCAGCAGTTGCGCCTGTTTGAACTGGCGCATCGCTTCAAGCTGTTGCTCTTCATCATCTTCCGGGACGCGCAGTAAATACTGACGCAGTTCATCGCGATAGGCGTTGGTGGCCGTAGGTTGGTACAAGGTGTTCGGATCAAGCAGTTCATCAAGCAGCAGCGGATAACGCGCCAGTTGCCCGGCAATCATCGGCGAGGCGGCGCATAGCCGGATAAGATGCTTCAGCGCGCCGGGGAATTCGGTGAGCAGTTCCAGATACGTGGTACGGGTCACGATACCCAACAGCAGCGGCGTGATGCGCCCCAGCGGAACGGCAGGCATCGGCATGGCGCACACTTCGCTTAACAGGCGCGGCATCAGCAGATCCAGCACGTGCCTTCCACGCGGGCCGATGGTGCGTTTATCCGCCTCTTTGCGGAATTCAGCCGCCAGCGCCGCGACCTGACGCTGGCTGTCGCTATCCAGGTGACTTAACACCGGACTGGAAACGTCAGCATCATGGGCGTCTTGCCACAATTCGCGCCAGCCTTCAGCCAGTTTGTCTTCACTGGCATCGGGTTCGTCATCGCCGATAAGCTCGTTGAATATGCGCCGTACCGCCGTCATATGGCTGGCTAAGGTGGCCTGTAGCGCCGTCCAGTCGGGCTCGCTCATCGCCCAGGCCAGCCGCGCGCGGTTTAGTTCGTCCCCCGGCAGCGTCTGGGTTTGTTCGTCGTTAATGCTTTGCAGCAGGTTTTCGAGACGGCGTAGAAACAGGTAGGCATCGCGTAAGTGTTCCGCATCGCCCTGCGGCAGCAGATGGAGCGTGTCGATGGCTTCCAGCGTTGGCAACAGCGCGCGCGATTGCAGCGACGGCTCGCGTCCGCCGCGGATCAACTGGAATACCTGGACGATAAACTCGGTTTCCCGAATGCCGCCCGCGCCCAGTTTGATGTTATCGGTCAGGCCGCGCCGCCGCACTTCACGGGCGATCATCCCTTTCATATTACGCAGCGACTGGATCACGCTGAAATCGATATAGCGGCGGAACACGAACGGGCGCAGCATGGCGCGCAGTTCCTGGCTCCAGCGGTCGTTGTTGTCGCCCATAATGCGCGCTTTTACCATGGCATAGCGCTCCCAGTCGCGCCCCTGTTCCTGGTAATAATCTTCCAGCGCCGCGAAGCTCAGCACCAGCGGGCCGCTGTCGCCGAACGGGCGCAAACGCATATCCACCCGGTAAACGAAACCGTCCTGGGTCGGCTGGTCGAGCACTTTGATCAGCCGCTGGCCCATGCGGGTAAAAAACTGCGCGTTGTCCAGCTCGCGCCGTCCGCCCTGGGTGACGCCGTTTTCCGGCCAGGCGAAGATCAGGTCGATATCAGAAGAAAAGTTGAGTTCGCCACCGCCGAGTTTCCCCATCCCGAGGATCATCAACGGCTGCGGCTCGCCCTGGGCATTGCACGGCGTGCCCCACTCACGGCAGCAGGACGCCCACAGCCAGTCGCGCGCGGCGACGATCAGTGTCTCGGCCAGCACGCTGAGTTGCGACAGGGTACTTTGCGTGGTGACCCGATTCAGGGTTTGCGCCCAGGCGATACGCACCATGATCCGCCGCCGGAACAGACGCAGCGCGCGCATAAGTTGCGCCTCATCGCTCACCGCCTGCAATGCCTCCTGAAGCCAGACCGCGTAATGGCGTTCTTCGTTGGCTTCCGGCGGCCTGCCGAGTAGCTCGTCCAGCCATTCCGGGTGCGCGGCCAGGCCGTCGCGCACGAAATCGCTGAAGGCCAGCATCGCCTGCGCATCGTCGTCCAGCACAGGGCCCGACAACGGCTCAGGCAGATTAGCCAGCACTTTTTCAGCGTGTTGCTGCAGTAAGGGTGAGAGCGGCGTCATGGTGGGGTCCTTTTATTTTTTTCCGCTGTGCAGCCAGAACGGCGATTGCGCGATGGCTTCATGGCGCAGGGATTCGATATCGCCGCGTAAGCCGTTTTCGATGGCATGGCGCAGCGCGTCCCAGGTATCGATCCAGTCCAAAGCCACTTCGGTATCGTAAACGCCCGCCAGAGTGCGGATAGCGTCCAGCTCGCGGTATAAACGCGGCAGCTGATCGCGGTAGCGCTCACCGCAGGATTGCAAAAACGCCTGTTTCAGTTCGGCGGCGTGGCGTGACAGGTGAATATCGGCGTAGCGCTTAAAGGAGTCGTCCAGCTTGCGGCGGTCTTTCTCATCAACAAACGGCTGCCAGCCTTGGGTTAACAGCCACTCGGTCAACGCCAGCTTAGCGGTGCTGATTTCGCCACTAAACACCAGGGTTTCCGCCGAGGCTTCCGAGACCAGCGATACTTCGCACTGGGTCAGTAAATCACGTAAGCGAGTACTCGCTTTGCGAGGGATAACGCCGCCGAACAGCGCCAGAATATGGCGAATCAAGCCGATTGCCTGCTGGACTTGCGCTTTCGCCAGCGCATTTCCGCGTACCCACAGCTCTTCATGGTATTGCCAGTGGGACAGCGCAGCCTCAAGTGCCGTTTGCAGCCCCTCTTCAACAGTGGCTTTCGGCGGCATTTTAATTACCGTCAGCGGACGGATAGCCCGTACGACATTGCCCTGTGACAGATGATAACCGCGCGCGGCCTTGCTCAGGTTACCCTGGCGCAGACCGGGAACCGCCACCAGCTGACGCGCCAGCTTTAAGAGATCGGCAAGCTGCCCGTCGAGCAGTTCTATTTCCAGCTCGCACAGCGGCTCGTTGTGCTCTCCCGCTTTGACTTCACCCCGATCGAGCGCAAGCTCAATACGGCTTTCCCCATGAGTAACTACCCACTTCTCACGATGGAAATCGGTGCTAAACAGCGGTGTTACCTGGCTTTGCAGCGCATCAGCCGTCAGCCCTTCGGGCCAGATATCTGCCGGGAAACGCGCTAAATCCAGCTCGGCACTGTCCAGAGCGACATTATATTCCGGGCGCTGGTGTACGCCGCCGGTCACGCGACCCGCGGTTTTAATGGTCATTTCATAGCGACCATCCACGCCACGAATACGCAGCCCCATATCGTGGCGGCGCAGCTGGTTGTCGGGCGTTTCGTAATACACGTTGAGTAGCTGACGGGGAGCGTGATGCTCGCCGGAAAGTCCGTTGAGAACGTTGCGCACGGCCTCAAGGGCGTCGGGAATTACAATAAATTTGAGTTCGATTTCTTGTGCCATAGCCTTTTTACTTACGGTTGCGTCACACCGGCGTGAATGTCCGGCGAACTTACGGGCCTGTTTTTTGTCAGTAGATAGTATTTTCCGCTAAAATGCCACGCCGAAGGCGTTTTAGACGAGCGACAAACCCTTTGGCAGTGCGCCAGTCACTGATGTACCAGGATGATTCTCATTCAGGTTTGCGCTTCGCATCGTCAAACTGTTGCACTACTATCCTCCCACGAATAACGATTAATGAAGACCTGATGCCTAAATTACGCCTGATTTGCCTGACTTTATTCGCGCTTAGCGTTTCAACTGTGGCCCATAGCGAAGAGAAACGCTACGTCTCCGATGAATTGACCACCTGGGTTCGCAGTGGCCCCGGCGACAACTATCGTCTGGTGGGTTCATTGAACGCGGGTGAAGCCGTCACCTTGTTACAGACTAATGAGTCAACGAATTATGGTCAGGTACGTGACAGCAACGGGCGTACCGCATGGATCCCCCTTAAAGAACTGAATACCGAACCGAGCCTGCGCACCCGCGTGCCGGAACTGGAAAATCAGGTCAAGACGCTGACCGACAAGCTGAACAACATTGATGCGACCTGGAACGAGCGCACGTCGGACATGCAGAAGAAGGTCTCTGCCAGCGACAGCACCATTAATGGTCTGAAAGAAGAAAATCAGAAGCTGAAAAACGAGCTGATTGTGGCGAGCAAAAAAGTCAACGCCGCTAATCTGCAACTCGACGACAAGCAGCGCACCATTATTATGCAGTGGTTTATGTACGGCGGCGGCGTGTTAGGCGTCGGCCTGCTGCTGGGCCTGCTGCTTCCGCATATGATCCCGCGCCGCAAGAAGAAAGACCGCTGGATGAATTAATCCTGATACGTATCCCAACCGCAGCCACGTCGGGCTGCGGTTGTTTTTTTTCATTGCTATTTTGCGCGGGGATGTGGCGCTGATAAACAGATCAAGCCTTCACGGACGATTGAACTGGTTGAGGCTACCAAACCTGAACTCAGGTTAATGTACTGATCAAACCCATTCGCTGGCGCTTTATCCGATGCCCACCAGTTGCCATTGCCTCTTGTGAATCTCACCGGCCACCCATTGTTTTCCTCAAGCTTTCCGCCGCTATTTTCCTGATATAGCTTGAGCAGTTCGCTCATGACTGGTTGATAAGCGGCTGTGCAACCCTGAAGGGTTAACGCTTTGGCTTCCTGTGACGTCAAGCTAGCCCAGTCTTCGCCCCGATAGTTAAAGCTCGGTGTCGTGCTGGAGATTTCTGCTGCCAGCAGCGGACGATGGAACGCCAGACCGTCAGCAGTCTTAACTGTTTCTGTCATATGCCCCCACAATCGGGCTTTTGGCGTATCCGGACTGCTGAGTGTGGTGAAAATTACCGGCATCGTTTGAGCTATGGTTGGGTCGTCAGACAATGCCGCGGTCAACGGCGTTTTTAAGCCCGGTGAGTTATCCTGCTCAACTTCGATCAACGCCTGGCCATTGGAATCAGTCACACCAAAAAATTTTTCTCCGCTATCAAGCGACTGCGGATACCCACCTGCGTACCCTATCTCCAGCGTATAATGATAGACGACGTTATCCCGGCTCTTGCCTGGACCACGCGTTAGGATGAACGACGTCCCCGGCGCGCTATTTCCCTGCACATCTTGGGTCTGGACCTTGATCACGATTTTCTGTCCGGCATGCACTTTGGCTGCGCCCAGTTCAGCGACATATTGTTCAGAAGAGAGGACGATCTGGCTAGCTTTGGTGCGTTCCTGGTTGGTGCAGGTCAGGTAATTACGCTGTGTGGGCACGCTACTGTAGGTGATGCCAACATCGAGCAACATGGCTTTATAGCTCTGGTTGTAAACCGAGGAGCTGTCCACCGTACTGCTCCAGTAACCTATATATACCGGCCATCCCTGGCTGAATGGCATTGCGTTTCGCGGGTTGGCGTTGTACAGCGCTTGCAGCATGGCCACTTCAGGAATGTAGTTCGTACCGCACCCCTCATGGCTGCTATCCTGCGCCTGGCTGTAGGTGAACAGAGCCCATTTTTCATTGTTCTCCGTTTGCCATGTGTATTGGCTGGGTTGGGATAATTCACTGTACAAACGTGGCCGCTGGAATACGTATCCCTCTGTTGTGACGGTTTCCGCCATATGCCCCCACCAGAGCGCTTTGGGCGAATCAGGGCTGGTCACTACAGTAAAGATCGTATCAAGGCTGGCGGAGATGGTGTTGTCGTAGCTCGATTTGACATGGATCGCGGTTCTGCTTCCCTGCGTATCCGGGCGTGTCACCGTAAGTTCAAGCGTCCCGTCCTCACCAGTGACCAGGTTTGCGACTGAATTTGCGTTTGCAAGCGACATCCCGTTAACGTCAACTGGGCGGGCGTAAGAGCCAAAAATTTCATTGCCCTGGCGATCAAAATCATTACCGCGCGACACCACCACCGGTGCGTTCGGGAAAGGATTGCCCGCGCTGTCTTTGGTGGTCACTTTAAGCTTCAGCGTGTCACCTTTTTTGACTTTCGCAGCGTTAAGCGTTTGTGACCATTGCTCGCTATTCACAGGCTCAAGTTCGATCTGCGCGACTTCAGGAATCGCCTCTTTAAGGCAGGTAACATATTGAGCGGTATAGCTGGACGCTTGGATCTGGCTGCCATTCGCCAGAGATTGCACATACCAGTCGTTGCCGGAAGGATCGGAGGAGGTCGAGGACCAGTAATACCCGTTTATCGGCCACCCTTCGGCAGAGGGAATAACGTTACGGCCATAAGCATTGTACAGCGAGAGGAGTTGGTCGCTGCGTGGCAGATGACCGGCCGCGCATCCACCCGCATCAGGGTTGTTGACGCTGGCTCTGGTGGGCTGCGTCCAGAGTTCGTTATTTTCGTTCATGAAGGTCGTGGCCGACGTGACTTCACTTTTCAGTTTCGGGCGTTCGAAGACGTTACCGTATGCCGTGAGCGTATCGCTCATATGCCCCCACATGTTGGCCTTATCGCTGTCAGGGCTGGTCAGCACGGTAAATATCACATCATATTTAATGGCATTGGCGATAGTTGAGTCCACAAGCGCGATTGCCAGCGGCGTATCAACCCCGGCCCCATTTGGCTGGGTAATGTCCAACTGCGCTACCCCTGAGCTATCCGTGGTGCCCCGATAGGTTTTCGATGACGGGTTCAAAAAGCTCAGGTGCTGTCCATTAATCATCAAGTCGCCCTGGGTGTTGTCCGTGTACTCCGCCAAACCCTGACGGTTTAGGCCATGTGCCGGGGTCACAGTAAATGCGCTATTAGGTATGGGCTTGCCGTTAAAGGCATTCACCGTTTTTACGGTGAGTTTAATGGTTTCGCCAACTTTAGCCTTTGCTTTACGCAGGGCGGCATCGTCGCCAGTCAGTACCTGAAGCTGCGTTACCAACCCCGTTGCGTTACAGGTTAAATAGCTCGGCATCGGAGGGGTAAACGTCTGGCTTATTCCCGTCGCCAGATTAACGCTCTGCGCGCTCCCATTATTGCTATCAATGGCGAGATAGAGATTTTTGCCAGTTGGCCAACCCTGCGTTAACGCCATCTGGTTATCAGGATTCGCCAGGTAGAGGCGACTAAGGAGCGCAGCGGGAGCCACCTGCCCGTGCCCGCACTGATCAGTCCCCGCGCTGAGCGTATTGTAGGTGGCCCAAACTTCATTGTTTTCTGGCATCGAGCCGGTTTCTTTTTCTGTCTCATCCGCCAGCAAAGGACGCGAAAGCAGCTGGTTATCAACCATGACGCCACCCTTCATATGGCCCCACATCCTGGCCTTATCGCTGTCCGGGCTGGTACCGACAGTAAAAATCACATCCTTTGTGTCTGTCGCGGTATACCCCTCTCGCAAGCGGGCGGTAATCGTTGTCCGTACGCCGGCACCTTTCGGTTGCGTCAGTGTGATGGTGGCCTCGCCGTTTGCATTGGTGACGCCCTGATAATAGTGAGCCTCTTTCTGCTTCAGATGCTCACCCGCCATGAGTACCGGGTTGTTTTGCCAGTCGTCACTGGTTTCATTTTTACGGTTATGCGGTTGGCCAGACGTCAGGGTGTAGTAAAAATAAGGCAGCTTTTCGCCAGTCTCACTGTCGGTGATACTGACTTTCAACACCATAGATTCGTCGGTCGGTGCCACCCCGGCGTTCAGATCATCATTAAATTTATCCAGCGCCAGGGTGATGTTGGGCGCAATGGCTGGTGCCTGTCTATCAACGCAGCTAGCCAACATATTGCCCGCATCGCTACCCACACGGACATCGTGGTTACGCATATCTATGGCCAGGTGCAGCCCTGCGCCGCCTTCAGAGTCGGACCAGTAATCATTATTGCCAAGTGGCCAACCCAGGGTGTTCTGGACCGTTGAGCCCATCTGCGCAAGCGCCAGGCCGCTGAGTTGCCGTACGTCAGGCAGCTTCTGTTTACAGTGCTCATCAGCGCCTGACCAATCAAATAGCGCCCAGACCTCGTTAGCATCGGTCACGGTACTGTTAGCGCCACTGGTTTCCGCAGCAAGCCGGGGGCGAGTAAACGTGTATCCCTTCACAAGGGTATTTTCCGCCATATGGCCCCACATGGCGGCTTTTGCGCTATCCGGGCTGGTCAGCGTGGTAAAAATGACATCAATATTTTCTGCCTGAGTCGGCACGTGCTCAGAGGCCACTTTAAGCGTAGTTTTGACGCCCGGTCCCTTATCCTGAGACACCGTTACCGTTGCCGTACCGTTCTCATCCGTTACGCCACGAAATACCGTCTCTGCGGTTGTTAACTCCATATTTCCGACGCGAACTGGCGCGGCATTGTTGACTTCACCCTGACGGTTAAACGCATCGCTACGGGTAATCGTGAACGGTGCGTTACCCAACGGCTCGCCCGCACAGTCTTTGGTGTTGATGGTTAAGGTGATGGTTTCTCCCGCTTTGACCCTGGCGGCATTCAGAACACTGTCAAAATGGCTGGCGGACAAGCTCAGCGGGTCGCCGGTCGCCGTCGCGACATCAACAGCCACCTTTTTCTCTTGCAGTTCCAGTAATCCGCTTATCGGCGAACCGGTCAGGGTAAAAAGAAACAGCGAGGGGATCGTTGAAGTGGAGTCTGTCTGAGACCAAACCACTAAATGACGTCCGGCAAGATTCTGAGCACAAAAGGTTTGGTTGTTTATGGGCTGGGGGGCAAGCGGGATATCAGGCGATGCGGCATCTGCCCATACTACTTTGGTGCCCGGAACCTGCTGATCCTGCCACTGCACTTTTGGCGGCGCGGAAAACAAATCGCCTTCCGTATCACGTGGATTGACAACAATTAAACGATTGGCAGTCGCATCAGTGGTGAAACTCCCGGGTTTGGCGGTATAGGGTACAGCGTAGTTTTTTGCGGGGTCGAGTTGAATACTCCCCTGGTAGACAGGAAGGATCGCGCCATCGGCACTCGGACGCGTCCCGTCAATGGTGCCAGTTTCAGCGCGAAGCCGCTGCCAGGTTCCCTCTTCCGAGCTCGCGCGTGCAGAAAAAAGTGTCAGGCAAGTCATGATTGCCAGCATTAAAAAGTGAAGGTTCTTTTTTAATGTTGTGTGTTGAAACATAAAAAACTCGGCTGTTTTATTGTGACTGCGACATATCGATAAAAATAAATTTTGCCAAACGGTGGGCTTCGCAAAATTCACTCGCCAGAGACGCCATTCCCTTGCGGGAATGGCGCTGATGAAGATTATTTACGTTTATATTTGATGGACAGGCTGTTGCCCTGAACACCGTCGGCGCCTGCGCTGCTAAGGACGCTCTTCGCTTCCGTGTTGGTTGCAGGAATAACCAGATCCTGGTTCTGTACCGAGGAGTCACCGGAGGTGGCGGCTGTCGCGCTCTGGCCCGAGAACACCCACATATAGTCATATTTGCTGGTAAGATCGGTATCAACGCCATCGTCATATTTGTTGTTGGCGTTGGTGTCTTTCCACAGTTTGACCTTATAGGTATGTCCGGTATGCAGTTTAACGGTGGCGTCTTTCAACAGGTTGACCGTGGTGTCAGCGGCGTCGTAAATGGTGACGTTAACGTTAGCGTCAACGACCGGGCCTTCAGGAATATCATCACTGTCGGAACCGCCGCCCGTCGCGCTGGAGAGATCGGCCAGGTCGACTAATGTCCCCACGCGTGGATCGCCGGTTTCCGTAGTAGGCGTAATTTGCAGACCGATGTAGCAATCCGCATCGCCATCACCGATAGAGTACGAGGCTGAGCCGTCCGTGCCATCGCCCTGCAATACGCGTCCGTTGGTCTTACTTTGATCGGAATAACACATCCACTTGATGGTTTTCTTTGTCAGGCCGGTGGTATCCGTATCGCCTTCTATATCGTTGATGTCCCAAGTGACGGTAATTTTATCCCCGACATGGAGCTGTTTTTCACCATCCGTAGAAGCCGTTGTCCCACCGGTACGCCCGGAACGATCGATTTCAACTTTGACATGTTGACCATCATCGGTGGCCGCTGCACCGGGCAGCTTGATTTTTGGTAGGGTACCGATAATCGTGCCCGTTGAGCCGCTTACCTGCCAGCCTGACGCACTTTGCAACGGCGTCGCGCTTTGCAGAGCGTTCTGATTGAGTGCGGCACTTCGTGGCGCAGCCATTGCTGAAGGAAGCGTGCAATAGCCAGCAATTGCCAGCGCCATCGCGACTTTAGTCAGTGGTCGCGTTAATTTAGTCTGCATATCTGTTCTCCTGGAATGATTCTTTTAGCGGCTGATAAGATCAGTTTCCGCCCTGACTTTCTTTAAACCTGTAAGCGACACGTAATCCGTATCCCTGAATACCACCCTGTTCAATCGCGCCGAATTTCTCCGCCGCTTCCCGGTTGGTCGCGGGGATAATCAGGTCCTGATTCTCGGTATGGGTTTGTGCTCCGGTATGTCCCTGTGCGTTCTGTCCGGTAAATACCCAGCGGTAGTCATACGACGCCATTTCTTCTTCGCTGAGTTGCTCTGCACGTTGAAAAACGCCGTCGTTGTTTTTGTCGCGCCACAGTACAAACCGATAGCGCTTATCCATCGCGAGAAGGCGGTCTTTTTTACCGATAAGATTCAATGGATTGCTCTCATCAACCTGATAAATCAGCGGGTTAACCGGCCCTAACGGATCGCCAATGAATGAGACATCAATAAAATTGCTGTCGCCGTAGGCATCGGTTTTCGCTTTCCAGTGAAATGTCCCCGGCAACGTACTGGACAATGTGACCGTACCCGCTTCTTTATCTCGCGCCGCAATAAACACGCAGGGAGACTCCGTGGCGCATGGCGTATCGCGTAGCGTCACTTTTTGATCGTTGCTGTCATAAAGCTCTGGAGCCATGACTTCATCTTTCAGCGTATTGCCTTTGTTATCCGTGGTATCGCCAAAAGCATCCGTCAGCAGCAGCGCCAGGGTGATGCCTTGTTTGCCGTCAGCCTGTACGCTGGCTTCATGGCTGTGGTCGGTACGATCGGTATCCGTGCTGTTATCCGCAATCAGCTCAATATGGCGGTTTTGCTTAATGCTGATTTCCACCACACCGGAGTTCTGACGATTGCCCTTTTCATCTTCCAGCGCAATACGTACCCGCCATGTGTTTAGCGCGTTACGTTCAGCATCTGTCGGCGCGTTATGCCAGGCAGGCAAAACAAGATTCCAGCGATTGTTATTCCCCTCGGCCAGGGTATGAGCTTTAATAACCGGCATAACTAACGTTTGATTGGCGTTATTTTTTGATTGCCATGATGCTGCAATAATTTTGTAATGATGTTTAATGAGCGCATTAATCGTCCAGCGGCATTTCTCAAGGCCTATTGCCGCCTCGGGTGTATCTTTAATAACGCATTCCGGATGCTCATTTGCCGCATCCGCTTTTAACCATAAACTGACTTCCAGCGGATCTTTCTCGCGATATTCAAGTACGATAAAATTATTACGCTCGACAAAATCATGGCGGCTAGCAATTATTGAATGCATCGCCTCAACATTATCCGAATTGAGCTGATCCTTTAAGGCAGTGCCAAAGCGATAATTAATGGCAGCATTAATACTCAACTCAGAATTATCGCCGCCATCGGCTTTATAGTCGGCCCCTAACGTCAGAAGAGGAACGGGCGTGTACGTTAATCCAACCGTTGTGGCATGAGGATCTTTCTGTAAATTGTCTTTGCCAAATAACGCAACTTCGTCACCGTAATAGCGTTCATATATCAGCTTACCCCCAAACTGCGGCCAGGCAGGCAACCACCCTTCCATACGGACATCCCATCCACGGGCTGGCCTTTCTTCATAAAAATCAAAATCTTCTGAATCCTGCCAGTCTGACAGCGGGTGGTAATAATTTCCTGACAATTTCAGATAGTTTGTCCATGCTTCACCACCAAAGCCCAGACGTTGATGACGGCGGCTAAAATCATAGTCATAGAATACGTTGCCACCCAGTAACCAATCCCCTACGTTCTGGCGAATGCCTATTCCCGCATTGCCAATGGTGCGCTCTTCTTTGCGCATTGCTGAAAACTGACTAAAAAATAGCGACTTATTGTTATCGTACCAGGGGATAAAATAGTCCAAAGAGCTGCCTTCCAGATCGCCTTCATCACTTACTGCCAGGCTGGCGCGGATATTCCCCCACGGCGACATTGCGCTTTCAATATAGGACTGGGCTGATGATATTATCTGGTTATGCACATACCCGCGCGCTTGTGATTCCAGCGCATCTGGCGTCAGGTTCTCAAATCCCTGAGTAGCGGAATTAACAAAATAATCTGATGCCTTTTTCTGTATTGACGTATTCTGCGAATCACTCTTTTGCGACTGTTGTTCCGTATTTCCACCACCCAGCTCAGGTAAAGAATTCATAGCGGATTCGTCTGAGATAATTTTTGACGCCGGATTCGCTTGCGAATACGCACAATTTATCCAGAGACAAATAATTATTAGGACAGTCCAATTACCGCAATTCATTTTTCTACTTTTTATCCGAAAAATACCCGAACGGTTGCGCATCAATTGCTAAAAAGGAATGCACAATAGTTATTATCTGAAAACCAATGAACTCCATGGAATCCATAGTTCAAATAAAACCGCATACGTAGCATTCTCCACCCGATGTCGATATCACTGTGCCAAATACAACAGTTCCATTTGCGTTATGAATTCCTGAAAAGTTGTTTTTACAGTTTGTGATATACAGACACAATTCCCTTCACTCTGAAACTCAGTATCATTATGTCCATTTTTGGATCAATCGCAATTAAGTGCCATTAAATATGATTTTAGTTAATTTAAATGAATGTAACCGAAGTTAATCATTGAAAATTTATATATAAAATAACGAATACATTCTTTAGCTAGTCCTGCCGCGTTTTCCGCAGACGAGGCTGCCATGCTTTTCACCTTGGCCTTCTCCTCTACACTTACGTATTATCTCAACGCTAACGTGAACAAGAGAGGTGTGGGTGAAGAGCTATTTGGTCGGTGGTGCAGTGCGTGATGGGTTGTTAGGGCTACCGGTTAAAGACAGAGACTGGGTTGTGGTAGGCGCAACGCCTGCGCAGATGCTTGAGCTGGGCTATCAACAGGTTGGGCGCGATTTCCCGGTGTTTCTGCACCCGCAAACGCGTGAAGAATATGCACTGGCGCGTACCGAACGGAAAAACGGCTACGGCTATACCGGCTTTGTTTGCTACGCCGCGCCCGACGTCACCCTGGAGCAAGATTTACTGCGCCGCGATTTGACGATTAACGCCATTGCGCTGGACGAAAACGGCGAGTTTATCGACCCGTATAACGGACGCGCGGATATCAAAAAGCGCCTGCTGCGCCATGTTTCCGGCGCATTCAATGAAGATCCGCTGCGTGTTTTACGGGTGGCGCGTTTCGCTGCCCGCTTTGCCCATCTGAATTTCACCATCGCCGAAGAAACACAGACGCTGATGCGTGAGATGACCGAGGCAGGCGAACTGGCCCATCTCACCCCGGAGCGGGTCTGGAAAGAGACCGAAAACGCGCTGCGCTCCCATAATCCACATATCTTTTTCAAAGTGCTGCGCGATTGCGGGGCGCTGAAGGTATTGTTCCCGGAGCTGGATGCGCTGTTCGGCGTGCCTGCGCCGGAAAAATGGCATCCGGAAATCGATACCGGCGTACACGTGCTGATGACGCTGTCGATGGCGGCGATGCTGAGCCCGGAGGTGGACGTGCGCTTTGCCACCCTGACGCACGATGTCGGCAAAGGTCTAACGCCGCCGCGACTCTGGCCGCGCCATCACGGACATGGCCCGGCTGGCGTTCCGCTGGTCGAAAATATCTGCCAGCGGTTACGGGTGCCGAACGACATCCGCGACCTTGCCAAACTGGTGGCGGAATTCCACG
Organism: Atlantibacter sp.; assembly: GCF_032062175.1. NCBI lineage: Bacteria > Pseudomonadati > Pseudomonadota > Gammaproteobacteria > Enterobacterales > Enterobacteriaceae > Atlantibacter > Atlantibacter sp. Next base: position 103,490 of record NZ_DAMBQK010000006.1, read on the forward strand.
ATCTCATCCATACCCTGCCGATTTTGCAGCCAAAAACCATTGTGAAGCTGTTCGACTCTATCGACGCCTGGCGCAAGCCCCAGCGGGTAGAACAAATTGCGTTAACCAGCGAAGCGGATGTGCGCGGACGCCAGGGCTTTGAGGGCTGCGATTATCCGCAAGGACGGCTGTTGCGTGAAGCCTGGGAAGTGGCGAAAGCGGTCTCGCCGAAAGAGGTGGTCGCGGATGGATTTAAAGGCATTGAGGTACGGGAAGAGTTAACCAAACGGCGCGTGAGAGTGGTCGCGCAATGGAAAGCCGAGCGTTGCCCCCAGCCCTGAAGCCAGGGGCAATTCATCACATAAAGACCACGTAGACCGCCGCCGCCACGATAAAGCGGTAAATCGCGAACGGGATAAACGAAATCCGTTTGATGATGTGCAGGAAGGTTTTGATCGCCACCAGCGCCACCAGAAACGCGGTGACAAAACCCACAGCGAACATGGGAATATCTGCCGCCGTCAGGAAGTGGAAGCTTTTATACAGATCGAGCGCCGTCGCGCCCATCATCATCGGCACCGCCAACAGGAACGAAAACTCTGATGCGGCGTAACGGCTGACGCCCACCAGCATCCCGCCGGAAATGGTCGCACCAGAACGCGAAAAGCCCGGCCACAGCGCCAGGCACTGGAAGCAGCCGATAGTGAACGCCTGGCGGTAAGTCATATCATCCAGCCCCAGCGCACGTGGCTCTTTAGGTTTAAAGACCTCCGCCACGATCAGCAGCATCCCGCCGACGACCAGCGCATACATCACGTTAATCGGGTTAAACAGCGATTTAATCAGGTCATGGAACACCAGGCCCAGCACCACGGCTGGCACCATGCCCAGCAAAATGTGGACCAATGACAGGCGGCGGCTGCCCACGCCCTCATGCGGTGAGCGGCCAAAATGAATGCCGATCAAACTGAACAGGCGGCGCCAGAACATCACGACCACTGCCAGGATCGAACCCAACTGAATCACCACTTCAAACGTCTTGGCCGTTTCCCCTTCAAAGCCCAGCAGGTGGCCCACGATAATCATATGCCCGGTGCTGGAAACCGGCAGAAACTCGGTTAAACCTTCAACTACGCCGAGAATCGCCGCGATTACTAGCGAATGCAGATCGCCCATGAAATGTCCTCGTACCCCAAAAAAAATCAAAAAAAACGGCGGGCGCAGTGCGCTTGCCGTAAATGCTCGAGCTATAAGACCAATATAGCCGCGTTAGGTTTAATAATTATTAACTTAAATGATTTGATTAGGATTAACGCCACGCTGAATGATTACGCCCACGTTAGCCGCCTGCGCGACCGCGCCAGGTTTACTGATTTTGATCTTCACCCACGGCGTGTTGAAGCGGGTGAGCAACAGTTCGGCGACGTCTTCCGCCACACGTTCCACTAACGCAAATTTACCGCCCTGAACGTGGTTGATGATCGCCTCGCTCACATCGGCATAGCTCAGACAATCCGCCACGTCGTCGCTTTTGCCCGCCGGACGATTGTCCCAGGCCATTTCGATATCGAACATTAACTTCTGTTCGATAGTTTGCTCCCAGTCGTAAACACCAATAGTGGTGATTATCGAAAGTTGCTCTATAAATACTATATCCATCATGACCTGCCTGTTTTTAGCGCGCCCGGATACCACTTCCGGCAAATTATGCGTATTATCCACAGATGCAGAGAATAAAACGACATTTTCAAAACGGAACAGCGTTATGAGTGCAATCGCGCCTGGAATGATCCTCCTTGCGTACCTTTGCGGCTCAATTTCCAGCGCCATTTTGGTCTGCCGTATCGCAGGTTTGCCCGATCCGCGCGATAGCGGCTCCGGGAATCCCGGCGCGACCAACGTATTACGCATAGGTGGCAAGGGAGCAGCCGTAGCGGTACTGATTTTTGACGTGCTGAAAGGCATGCTGCCCGTCTGGGGAGCTTATGCGCTCGGTCTTTCCCCGTTCTGGTTAGGGTTAGTCGCTATCGCCGCCTGTCTGGGCCACATCTGGCCGGTGTTTTTTGGTTTTCGCGGTGGCAAAGGCGTCGCCACGGCGTTTGGCGCGATTGCGCCTATCGGCTGGGATCTCACCGGTGTGATGGCAGGTACCTGGCTGCTCAGTGTGTTACTCAGCGGTTACTCTTCTTTAGGCGCCATTGTCAGCGCGCTGATTGCGCCGTTTTATGTCTGGTGGTTTAAACCCCAGTTCACCTTCCCGGTTTCTATGCTCTCCTGCCTGATTTTACTGCGTCATCACGACAATATTCAGCGGCTGTGGCGCGGCCAGGAAACCAAAATCTGGCAAAAGCTGAAAAGAAAGCAAAAAAAAGAAGAGCAGTAAGCTCTTCTTTTTTCATTTACGCGGCAGGCAATTCCGCCAGCGGCCAGCGCGGTCGTACCGACACGCTTAAATCCGCGTTGCCACCCGCTTTTAAACGCACCATGCCCGCATAGGCGATCATGGCGCCGTTATCGGTGCAAAACTCCGGGCGGGCGTAGAACACTTCACCGCCGCGTTTTTTCATCATCTCAGCCAGCCTGGCGCGCAGGGTGCGGTTAGCGCTGACGCCCCCCGCCATTACCAGCCGCTTAAAGCCGGTTTGCTCAAGCGCGCGGCGGCATTTGATCATCAGCGTATCCACCACCGCATCTTCAAACGCGCGGGCGATGTCCGCATGGGTTTGCGGATCGGGCGCGTTATCACGAATAGTATTGGCGGCAAACGTTTTAAGCCCCGAGAAGCTGAAGTCCAGCCCAGGGCGATCGGTCATTGGGCGCGGGAAAGTAAAGCGATCGGGATTGCCGTTAGCGGCCAGTTTCGACAGCATCGGGCCGCCGGGATAATCCAGGCCCAGCAGTTTTGCTGTCTTATCAAAGGCTTCACCTGCGGCGTCATCAATGGACTCGCCCAGCAGTTGATATTCACCGATCCCGGTAACGGAAATCAGCTGGGTATGGCCGCCGGACACCAGCAGCGCGACGAACGGAAATTCCGGGGGATTGTCTTCCAGCATCGGCGCCAGCAGATGCCCCTCCATGTGGTGCACCGGCACCGCAGGAACACCCCAGGCAAACGCCAGCGCGCGTCCGACGGTCGCACCGACCAGCAATGCGCCCACCAGACCAGGACCTGCGGTATAGGCCACCGCATCGATATCGCTGGCGGTAAGTCCGGCGTTTTTCATCGCTTCCTGAATCAAGGGCACGGTTTTACGCACATGGTCGCGGGACGCCAGTTCCGGTACCACGCCGCCGTAATCTGCGTGCAGTTTCACCTGGCTATACAGTTCGTTAGCCAACAGCCCTTTTTCATCGTCATAAATGGCGATGCCGGTTTCATCGCAGGATGTTTCAATACCCAGTACACGCATGCTTATTTTTACCTCTTTTGCCTGCGCCGCAGTGTATGCGCTGAGGTCGTCATTGTAAAACATTGCTCATCGGCCCGCGGGATAGTGTATAATCCCCGCCCCTGTAAGAATGCCACCGAAAAGCGGTTTTTGTTCCTCCTGTTGCTTTACAAAGCATCAGCAGTTGCAGTAAAATTCCGCACCATTTTGAATTAAGCTGGCGTTGATGCCAGCAGCAAACCGATTTAATCAAAGGTGAGAGGCACATGCCGGTAATTAAAGTACGTGAAAACGAGCCGTTCGACGTAGCACTGCGTCGCTTCAAACGTTCCTGTGAAAAAGCAGGTGTTCTGGCGGAAGTTCGTCGTCGTGAGTTCTATGAAAAACCGACTACCGAACGTAAACGCGCCAAAGCTTCTGCTGTGAAACGTCACGCGAAGAAACTGGCTCGCGAAAACGCACGCCGTACTCGTCTGTACTAATCTCTGGGGGGGATTCCCCTCCTTTCAGACCGAGTTGTAGTTGTAAAGGCCGTGCTTCCGAAAGGAATGCGCGGCTTATTTTCGTTTATGAACTGACATCCCTACGCTTTTTGCCCCGCATCGCCAGAACGCGATCGCATTGAATATTTAGCAGAAAGTTAACGGGTAAATGGGGCTTATGGCTGGACGAATCCCACGTGTCTTTATTAATGACCTGCTGGCTCGCACCGATATTGTCGACCTCGTTGACGCTCGGGTAAAGCTCAAGAAACAGGGCAAAAATTATCACGCGTGCTGTCCGTTCCATAATGAGAAAACACCTTCATTTACCGTAAACGGCGAAAAGCAGTTCTACCATTGCTTTGGCTGCGGTGCGCACGGTAACGCCATCGACTTTTTGATGAATTACGACAAGCTCGAGTTCGTTGAAACCGTTGAAGAACTGGCGGCCATGCATAACCTGGACGTGCCTTATGAGGCGGGTTCCGGGCCGAGCCAGATAGAACGCCACCAGCGGCAGAATTTGTACCAGTTGTTGGATGGCCTGAGTGCGTTTTATCAACAATCCCTGACGCAACCGAATGCCAGCGACGCGCGTGAATATCTTTCCCGACGCGGTTTAAGCGCCGACGTTATTTCGCGCTTCGCTATCGGTTATGCGCCTGCCGGTTGGGACAATGTGCTCAAGCGCTTCGGCGGCAACGATGAAAATCGTCAGTCGCTGATTGATGCTGGCATGTTGGTCACCAACGATCGCGGGCGCAGTTACGACCGTTTCCGCGAACGGGTGATGTTCCCGATCCGCGATAAACGGGGCCGGGTGATTGGTTTTGGCGGTCGCGTATTGGGCGACGGCCAGCCTAAATATTTAAACTCGCCGGAAACCGATATTTTCCATAAGGGCCGCCAGCTGTATGGCCTTTATGAAGCGCAGCAGAGCAGCCCTGAACCGGCTCGCCTGCTGGTGGTCGAAGGCTATATGGATGTGGTTGCGCTGGCGCAATACGACATCAACTACGCGGTAGCGTCATTAGGGACCTCAACCACGGCTGACCATATTCAGCTGCTGTTTCGGGTCACCAACAATGTGATTTGTTGTTATGACGGCGACCGTGCTGGCCGGGATGCGGCATGGCGCGCACTGGAAACGGCGCTGCCTTATATGACCGACGGTCGGCAGCTGCGCTTTATGTTTCTGCCCGACGGCGAAGACCCGGATACGCTGGTGCGTAAAGAAGGCAAAGACGCGTTTGAAGCGCGTATGGAGCAGGCCCAGCCGCTCTCGACCTTCTTGTTTAACAGCCTGATGCCGCAGGTCGATTTGAGTACGCCGGATGGCCGTGCGCAGCTAAGCACCCTGGCGCTGCCGCTGATCACTCAGGTGCCGGGTGAGACGCTGCGAATCTATCTGCGCCAGGAATTAGGAAAAAAGCTCGGTATCCTCGATGACAGCGCGCTGGAGCGCCTGATGCCGAAGCAGGCCGACGCTGCGGTACGTACCGCGCCGACGCTAAAACGCACAACCATGCGTATACTGATAGGACTGCTGTTGCAGAATCCAGAACTGGCGCCGCAGGTGCCGCCGCTGGATGCGCTGGACAAAGACAAACTGCCTGGACTTGGTTTATTTGCAGAACTGGTCAACACTTGTTTGTCTCAGCCAGGCCTGACCACCGGCCAGCTTTTAGAGCAGTATCGCGGCACTAAAGAGGCCGCCACCCTTGAAAAACTGTCGATGTGGGACGATATAGCAGATAAGGACATTGCAGAAAAAACGTTCACCGACTCACTCAACCATATGTTTGATTCGATGCTTGAACAGCGCCAGGAAGAGCTCATCGCTCGCGAGCGCACGCACGGTTTAAGCAGCGAAGAACGCCGGGAGCTCTGGAGACTGAACCAGGAACTGGCAAAAAAATGAATTCCGCGGCTTAACTGCCGATTATCGTTCGGGTGAACCCCCGAAGGCCGCAAAGAGGCGCTGCGGCATGAAAATAAATCAGCCCTCGCTCGTTATTGTTGGCGGTCACGCCTGCCGACACAACCCTCATGAAATAAGTGTGGATACCGTCTTATGGAGCAAAACCCGCAGTCACAGCTGAAGCTTCTCGTCACTCGTGGTAAGGAGCAAGGCTATCTGACCTATGCCGAGGTCAATGACCATCTGCCGGAAGATATCGTCGACTCCGATCAGATCGAAGACATCATCCAAATGATTAATGACATGGGCATCCAGGTGATGGAAGAAGCACCGGACGCCGATGATCTGTTGCTTGCTGAAAACTCAAACAACACTGATGAAGATGCAGAAGAAGCTGCTGCTCAGGTGTTGTCCAGCGTTGAGTCTGAAATCGGGCGTACCACTGACCCGGTTCGTATGTACATGCGTGAAATGGGTACCGTTGAACTGTTGACCCGCGAAGGCGAAATCGACATCGCGAAACGCATCGAGGACGGGATCAACCAGGTTCAGTGTTCTGTTGCCGAGTACCCGGAAGCTATCACCTATCTGTTGGAACAATATGATCGCGTTGAAGCGGGCGAAGCGCGCCTGTCCGACCTGATCACCGGCTTTGTCGACCCGAACGCGGAAGAAGATCTCGCGCCAACCGCAACGCATGTGGGTTCCGAACTGTCCACCGAAGAGCTGGCAGATGACGAAGACGAAGATGAAGACGAAGACGACGACAGCAGCGATGATGACAACAGCATCGATCCAGAACTGGCCCGTGAGAAGTTCAGCGAACTTCGCACCCAGTACGAAGCCGCTCGCGTAGTTATCAAGGCGAAAGGCCGCAGCGACAAAGCCGCTCAGGAAGAGATCCTGAAGCTGTCTGAAGTGTTCAAACAGTTCCGCCTGGTGCCGAAGCAGTTTGATTACCTGGTCAACAGCATGCGTATCATGATGGACCGCGTGCGTACCCAGGAACGTATCATCATGAAGATGTGCGTTGAACAGTGCAAAATGCCGAAGAAAAACTTCATCACGCTGTTTACCGGCAATGAAACCAGCGAAACCTGGTTCAATGCAGCGCTGGCCATGAATAAACCGTGGTCCGAAAAGCTGAAAGACGTGGCTGAAGATGTGCATCGCAGCCTGCAAAAATTGCAGCAGATCGAAGAAGAAACCGGCCTGACCATTGAGCAGGTTAAAGATATCAACCGTCGTATGTCCATCGGTGAAGCAAAAGCCCGCCGTGCGAAGAAAGAGATGGTTGAAGCGAACTTGCGTCTGGTGATTTCTATCGCCAAGAAATACACCAACCGTGGTCTGCAGTTCCTCGACCTGATTCAGGAAGGCAACATTGGCCTGATGAAAGCGGTAGATAAGTTCGAATACCGCCGCGGTTATAAGTTCTCGACCTACGCCACCTGGTGGATCCGTCAGGCAATTACCCGCTCTATCGCGGATCAGGCTCGCACCATCCGTATTCCGGTGCATATGATTGAGACCATCAACAAGCTCAACCGTATTTCTCGCCAGATGCTGCAGGAGATGGGCCGCGAACCAACGCCGGAAGAGCTGGCCGAGCGCATGCTGATGCCGGAAGACAAAATCCGTAAAGTGCTGAAAATCGCTAAAGAGCCAATTTCCATGGAAACGCCGATTGGCGACGATGAAGATTCGCATTTAGGGGATTTCATCGAGGATACCACCCTCGAGTTGCCGCTGGATTCTGCCACCACCGAAAGCCTCCGCGCCGCCACGCACGACGTGCTGGCTGGCCTGACCGCCCGTGAAGCGAAAGTGTTGCGTATGCGTTTTGGTATCGATATGAACACCGACCATACGCTGGAAGAAGTGGGTAAACAGTTCGACGTTACCCGCGAACGTATTCGTCAGATCGAAGCGAAGGCGCTGCGTAAACTGCGCCACCCGAGCCGTTCTGAAGTGTTGCGTAGCTTCCTGGACGATTAATCGTTCTGCGCTTCCAGTATTTTCGTCAAAAGCTGCACTTCGGTGCGGCTTTTTTTTTGCCTTCACGCTGCAAGGAAATCATTGACCAGAGACCGCTTTTTGAAGGAAAACCAGTTGTCAGATGAATATGACGTAATGTAACGTAGCCGGATATATTTTTTCTCCATACAGTTAAGATTCATCACTTTAGGAATCACCTTTAAATGAAAAAAACCGGCCTTTTGATATTCAGCCTGATGCTGGCTGGCTGCGCTACCACAACCCAAACCGCACCCAAATCGCTGGTTACGCCCGCTCCGATTCAGACTGATATTATCGAGCCGCAGCCGTCGCCTGCCCCGGAAAACGGCACCAACCTGACCGCCAATGAAACCTGTACGAAATCCCTGGCGGCGCTGCAAACCTATAATCCGCGCAGCTGGAATAAATACAGCCAGGAAATGAGCGAATTAACAAGTAAAACCAGCCAGTTCCTTTCTGTTAAAGAAGATCTTAACCCACAAACGAATCAGCTGGTGATGAACGTTTACGCGTCCCGAACAGCGACGTTGTGCTACCGCATCGAAAGTGCATTAGGCCAGGCGATGATTGAGCAGGCAGCACGGCTGGGAAATTGATTTTCAGGCCGGCAGCCTGGACTGCCGGTCTATAAGCCCCGGGTCATTAATGCTTCGTCCAGTTCCCGGTAAGCTTCCACCAGCTTTTCAAGCGATGCGCGATTCAATCCGCTGGGATTGGGCAACACCCACACCTCTGTCTCGCCAATGGTTATCGACTGCTTGCCCCATTTTACGCCACGCTGGCTGAATGCCTGCTCAAAGGCCTTTTTACCTAATACCGCCAGCGCAGCTGGCTGATAATCGTTAATTTTGCGGATAAGCTCGCGTCCGCCGGTACGCAGTTCATGCAGCCCCACTTCACTCGCCTGCACCGTTGGGCGTTCCACCAGCATGGTGATACCGCAACGGGTATCGAGCAACTGCTGTTCTTCTTCAGGAAGCAACTGCTTATCGGTAAACCCGGCCTGATGAATGACTTTCCAGAAGCGGTTTCCCGGATGAGCAAAATGGAATCCGGTATGAGCGGAGGATTTGCCCGGGTTAATCCCGCAAAACACGACTCTTAACCCCGGCGCTAATATGTCGTTGATCATGATAACCCCTGATAACCTTCGGATTCGTAAAGTATAAAAGACCGTTTTTAAAATGCTGATAAAAGCAGCAGCCGCGCGGTAATGGCTGGATTGAGCGCAGCACATCCATTATAATCCAGCGCCACGGCCCCTTAGCTCAGTGGTTAGAGCAGGCGACTCATAATCGCTTGGTCGTTGGTTCAAACCCAACAGGGGCCACCAGATAAAACAAGGGCTTACGATAAACCGTAAGCCCTTTGTTATTTTAACAATATGTCAGAAACCCAGTCTTGACAGATTAATATGCCAATCACTTACTCACACCAGCTCCCGGAGCTGTTCCCGCATATATGAAGAAAAGTATTCAGGATCTTTGATAATCACCCGGTTACCAGTGGCAATTTTTTCAGCCCATCCGGCTACTTTCTCTGTGAAACCAGTATTCCACCCCTCCTGGAACCCGCGTGCCGTAACATCAGCCGCGCTGGCCGGAACACCCAATTCGTTTAAGTACTTCAGTAATCCCTTGGTTGTGCTTTCATCCATAGGATGTGGAACTGAGACAGAAGTATTCATACCGTTAATGAAGTCCAATGCTTTATCGATTACTGCTGGCATACTCTTATCCTTAAAATTAACCAATGTAATAAATGAGCCTTTAAGACGAACAAAAACAAACGGCAACATCAAAGGGAGTGCCCCTGATTGGCCAAAAGCTCAAGCCCCTTTCACCATAGCAAATCCCCCCTGCGCAAACCCACTCGTCAGCTCCCGATTTGAGATATTGCATCATCATTTCATGCTGAGGATAAAAAAGGGGATAGACGATTTCTCATCTAACCCCTTGTTGTAACTGTTTTTTAACCTGATCGCTAAAATTAAAACTCCACCCGCGCCCCCAGGTTATAGCGACGCCCTTCAACCATCGACGTTTCGTTGTAGCGGGTGGTATAAAGCGGATCCACATCAAACACGTTATAAACGCCTGCCATCACTTGGGTATTTTTATTGAGCTGATAACGCGCGCCCAGGTCTACCATAATGTAGCTCTCGGTAGCGGTGGATTTCCCGACATCCGGTGAATCGCTGCGATAATTCGCTTTGGTCCACAGCACCAAATCGTTGGCCGCCGACCAGTTCAGCGAGACATTCGCCATATGTTTCGGGAAGTCGTTAAGTGCATAACCCTTTTGCGGGCCGCTGTTTTGCTCGCTGCGCGTCCAGGTATAGTTGGCGTTGGCCTTCAGCGTCGCAGTGATCTGCCAGTCGCCGTTTAGCTCAAGTCCGTACACATCGGCATCGCTAACATTAAAGTACTTATCCACAGTTTCCGCCGAATAGCCATTATAGATACACGGCTGGGTGGCGGTTTCGGTGCAGATGTTGTAATCGCTAATCTTGTCTTTGAACTGGGTGTAGAACACGGTGCTATCCAGCGCCAGGCCCTCTCCCTGCCAGTAAAGGCCCAACTCGGTGTTAATGCTCTTTTCAGGTTTAAGATCGGCGTTGCCAATGACGATACCGGGATACGGCGGGCTGGAGCCGTACACGCTGGTGAAACCTTCGCTGGTCTGCCGCAGTTCCGGTTTTCTGTACCCCGATGAGACGCCGCCTTTCAGCGCCCAGGCTTCATCAATCGTCCAGTTACCATAAATTTTTGGCGTCACGTGATAACCGAAGTAGCTATCGTGATCGAGGCGTGCTGACGTCGTCAGGGTAAAATCAGGAACGATCATCCACGCATCTTCAGCAAATACCGCCCAGCCATCACGCGAGATCTTGCTGACCGGCGTAACGCCGGGTGCCTCTTTATGCTCAATATCGAAGGTATCGTTGAGCTCTTCGCGGATGAAATTTGCGCCCAGCGTCAGCTTATGATCGTCCAGGCTGAAGGTATTCTGGGTGTTAGCCGTAAAATTGTTTTGCTTGATGTACTGAGGAGAGAGACCGCCAGAACGGTATTGGGTATCGGCTTTCTCATAGCTGATATAGTTCTTCGCTTCCAGCAAATCGTCGCCATACCAGGCGTGCTGTGAAAGCGTAAAAGCCTGGCGGTTAAAATCCCAGTACCACGGGTTGCTCTTGTTATGGCTCTTCTCCTGTGTCCCGCCAACGATATTGAGATCCCATAGCTGGGTATCGGTCGCCGCCAGGCCCAGCGTCGCGTTGACGTTCTTCGAATCATGCTTAACAAAACGCTGCTTTGTCGGGCTGTCGTCATCACGGCGATCGAGCCAGTCAGCTCCCACGCTGATCCCCAGCTTACCGGGGATCAGCGGCCCCATGACAAACGCATTCATTTGATTGGTATTGCCATACTCGCTTTGCTCCTGAAGGAAGTAATTATCCTCCAGCGCGCCGGTCCAGCTCCCCTGTGCATAGGGCTTTCTGGTGATCACGTTAACCACGCCGCCCATCGCATCCGAACCATAGAGTGATGACATCGGCCCGCGAATGACTTCAATGCGCTCAATCGCGGCCATCGGTGGCATAAAGTAGGCTTCCGTTCCGATGTGATGACCATAGGGACGTGATTCCGCGGTGTTCTGCTTCACACCATCGACCAGGTACGACGTGTAATCGGAATCCAGGCCGCGCATCTGCACATTACCGGTGGCTAAACTGCCGTGGCCGTTGCCTACCAGAACGCCAGGAATATCCTGGAAGGCTTCGGTGATGTTCTGGTTTGATCGAACATGTAGCTCCTTCTGGTCAATGACCGAAATGGTGGCGGGCGCTTCTCGTTTTTCCTGTGAGAAGCCAGAAGCCGTTACCACCATAACATCTTCATTACTCTCTTCAGCTGCATAGAGTGCAGCTGGCATCGTTGTCAGGGCGAGCGAAATCGCCACGGCCAGGCGTGTTTGAAGGATCATTCGGGTTACCTTAGAGCATATTCAGGTCGATTTTCAGAACGTAATCAGCGGTTTTTGCTTTTTCATCTTGCTTAACGCTGACGTAAAGCGTTCTGGCATCTTGCGACAGCAGCAAACTGTTAGGCATCGCGGCGGTTTTAATGGTGTGCTTGATCGCGTAACTGCTGGCGTCGATCACGCCGATCTGGCGCGCATTACGGTGCGTCACATAAATTTCATCACGCGCGGCGTTATACAGCACTGCAATAGAATTGGGGGTTGGAATGCGGTGAACCAGTTCGCCGTTTGCCAGTTTCACCACCAGCACATCCTGCGTATTGGTATCGGCGATATAACCCAGCCCTGCTTTGGTATTCAGCGCGATATTGAGGAAGTAGTGATGGGGATCTGCGGGATCGACTTTGACGCTGGAGAGAGGCTGCGAGGTTTTAGCATCCAGGGTAACCAGTTCGCCACCGCCGGTGACGACGTAAACCCGATCGCCCGCCGTATCCACAGCAAAACCGACAGGCTCTAACTTCTCAAGCGTGTTTATCAGTTGCTGTTTACCGGTATCCACCACCCAAAGCAGGCCCTTACCCTTCTCGCCAATGCCGGAAACATACAGACGCTGATGTTTGGCATCCAAAACCACTTCGCGCACATGCGCCTTTTTATTGGCATCGGCGTCATCGCTTAACGGGATGATTTTAAGCTCTTTACCGGTGCGGGTATCCAGCAGCGTCAAAGAGCCTTCAAGCGCATTCCCTAAGTACAAAATATGGTTTTGCTGATCGATAGCGGTCGCGAACGTACGGCGCGTAGTAGCGATTTTCTCGCCGATCGCCAGCGTTTGCGGATCGAGCTTAAACACAAGGCCGCTGGTTTTGTCTTTATCAAACGAAGGCGCAGACGCAGCGAAAATCGCCTGCTGCAACGTGTCCTGAGAAAGTTCATAAACGCCATGCCCTAAAGACGAGGAAACAAACGCGTTATCGGTAAATTCTTTCGCCAGGACGGAGATTGATCCAAAGGTAAGCGCAACGGATAAAGCAAATATTGCCGATAATTTGAACTGATTATTGACCATTGTAATTATTCCCTTACATTAATTTACTTTTTTAATGCTAATGAAAATCAATATCATTTGCAATATCAATTATGGTAGGGCGTTTATGCAGGTCTTTGATTCATTTACGTTAAGGCGGAGTGTTTATGCGGGTTTATTACAGGCTGAGCCAGCCGCGTTACCACAGCTGGCTCATTTTCTAAGCAAATACGTTCAGTGCCGTATCAAAATTTCCAGGACACGCTGCCTACAATGCTGCGCTCTGCACCAAAGTAGCAATACGAGAGCGAGTTACAGGCCGCTACGTAGCTCTTGTCCGTCAGGTTATTGACGTTAAGTTGGGCGCTTAGGCCTTTTACGCCCAGTTTTGACAGGTCGTAACCCACCATCATATCCACCAGGGTATAGGACGGCAGCGTATGGGTATTCTGGCGATCGCTGGTCACGCCGTTAACATAACGCACGCCGGAGCCGACGGTTAATCCGTCCAGCGGGCCGGTTTGCACGTCATAACTCAGCCAGGCGCTGGCCATGTTGCGCGGCGCGTAAACGGCGCGTTTGCCCTGCTCTTCCGGGCTACTCTTTTTGTAACGGATATCTGTGTAGGTATACGCCGCCTGCATACGCAGGCTGTCGGTTAACTGCCCTACCGCTTCCAGCTCCACGCCCTCAGATTCAATTTCGCCGATAGAGCGGTACGGGTCGGTTGGCTCCTCTTTGGTGGCAATGTTTTCCTGATTGATGCGGAACACCGACGCGCTAAACTGGCTATTCCACCCTTCTGGCTCATACTTCACGCCCGCTTCCCACTGTTTGCCTTTTATCGGCTCCAGGATATTGCCGCTCTCATCAGCAAAGCTGGTCGGCGTAAAGGCGGTGGAGTAGCTCACATAAGGTGCCACGCCGCTGTCGAACAGATACAACAACGCCGCGCGGCTGCTGACGTTGTTTTTATCCAGATCGCTGCGGGTACTGTTGTAATTATCAATATTCGACACGCTCACCTGGTCGTAGCGGCCACCGAGCGTCAGGCGCCAGCGGTCAAGCGACATCTGATCCTGTAGGTAGTAACCCGTCTGGCGCAGCTTGTGCTTCTCTTTGCTGTACAGAGTGATGTAATCCGGCTGCGCGCCGTAAACCGGGTGGAATGCATTAATCGGCGGGAACGCGCCATAGTATCCGGTGGTGTGGTTGCTGCGATCCTGATAATCCATGCCGATCAATACGCGGTGGTTAATCGCCCCGGTATCGAAGCTGCCGTCGATCTGGTTATCCATCGTGATGGCATTCATCTTCTCGTCCGAACCGGAATAGCCGCGATTCAGTTCGGTTTCGTTGAACCAGTCCGCCGCATAAACCTGATTTAGCTCCACTTTGGTATGCAGATAACGCAGCTTCTGGCGCACCGACCAACCGCTATCGAACGTATGTTCGATGTTGTAGCCAACCATATTCTCCCGGCGGTCGTATTTATCGTAATCGTCCTCGCCTTCAAAGAAGGTGTTGGAAATTTTGTTGCCGTCATGCGGAACCACGGTCCCATCATAAGGCAAACCAGAGTGGCTGCCGCCTTCTGGATCGCGATGTAAATAGGCCATCAGATCGAGGCGCGTATTGTCCGTGATGCGCCAGGTCAGGCTGGGCATCAGCGCATAACGCTCTTCTTTCAGCGGATCGAACTGGGAATCGGCATATCGGGTCATGCCGCTCAGGCGTACCGCCACCCGATCGTTATCATCCAGCGGGCCGGTGACATCAAACATCGCCCCGCGCTGCTGGTTATTACCCGCAAAAAGTTTAACTTCCCCACCCGGATCGAACGAGGGTTTACGCGAAGTCAGCGCCACAATGCCGCCCGGCGATGAACGCCCGTACAGCACTGATGCCGGGCCGCGCACCACTTCAATATTTTCCAGGAACCACGGGTCGACCACCAGCGAGCTGTGCGAGTTGGTATCACCCATCATCTTCAGGCCATCAAGATAGACGTTGTCGAGGCTACCGTCAGAGAAACCGCGCAGCACGATATAGTCAAAGCGATTCGATGCACCGATCTGGTTGCTGTAGACGCCCGGCGTGTAACTCACCGCCTGTCGCACGCTGGTCGCGCCTTGCTCTTCAAACTGCCCGCGCGTGACGATGGACACCGCCTGTGGCGTTTCAATATCCGGCGTGGCCAACTTGGTGGCACCGCTCAGCAATTGTGAAGTGACCACTACGGTATCGGTTTTTTGCGTATCCTGTGCCATTAAAGGTAAAGCGAGACTGCCAGAAACCCATCCCACCAGCAACGCCAGCCGCGATTTAGCGAACATGAATATCTCCAGAAAGCATTTCTAATTGTTAATAAGAATTATTACCTTTTTTAAGACGTAAACAGCTATGCGCGCCGCCAGATTGCGTATGCGCGCTGCCAAACTGCATAGGTTGTGTTCGCAAAGATGGGGGAAATGGGTTAGCTACCGGGGCGGATATGGCCCGGCGAAACGCCATAGCGGCGGCGAAAAGCGGTGGAGAAATTGGTGGCGTGCTGATAGCCCGATACCCAGGCAGCGTGCTGGACGCTGTGGCCTTCCAGCAGATAGCGTCGCGCCAGCTCCAGACGACAATCGCGCAAATAATCAAACACCGTACAGCCATAAGCCTGGCGGAATTTACTGCGTAAGCTGCTGGGGCTCATCGCCGCTTGCGCAGCCAGCTCCGCCAGCGAGTAATCGCGCTCCGGTGCGCTCTCAAGCCGTTGCCGCACCCGCTCCAGACGGTGTTGTTCACAACGAACCGGTGCGCCGCAGGTTTGCGCGCTTTCCTGGCGTGCGCTCAGTCCCTGCCCCAGTAACTGGAGCATTAAACCCTCCAGCATTAATTGCCGCGCTACGCCGTAAACCCGGCTCTGGCGAATATGCGCGAGCCCGGAAAGCAGGAAACCCGGCACCTGCCAGACAAACGTTGAGGGCCCGCGCATTTCCCATTCGCGCAATAATGAATCCAGCATACCGTTGCGCCAGGCATCGCCCGGGTAAACACCCAGCGACAGGGTTTTCAGCTTGCTTTCCGCCGTATGCCGCGCATTCATTGTCTGATGCTCATACAGGCTGGAGCTGAACGCCATCCCGGCGCGCACCACATACTCTTTACCGTTAAGGATTAAAACGACGCAACCCTCCAGCACCACCAGCGTATACAGCGGGCTACTGTAGCGAGAAAAGGTTTCATAAGGCTGAAGCACTTGCACATCAGAATGCGTAAGGGAAATACCTGGCGCGAGCGCAATCTCTTCCACATCGCCCTGCAAAACCGGCGCGTCAGCCTGATGGGAAGAAGCCAGCAGCGGGAAGCGGTAATCAATGCCATAGCGCTCGCCAAACCCCTGAAAGTCGCTGACAAAAAACACTTTCTTCTGGGGTGGCTGAAGTAAATATTGCCGGGGTAGCGTTGCGTCGTTCATGGCTGGATCTACAGTAACAGTGGAACAGGAACCTTATCATTCCCGGCAACGCGCGGCAATTTAAGTGATAATTATTCTCAGTAGCAGATTGAGAAGGAGCCAGTATAAGCTGCCATCGCCAGGCAGCTTATGCGTGTTTTTTGCAGCGCGATAAAGGCCGTTTGCAGCTTTAAACCGGCGAAATTTCCGCAAACCACATCCAGTTCGCGCCCCCTTCTCCCCACTCGGTGCCGGAAATAATCATCAACCCTGTTTCGGGATCTTCAACCACACGCGCCGTTAAGGGGATGTCTTCGCGAGAAATGTGGTGAATCGCTTTGCCTTTATACAAACTGCCTGATTTTCTATTCAGCGATACCGTGTATTTTTCGCCGTAATGTACCAAATCGAATGAAAGGCTCTCTTGCCTGATAACCAGATCGGTAAATTTTCCCTCATCGCTTTTTTCATAAAAAACGGCTTTACCTTCAAATGATTCCATTATTTTCTCCTGATGTAGTGTGTCATTCACGCCATGCGGGAACGCCATACGATCATCGGTCAAATTTCTTGAATCTGTAGGGGTAATATCATCGTTACTGCTGCCTTTATAGGCGCAACGTCTCCAGGATTTGAAGACTGCACTACCCCTTTTTTACACGATTTATTCTTTGGTAGTATTTACTCGAATATTTCCAGATTCAGCGTATTTTATTGGCGTTGGGTAGCGCATTCTTGCCGCCATTATAATCTGTTTTTATTGCGGATTTATCCGTAGCTCTGTGTTGTTTTGGAGAGGTTCCATGTTTCATCCTAAACAAAGCGGCAAACCCGCTTTGATTTCTCGCGTGCTGGGCAAACGCATCGGTATACTGCTGGCCGCTGTCGCACGCCATCCGCTCATGATCGGCGCATTATTTTTGCTTTATATGGTCATCATTACACCTGGAAATAGTGAGCTTATTCTGGCTGCGCTTTCAGCCAGTGAGTTTCCAGAAACAGCCTGTGCCGCATTACTCTTTTCCGCGCTGCTGATGGCTGTCGTTTATGCTGTTATCTGCTTTGCTCGTCAAATTCTGACAGCGTTTCGCAACGACGAGTAACGCGATGAAATCTCAGGGACTTGCATTGATCATCGGCACCGTGGTTTTTATCAACGCCGCCAGCTCACATGCCAGGACATCATCGGGAACGGTTCGTCTTCTGGCGGGGTTGCACGCCGCCAGGGCTTCGCTGCCGCCGTGGAAATTCTGGCCCGGTGGGCCACGTCGCGCCGTATTGCCGCCGCGCAGGCGCACCCGGGTAGTACAAGGAAGTTGAATACACATTAACTGGGCGCGTGAAGCGCCTTTTTTAACGTTATTATCTCAATATTGCGAGCTGTATTCCCATTTACGCCCTGATAAAATATTGCCGTCTTATTCCTGCCTGCTAATATATTGCCTTGCACCTTCTATATGAAATTAATCCTAAACAAAAAATTGCAAGCCTTTATTCTGTTGCGTTAGTGATTCGCTTTATAATAATCCCTAACCTAAACTTTTTTGATTGTTATTAAGATTAATCTAATCGACAAATAATTACCTTTTTTCGTTACATTCAAACAACATCAGAGATACGCCATTAACATGGTTTTTAAAGGCTATTTTTATTGCCGTGACCCATTTCAATATTTTTTTGCGCCAGATCGTTTATTTTTAAATATGCGCTAATGCTTTAAAGATGCAGGCTGAAAGGATGATGAATAAATACAAATTACACGAGTTTTTGGATGTAAAACGCCTTCAGACCCTGCAGGACAACTTCTCTAAATCGATGATGATCGCACTGGTGGTGGTGGATGAAAACGGCGTCCCGGTGACTAAGCCCAGCGGTTTCTCAGACTTCTGCGCGCGTTCGCGCCTCAACCCAACGCTGGCGCACCACTGCTACGAAAGCGACAACGCAGGCGGGCGCGCTGCAATGCATGCCCGTGAACCCGTAGTGTATCGCTGCTACTGCGGCTTTGTAGAATTTGCCGTACCGATCATGATTAACGACCATTATCTTGGCGCGTTTATTTCCGGCCAGGTAAAAGTTGAAGAAGAGAAAGAGCGCAGCATTCCCTATATTCTGAATAACAATGAAGTTTGGGAAGAAAATCCGTGGTTAATTAATTTGCATCAGAACACCCGCCGTATGCCCTATGAGCGTTTTGAGTCCACGGCTTCAACGTTATTACATGTTTCTTCTTATCTGGTTGAGCAGGCGCACGCCAATAATATCCAACGAGAATTACGCAAAAAAGATCTCGAGCTCACCAATGAATTAAGAAAACGTGTAGAAATTGAGCGTTCATTACATGAAGCAGAATTTAAAGCGCTATCGTACCAGATTAACCCGCACTTTTTATTTAACGTATTAAATACCATTGGTCGTTTAGCCTTTCTGGAGGACGCGCAGCGCACCGAAACCATGGTGCATGATTTTTCTGACATGATGCGCTATCTGCTTCGTAAAAATAATCACGGTCTGATTACGCTGCGTAACGAAATGAATTACGTCAACAGCTATATGTCGATTCAGAAAGTGCGCATGAGCGATCGCTTCGATTATTTGTGCGATATCCCCGAAAAATATCTGGACGTGGTCTGCCCGTTCTTGATCCTGCAACCCCTGGTGGAAAACTTCTTTAACTATGTGGTGGAACCACGTGACAGTAGCAGCCATCTGTTAATCCGCGCCACGGACGACGGCCAGGACGTAATTATTGAAGTCACCGACAATGGCGACGGCATTGCACCAGACGCGATCAGCCATATTTTATCGGGCGATCAAAATTTGCAGAAAGGCAGTATTGGCATTAACAACATAAAAAATAGATTGAAGCTGTTATTCGGCGAGAGCTACGGCCTGGAAATCATGAGCCCTAACAAACCCAGGATGGGTACAACCATTAAACTTCGGTTCCCAATGCTGGAAGCCTGATATCAGGAAGAGGACATATGTTTAACATTGTTATCGTTGAAGATGAGCCTATCGAATTAGAATCCCTGCGGCGGATTATTTCCCAGTGCGTGGAAAACGCCGTGATACACGAAGCCTCCACCGGCAAAAAAGCGATTCAGTTGATCGATCAACTGAGCCAAATCGACATGATCTTCGTGGATATCAATATTCCATTGCCGAACGGCAATCAGGTTATTGAATATCTTAAGAAAAACAACACCGATACCAAAGTCATTGTCACCACGGCCAATGATGATTTTGATATCGTGCGCAGCATGTATAATCTCAAAGTGGACGATTACCTGCTGAAGCCAGTGAAAAAAAGCATCCTGACCGACACCATTAAAAGAACGCTGGCGTTTGATGAAGGGGATAACGAAAAATCCCGTGCGCTGAAACAGAAAGTGTTCGCCATGATAGACAACTGCGATTACGCCCAGTGGCACAGCTTTATTTTTGACATCATAAACGGCGCCTGTCCGGTGGATATGATGGAAGAAGATAAGCGCAAAGACGTGACTGACTTTCTGGAAATCGTTAGCCAGTATATGACCGCCAAAGGGGAAAAGTTAACGCCGACTAACCGTAAAGTCGCCGCGCTGATTAAAGATATCAGTCAATATGGCGTCATGCAGAGCCGTTATTTTCGCATCATGATCAGCCTGCTGACCATCAGCGAAGAGCTGTTTGATTACGCCTTTAAGAGCTATACCGGCAATATCGACTTCATTGAACGGGCGAAATTCCATATCGAGAAGAATGTTCTCAGAAACCTGACCCTTGATGACGTGGCGGCAAAATCGTTTGTGAGTTCCTGCTATCTGAGCCGCGCCTTTAAGAAAATAACCGGCATCGGGTTTTCGAATTATATCGCCACGCGCAAAATCACTATCGCCAAATCGCTATTGCAGTTCAGCGACTTAAAAGTGAATACCATTGCGCTGGAACTGGCCTATCAGGATTCCAACTATTTCTGCCGAATCTTCAAAAAAGAAACCGGAATGGCTCCGTCGGACTACCGGAAAATCGTGGCGCCGGGGGATTACGCGGCGATGGCGTGATTTTGCGCTGGCACGGTAATGAAAACAAAATAGTCCAATATACCCGCAAGATAGTTTACGCCCACTTGTCTGGTTGCCCCCTAAGATAGGAATAAACCTTCCAGACAAGTGGCCTCGCTTTGAACGATTACCTGTTTACCTCCGAATCCGTTGCCGAAGGGCATCCCGATAAAATGGCAGATCAAATCTCCGATGCCATTCTGGATGCGATCCTCCTGCAAGACCCGTGGGGCAAGGTGGCCTGCGAATGCCTGGTGAAAACCGGCGTCGCCATTGTCGCTGGAGAAATTTCTACCCATGCCGCCGTGGATATTGAGCAGATTGTGCGTAGCACCATTAAAGAGATTGGCTATGACCATTCCCGGCTCGGCTTTGATGGCAACACCTGCGGCGTATTGAATATTCTCGGCAAGCAATCCGCCAATATTGCCGACGGCATTCGCGGCCATTCGCAGGAAGAGTTGGGCGCAGGCGATCAGGGTATTACTTTCGGCTATGCCTGCGACGAAACGCCGGAGCTGATGCCCGCCACGCTGGTTTACGCCCATCGACTGATGGCGCGCCAGGCGCAACTGCGCAAATCTCAACGGCTGCCGTTTTTACTCCCTGATGCCAAAAGCCAGGTCACCCTGCGCTATCAGGATAACCGTGTTCATTCGGTGGATACCGTTGTGGTCTCTACCCAGCACAGCCCTGACATCTCTCTGAAAGTATTACGTGAAGCGGTCATTGAAGAGATCGTCAAACCGGTGATGCCGTCGCGCTGGCTCACGCCGCAAACCCGCTTTCTGGTGAATCCGGCGGGTAGCTTTGTGATTGGCGGGCCAGTGGGCGACTGTGGGCTAACCGGCCGCAAAATTATCGTCGATACCTATGGCGGCGCGGCATGCCACGGCGGCGGCGCGTTTTCCGGTAAAGACCCCTCAAAGGTTGACCGGTCCGCCGCCTATGCCGCTCGCTATGTGGCGAAAAACATCGTCGCCGCCGGGCTTGCCTCACGCTGTGAAGTTCAGTTGGGATGGGCCATCGGCCTTCCCCGCCCTGTTTCCGTCAGGATCAACACCTTTGGCACGCAAACCGTGCCCACTGAGGCGTTGCAGCAAGGCGTAAACCGCCATTTCGACCTTAGCGTGTTCGGCATTATTACCCTGCTCGACCTGCTGGTCCCCCGCTATCGTCAAACGGCCTGCTATGGCCACTTTGGTCGCGACAGCTTTCCGTGGGAAGCCACGGACAAAGCGGCGCTATTACGCGAAGACGTTGGGCGTTAAGCCGACGACGCGCAGCATATTAGAATTTATCTACAGGAGAAGTGTATGTCCGGGCAAAGTTTAGGCTTAATCGAAACCGTCGGAATGGCTGCGGCGGTGGAAGCCGCCGATGCCGCCATGAAATCCGCCAACGTCAGTCTGGTGGGTTATGAATTAACCAAAGGCGGTGGCATGGTGACCGTGAAACTGGAAGGCGAAGTGGGCGCGGTTAACGCGGCGGTAGCGGCGGCCATTAGTGCAGCGAGCCGTGTTGGTCGTGTGTACGCACATAAAGTGATCGCCCGTACCGCACAGCATATTGAGCATATCATTCACTCCAGCGAGACGGTTGGCATCGCGCAACCTGAATCTGAAGCGCCAACTGCGTCCCCGGAGCCACAGTCTGAAGAAGCGCCTTCACAGACCATTCCGGTGGTGAACCTTGACACGTCAACCCACGCATCCTGTATGGATGTCGTCGATGACGCCCCCCAGTCCACAGAGCATGAACAACAACCTAATCCCAGTGCGGAAAACATTGAACCGGCAAAACCTGACGCGCCGCAGGAAGTAACAAAGAAAAGCCCCCGTCCCGGTGGCAAGAAAAGATAACTAAACCGCTACGACACCGCCGCGATAAATCCAATTTATCGCGGCTTTTTTTATGTCTGAAATATAACAAAAAGCCAGCAGGCATAACCTGCTGGCTTATTACAACGAGGGATTAAAACAGTGGAACCAGGGTAAATAACCCAATAGTCGCCAACACGTTGATCGCTGTCGTCATTATCGCAATGGCCATTGCCGGCGGGTCAATATGGGTGTCGCCGTGGATCAGGAAAATACGCGACATTAGTTCACCCAACAGGGCGCAAATAATACCGACGATGGCAGCCCAGATCAGGCTCCCCGACAGTACCGCCACCAGCGCAGCAGGCAGCGCGATATGGTGTGACACCGGCACTTGGGTATTGAAATGTAAGAAAATCAACGAGAACGCAGAGATACCGAACGCCAGCAACGCACCGTTGCCGCCGAATTTAAGCCCTAAAAACCCAGCCATCAGGCCAATGCCCAGGCCCAGCACGGAAAGCTGCGGAATACGGCTATGGTAAGGCATCCAGCACTTATCCTGCGGCGGATAGCAGTGGCGGATCCCCTGTTCCGGCTTGCCAAACAGGCCGGTTTTACCAAAAACCAGACGGGTGATTACCCCAGAAATCACGACGGTCAGCGCCACGGTATCGGTCCAGGCATTACCGGACGGAAACGCCGGGATCTGATTCAGCCCCCAGGCGATGATGTAACCGCCCGCACCGAAAATGCCGCCTATCAACAATACGTCATAGGCTGCCAGCCCACTCAATCCGGCGGTGATATCACGTCCGGAGCCTAACTTCCCTTTCTTCGCTGCATACGCCGTCGCCGCAACGCCCGCAGCAAAGCCGCCGGTATGCGGACCAAACAGCCCGAACGGAAAGGTAATAAAGTCTGATGGCGCGCCGGTAATAATTTGCACCACCGCCATGGCGATCACCAGAAGTCCTACGAATTCAAACGCCGCCAGCGCGCCGATAGCTGCGCCAAATATGCCGCCGCCGAAGGCAACTAAAATATCTAAGCTATTCATCTAGCTTACCTCTGTAATTGGATTAAATTAAATGACAAGAGAAAAACGCAGACTGGCTCCAGGTATTTTTATAATTAAAATAATATTCGTGCGTAAAAAACAAAAGAGCGCAGCAGTGTATTGCCGCGCTCTTATTGATACATTTATTAACCACCGATATGGCAGTTAAAGCCTAATGACTCAACCGTTGCTTTTAAGGTGGTCATTTTAGCTTCTTCAATACTTTTTGCATTGCCCATCGGATACTGACGGCCCAGCAAATTATATTTATTTTCACCAAAGCTGTGATATGGCAATAAATGAATGGTATCGACATTTTGCATTAGTCGGGCAAACTCAGCGATATTATGAATTTCTTGCGGATTGTCATTCACGCCGGGGATCACCGGAATACGCACCACCACTTTGGTTAAAAAAGAGATGCGCAGCAGGTTCTCTAAAATCACGCTGTTATTCACACCGGTGTTGCGCTCATGGATCTCCGGATCGATGGCTTTGATATCGGTTAGCGCCAGGTCGACATAGGGAAACACCTCATCAATCACCGCTTTGGTGGTAAACCCGGTAGTTTCGATGGCGGTGTGCCAGCCTTTGGCTTTACAGGCTTTAAGCAACTCGCGCGCGAATTCCGGCTGCGCCAGCGGTTCGCCGCCAGACAGGGTAATCCCGCCGCCTGAGCGACGGTATAAATTCTCTTCTTTTTCCAGCTCACGCATCACCGCTGTTACGGACATACGTTTGCCTTTCATTTCCAGTGCGCGGGTCGGACAGACTTCAGTACATTTGCCGCACTGAATACAGCGGTCGCGGTCGATAAACCAGGCATTGGTGGTGGAAAGCGCCTGTTGCGGGCAAACATCAATACATTTTCCACAGCGGATACAATCATTCTTTTTAAATAATAACTCTGGCTGTGGACGTTGTGATTCAGGATTACTACACCATTTGCAGGATAGCGGGCACCCCTTAAAAAAAGGAATAGTGCGAATGCCTGGGCCATCGTGCAAAGAATAGCGTTGAATATTAAATATGACGCCTTCGGTTTCGTACTCAACTTTATTCATAACATCACTCTATATTTGCCAGATGAATTACCCTTTCAGGTAAAAATAAAAACCAGACGTTGTGAAGCGGATAATAACGGGCTATGTATTGCTACATAGCCCGCTGATTATTTACGACAGTTGCTGTTCGGTACGGCTGATGATGTCGTCCTGAACTTCTTTCGCCAGAACCACCCACTGGGCACTATAGCCCGCCACGCGTACTACCAGATCCTGATGCTGCTCAGGGTTTTTCTGCGCTTCGATCAGGGTGTTGCGGTCGATAACGTTAAACTGGACGTGCATCCCTTTCTTATCAAAGTAGTTACGCACCAGGCCGCTAAAGTTACGCAGACCGTTCTCGCCAGCCAGTGAAGACGGCAAGAATTTCTGGTTGTAGAGCGTACCGTTAGACGCGATAAAGTGGTCCAGCTTGGCAACCGAGTTGGCTGCGGCGGTTGGCCCAAGGGTATCTTTACCCTGACGCGGAGACACGCCATCTGCCAGCGGCTCTTTCGCCAGACGGCCATCCGGCAGTGCGGCAACGTCTTTACCAAACAGCACGTTAGCAGACACCGGATAAATACCGGCCTGGAACTGACCGCCGCGCGGGTTGGTGTATTTCTCGACTTCCTGGCAGTAGATCAGCGCACATTTACGTGCAACTAAATCCACGTCGTCGATGTCGTTACCGAAGCACGGCGTATTTTCCAGGATACGGCGGATCTCTTCGTGACGGGACATAGTGCCCGATTGCACCGGTGCCGCGTTGCCGGAAGTCAGCTGACGATACACTTCGTTTTTAATCGCCGCCGGGTCCAGCGCACCGTGCTGCTCGATAATGCGTTTTACCACATCGTAAATATCCTGCTCGTTGAGCGAGGATTTTGCCGCCGGGGTATGCGGATTCGCGCCGACCGGGTAACCAAAGTTGGCATCCAGCGCACTTTTCAGCTCGCTCAGAGACAGTTTACGGTCTTCGAACACCTGTTTCTGAATCGCGTAGACGGAGTCGCCGGTATCAGCCACGCCAAACGCCTGCGGGCCCGTAAAGTTGTAAATCGCGCCGCCTTCCTGAAGGGATTTACCGCGACCGATGCAGTCGTCGACCAGTGCAGACAGGAACGGCAGCGGGCAGCGTTCGCCGTGGGCGATATCCACGCTGTTACAGGCTTCAACCAGCTGATGAACAAAGTGCGCCATCTGTTTCTGGAACGCGGTGTAGAAATTATCCATGCTGGTGTACTGGGTCAATTCACCCGTTACCGGGCCCAGCTGTTTGTTGCCGACGCGACCATTGTTCAGGGTAATTTCCAGCACTTTAGCGACGTTAAAGAACGCGGCGTCATGCCAGCCTTCGGTACGGTGCGGCGCTTGCGGCTCTACGCAACCGATAATGCAATAATCACGCGCGTCACGCAGCGAAACGCCACGGTTTTGCAGTGCCGGGATAATCACTTCATCGTTGTACATCGCCGGAACGCCCAGGCCCATACGCACCAGTTCGCAAGCGCGATACAGGAATGCATCTGGAGTTCCCTGCCATACGCGGATGGAGAAGGACGGCTGCGGCAGACGCACGTGCGCCGTTGCTTCCATGCACATGTAGCTCAGGTCGTTGGTGGCGTCGCGTCCATCTTCAGTTTGTCCGCCGCAGCACAGGTTCTGGAATACCGCATAACCGGCAAACGCCTGGGCAGAGACTTCGTCACGGGTTTTGTTGATGTCGTTAAGCTTGATCCAGCAGCAATCCACCAGCTCCTGCGCGAATTCGCGAGAGATAGATTTGTCTGCCTCCAGGTACGGATACATGTACTGGTCGAAACGGCCCGGAGAGATAGAGTGGCCGCTGGATTCAATTTGCAGCATGCTCTGGATGAACCAGAAGGTCTGGCACGCTTCCCAGAATGTGGTCGCACCGTATTCCGGTACGCGAGTACAGTTCTGGGCGATTTGCTCCAGTTCGCGTTTACGGGTTGGGTTGCTCTCCTGCTGCGCCAGACGGGACGCTTCTTCAGCGTAACGATGGGCAAAACGGATCGCCGCGTTATAGCTGATCAGCACTGAGTGATAGAACTGCTCTTTTTTGATATAGCCTGGCTCAGTGCGATCTAACGCTTCCAGCGCGCGGGTGACTTCGTTAATGATGCCGCGGAAACCGATTTTCAGCACCTTGCCGTAGTCGACGCTAACGTGGCCGACGCCGCCATAGAAGTAGTTGCCAACGGTGAAGACGCCGCTCGCCATACTCTCTTTGGTGCCTTCAGACATATAAGACGCCGCCAGAGAACTGGTGGTTTTGCCCGGCCAGTATTTGAATGCTTCGTGCAGATCCTGAGCGGTCTTTTTCGGGATGATAAACGGGTCGGCGACACGGTGCTCCATGGTCTCAAACTCTTTTTCCACCCAGTCATAAGAGAATTCAGGGCAGATTTCGGTCGAGCGAGGATTAATAGTCACTGCGCCAACAATTAATTCGTCCGGGCGAATTGTCACCGGTAATTCATTGAAGATTTTTTCAACCACTTTTGCGCGGCGCATAATCGCCGGCAGTTGCTCTGTTTCTTTATATGCTTCGGTTGCCAGTACTGCGCGCTCTGATTCCACATACGGCTTCGCCGTCAGGATCATATTTTTCAGTCTTACAACACGGTCAGTCGGATTAGAAAAGCCTTTCTCTAACATATAAAACTCCCGAATATATTTTGTTAACCTTGCGGCGATGCCGGGGTATTAATGAATAATGCTGGTGCCCATTTGAGTAATAAAGTGACGTAATATTGCCGGATGCCCCATCCAGGTGGTCGCAGTGATTAAATTGCCATCCACGACGGCTTCATCATCTGCGGCAGTGACCCACAGGCCGCCCGCCATTTCCACTTCCGGTTTTACCGTAAAATACCCCGTCAGTTTTCTGCCTTTTAATACCCCCGCAGCGGCCAGAATTTGTGGACCATGACAAATTGCAGCAACGGGTAATGCAAAGTTCATCGCGTAATGCACAATATTCAGTACCGATTTATTTAATCGCAGATATTCCGATGAACGCCCGCCTGAAATATAAATGCCGCAATATTCCTGTAACCTTATTTCATCAAATGATGCGGTTAATCTAAAAAGGTGTCCGGATTTTTCGGTGTAAGTCTGATCACCTTCAAAATCATGAATCGCGGTTTTAATAAACTCGCCGGTTCGTTTTCCCGGACATACTACATCCACTCTGAAACCTAACATGCTTAATGCCTGCCATGGCACCATGACTTCATAGTCTTCAGAGAAATCGCCTGCGATAAGTAATACCTTCTTCATAAGCGAACTCTCAAAACTGGTTGTCGTCTTCCTCAATTATTCGCATGGCTTCATGCACCGCCGCGACTTCGCCGAAAATGGCCAGGGTGGTGATGTGCTGAGGGCAACTGCCAAAGATTTCCGATACCACCACATTGGCGCTTTTGCTGGCCACGTCGGCATAAAAATAGAGATCCGGGACCGGCAGCATTAACAAACCAATGGCGTCGATGCGAATCAAATCCAGACGCGAACGAAACTCCCCTGGCATACGCCGTTTCAACATGGCAAGAATATCCGGGGTCGGCGCGTTTATGATTCGTTTTTTCATCTTTGAGTTACCCTTCGCGATGGTTAGCGAATATTCAGCGCTTCAACCATTACGCAGCGACGATGGCGTGCAAACGCGCGCGCTGACGTAAGCCCTTCACCGGTCGGCCCGGCAATCGTAAAGGTGGCATGCCCTTCACCACCCACCCCAAGTCCCGCATAGGAGGGACCGTTTTTTACAAAGATGGTGGTCTGGATCAGGCGCGCCATTTTGGTCAGCTTCTCGACGTTGGTGGAGTGCATAATCGCGGTATGGCGATTGCCGTGCTCCACTTTCACCGCCAGTTCGATGGCTTCATCAACGTTGTCGACGCGCACCACTGGCAGGACCGGCATCATCAGTTCATGCACCACGAACGGATGAGTTTTCTCGGTCTCGATTAAGATGACTTTAATATCGTCGCCAACCGTAATCCCCAACTGTTGCAGGATATAGCGCGCATCTTTGCCGACAAACGCGGTGTTCGGCCCGGTGCCTTTTTCGTTCAGCACCAACGTCTGCAACTGCTGAATCAGCTTCTTGTCGCACAGCAGGTAGGCACCACTTTTCTTCATGCAGTGGATCAGATAGTCCGCGACCTGGTTCACCACGATCACTTCTTTTTCCGCCACGCACGGCAGGTTATTGTCGAAGCTGCAGCCTTTAATAATGTCGCGGGCCGCTTTTTCGATATCCGCTGTTTCATCCACCACCGCTGGCGGGTTGCCTGCGCCTGCGCCAATCGCTTTCTTACCGGATGACATCACGGTTTTCACGATAGCCGGCCCGCCGGTCGCCACCAGCATGTTGATGCGCGGGTCGTTGATCAGGGCATTGGTGTTATCGATGGACGGTTTAGTCACCGTCACCACCATGTTCGCTGGCGCGCCCAACTGAGCCAGTTTGTTATTAATCAGCTCGACCGTGTAAAGAGAGACTTTGCGCGAACGCGGATGTGGGCTAAACACCACGGTGTTGCCTGCCGCCAGCATGCCGATGCTGTTGTTAATGATGGTTTCGGTTGGGTTGGTGGTGGGTGTAATCGACCCAATCACCCCGAACGCGGAGTACTCGATCAGCGTTAACCCCCCGTCTCCGGTAATCGCGCTGGTGGCCAGATCTTCAAGACCTGGCGTTTTCAGCGCTGCGACGCGGTTTTTGATCAGTTTGTCTTCGTAATTCCCCATGCCGGTCTCTTCCACCGCCATACGGGAAATGGCGCACAGCACATCTTCCTGCAGGAAAACGTCGCGGATGCCATTGATAAACGAGGCGCGGTCCTGCATAGAACAGTGGCGATACTGCACCTGCGCCAGGACAGCGGCGGAAATCGCCTCATCCATGGTCTCGAATGCGCCGGTTCCGGCGTTCGCGACCTGGGACGATGCACAGGCGGCGCGCCCGGAGGACTGCTGCGCCAGCGCCTTAGCGACGATTTCATCCAGGCCTTCGACCCGCGCCGCTTCTGACGTGGCGGGAGCCGCTGCCGGAGCCGCATCCGGTGTTGCTTTGGTGAATTTGCTCAGAATGGTCGAGACAGCCTGAGCGATTTCAATATCATTCATCTTTAAATTCCTTACTACTCTTCCTGATACCGACCGCGTCGCGCGCGTCGTCACCCGATGCTTAGATATACGGCGTCGTGGTGGATTTAATTTCCGCCGGATCTAACGTGGAGAGCAGTTGCAGGCCCACTTCACGCGCGGCAATCACCGCCTGGCGTACCGCACCGGAATCACCGGAAAAGGTAAAGATCACTTCGTTACTGAAACTGGTGCCTTTCGACGGGCTGGCATAGCCAACCGGGTCAATCACGGCGGATTTTGCCGCTGCGTCGGCAATCACCAGACCAATCGCCGCAGGCGACGCGCAGGTCATCCCGAAGGATTTGCCAACCGGCGCACCCAGCGCTTTGTTCAGCGCGTAGCTGGCGCGTGCGGTGTACTGGAATTCGAGGTGACCGGCCGGTGAGCCGTATACGTCGCCCATAGTGCGTTCAATTTCAGACAGCGCGACTTCAACCGCACGTCTGACGTCAGACACATCAGACGCGCCAAAAATAATTAAGCAACCGTGTCCGCCACCGCCTTCAGTATCGCGGGCCAGCTCAATTGAAATAATTTCGCTGTTGGTTGCTTTGATTGCTTCATCAGCCGCAAAAATTTGCGGGCCTGCGCCGGTGCGCGCGCCCAGAATACCGATAGAGCGATATTTCTTGTCGATATTCATGACTTCATGCAATTGATTATCGACATTGGCAATCACCAGGCCGATAGTATGACCCAACGCAGTGCCGACAAATTCCGTAATACCACAACCAGCAAAATTCGCGGCGGTTTTGGCTTTCGGTTGTGCGCCGGTTTGTTTATTCATTACGTCAGATATAATCTGCTCAACAAGATTATCTCTCATGATCAGTATCCTTTATTGTTATTAACCGACGGCCTTTGGCAGAATTTTTTCCACCTCAATATGCGGGCGCGGAATAACGTGTACGGAGACCAGCTCGCCCACTTTACCCGCAGCGGCAGAACCCGCGTCAGTCGCGGCTTTTACTGCGCCCACGTCGCCGCGAACCATTACAGTCACCAGGCCGGAACCGATTTTTTCATAACCCACCAGGGTCACGTTGGCGGATTTCACCATGGTGTCTGCGGCTTCAATTGCAGAAACCAGGCCTTTCGTTTCAACCATTCCTAATGCTTCTTGTTGCATAACAACCTCGATATTTCCGATAGAAAGAAAACGTGCACAGAGGAATAGCAATCCACGGATTTACCCATGTGCGTTAATTATTGACTCATCATGATGCTAAGGTTATTCAGACAAAATGTTTTGCGCGTCAGCGGGACTATCTTGTTTTTGCATTCCCGCAATCGACAATAAAATCCACCTGAGATCGGCAATAAAAGACCCGCGTTTGGATTACCTTGCGCAAAATAATCCCGAACTGAATAACAATAATAATTACTGTTAAAGCGATCGCATTTTTACCCATTCATTACGCCGTGCGGGCAATTTCTGCGGCATCCATCGCAATCATTTTTTCTTCATTGGTGGGGATGACCGCAACCTTTGTGGTGCCTGCTTGAGAAATGAGTCCGCTACGCCCACCGAACAGCTGCGGGTTACGCTCTTCGTCCAGCGCTAACCCCAATGCCTGAAGACGTTGCACCGTGAGTTCGCGAATTAGCGCCGAATTTTCGCCAATGCCGCCGGTGAAAATCAGCGCGTCGAAGCGTTTGAGGGAAGTGACATGGCCGCCGATATGCCGGGCGAGGCGATGCACCATCACATCAATGGCTAGCGTTGCCCGCTCGTGGCCTTCATCCCGCGCCTGCTGGAGGGAGCGGCAATCGCTGGATAAACCTGAGATCCCCATTAAGCCGGACTGGTTATTAACCATTTTGTACAGTCCGTCGAGGGTTTGCCCGGTGCATTTCGCCAGGTAGGCAGCGGCACCAAAGTCGAGATCGCCGCAGCGTGTGCCCATCACCAGCCCTTCCAGCGGCGTCATGCCCATCGACGTGTCAACGCTCGCGCCGTTTTGCACCGCGCACAGTGAAGAACCGTTTCCCAGGTGGGCAATCACGATGCCGTGATCCGCCGGGTCGAGATCCAGCACGTCCAACGCCTCGGCGGCGATATAGCGGTGAGACGTCCCGTGGAAACCGTAACGACGAACCTGGTACTCCTGTTGATATTCGAGCGGGATCGCATAGGTGTAAGCCGCCGGGGATAGCGTCTGGTGGAACGCGGTATCGAACACCGCAATCTGCGGCAGCGCAGGCAACAGAGCCCGGGCCGCTTCAATGCCGATGAGATTGGCAGGGTTATGCAGCGGGGCCAGCACCGACAGTGCGCGGATTTTTTCCATGACGTCATCAGTGACCAGCACCGAATGTTTGAAATCGCTGCCGCCGTGCGCCACGCGATGCCCGATAGCGCTGATGGTTTCCAGCAGTTGTTGCTCGCCGAGCTTCGCGAATAACACTTTGAGCGCATGCTGATGGCTGGCGTCGTCCAGCGCAACGGTGGATTTATTGCCGTCGCGGTCTTTAAACGTCATGACGGCGTTATCAATGCCCAGCCGTTCCGCCAGCCCCGACAGCAACGGCTGGTCGGCATCCTGAGGAATGACCGAAAACTTCATTGATGAGGAACCACAGTTAATGACTAATACACAAGCTAAGGACATGATGACCCCTGAAATGGACTGCGATGAAAAATTAACGTGTTGTTTTAACGTGTTGTTGCGAGGGGATAACGCAGCGCGCTAAAGCGCGCCAGCGCCTGGCGGGCGATGAGCATATCTTCCTCAACGCTGCCGCCGCTGATGCCTATGCCGCCGAGCAAACGCCCGCCCGACCAGCAGGGAAACCCACCGCCGAAGCAGCAGATATCTTTTTCTTTCTCAAGGCCGTATAAATCGCCGCCGGGCTGCACCAGCGCCGCCAGTTCATGGGTCGCCATTTTTAGCGCCACCGCGGTCCAGGCCTTTTGCGGTGCCAGGGTATGGCTGACCAGCAGTGCGTTATCCATGCTGAAGAAAAACCGCTGCTGGCCACAGGCATCCACCAGGCTAAAGACAATGGGCACATCGCAGGCCTGAGCCACTTCCCGAGCCAGCTTCGCCAGCAGCTCGCTGTCATCCAGGCTTAGCGACATCCGCCGCTCCGGCAACTGCGTGGCGATAGCCTCGTTGATCCAGCCGTCGAGTGAAGCTTCATTCGCAGACATAAATATTCCTCAGCGCTCGGGCCGCTATTTGCCGTTAAGTTCGAGCGAATCGACGATGCCCACCACGGCGGCATCAATCACCGAGTGCTCTTTGCTGTTGCTCATGCGCGCCGAACTGCCGGTGGTGACGATAACAATCTCGCCATTGCCCGCACCGACGGTATCGACCGCCACCTGGGCATGGCCGGTCGGCTGATAGTTTTCATCCAGCCGCGCCACCATCAGCAGTTTCGAGCCATTCAGCGAGGCGTGTTTGGTGGTGGAAACCAGTGCGCCAGTGACTTTCGCGAGATACATATTTCCTCCGGCTATCCGTGGATAACGGTGAGATTGCGCCGCTTGATTTCATCTCTGGCGGCAGGCGTGATCAGGGTGTTGCTCTCTACGCGCAGCCCTTCGCCAGGCGCAAGCAGGCGAACATCGCGCAAAGTGATTAAGCGTTTTTTACCGGCACTCGGCAGGCTGGCGGAGTGCGGTGGCTGGCCAGGCAACCCAAGGCTGGCGTGGGCCATTTTTTTACCGGAGATCGTCACGCCATAGCTTTCCAGCGTCTGCGCATACCCTTCCAGCCGGGCCAGTAGCGGCAGCGGCAACGCGCTGTCGATGCATTGCGGGTGCAAGGTGGCGATCACCTGTTTGCGATGATGCAACGCCTGAAATACCGCTTCGCAGGCCAGGTTATCGCGGATCCCCAGCGCAATTTTGCTCATACTGTTAACCGAGAGCGCAGGCAAATAGAGCGCCTCATAGAGGGACGGCGACATATCGAACCCGGCGTGGGAGCCACACTGGCGCAGCGCATCCATACAGGCGGATTTGAGCGCTGACTGGCTGGCGCTATGGGAAAAACTCACCCACAGCTGATAGCCCGCCTGCTCAAGCGCCGCGAGGCAGTTCAGCGTTTCCGGCAGCGAAGAGATATCGTCGCCCGTTACCACCACGCAGACACTTTTATGCGCGGCGGATTGCGCCAGTAATTCTGCAATCACGCGGTCAAGCAGTTGCGATAAAGTCTGGCTGTCCATCTGGTTATCCCTTCCCTGCATTCATGGCGATGCCTAACGGCGTCACTAACAGCGGCTCCACCGAAGGAACCACGTTTTTGCCGGTTTCTTTGCTGAACGCGGCGGCAAACTGGCTAAAGCTGCTCGCGCCGCCTACCAGGTAGATATTTTTTACCCGCTGCGTGGCGAGCCACCCCGACACCAGACTGGCCATCTTTTGGGCCACGGGCAGCACCAGGGCAAAGACCTGCGCTTCCTGCTCAGGGTTCTTTTTCATCTCTTCTGCTTCGCCATAGGGCAAACCCAGCGCGCCAGCAATCACCAGCGTCATATGGCTGCCGCCGGTGGGTTCATCGGCGCTGAAGGTCACTTTGCCGCTTTTCAAAATGCTCATGCCGGTCGTACCGCCCCCTACGTCCACCACCGCGCCGTTTTTAATATTCAGCGCGCTGGCGGCAGCGACCGGTTCATCGAGCACGTTGGTCACGGTAAAACCCGCCGACTCCACCACGTTGACGATCACTTTAGTATTGCCTTCGGAGATCCCCGGCGGGATGGCGGTGGCCGCGCGTTCCAGGGTGCGGCCCAGTTTCTCTTCAAGAATATGCTTAAGACGCGTTACAACCCGGCTGGCGGTCAGGTAATCCACCACCACGCCGTCTTTCACTACGCTGGAGGGATACGTGACCCCCGCTACCGGCTGGTTATCTTCATCTACCACCACAATTGCGATATTGGCGGTGCCGAGATCCACACCCACTTTCAACGCACCGGTGCAGGGCCGGCATTCTCCGCTGTCAATCAGCGCAGCCAGTTCGTGCAAACGGCGGTTTTCGGGGGTGTCAGCCATGACGCGCGTCCTGTTTGATGCCGCGTACGGTGTCGCCGTTGCGCAGGCCGAAACCGTTGGCCTCTTCCACATCGATATGCAGTTCCAGCACCGCATCCGCCGTGACGCGCACCACCACGTGACTGAGCACGCCGCCGCGCGGGCCATTGGTTTGCACATCAATTTCCATCCCGTCGCGCAGGCCGTGCAGTTCAGCTTCCTCGGGCGAAATATGGATATGACGCCAGGCGACGATCGTGCCGTTGTGTTTCACTACCCGTCCTTTCGGGCCGATGATTTCAATGCCCGGCGAATCCAGCAGATCCCCCGACATACGTACCGGCGCTTTGGCACCCAGTGCGAAACCATCGGCGACGGAAATTTCCACCTGCGTGGTACTGCGCAGCGGCCCCAACACGCGTACTTTGCTGAGTTCGCCTTTCGGCCCGCGCAGCGTCACCATTTCTTCCGCTGCATACTGACCAGGCTGTTTAACCGCTTTAAAGCGGGTCAGCGTGGAGCCGTAGCCGAACAGGATGTCCATATCTTCACGGCACAGATGTACATGGCGGTTGGACACGCCCACCGGGATATCCAGCGCGACGGGCGCGGCGGCAAGCGCTGAGACTGCCGGGCTTTTCCTGGCGGCGAGTTCCTGTAGGATTTGTTGGGTGATCCATTCAGCTTGTTGTTCGGTGTAATTCATAACGGGAACGACCTGGTTATTGGGTTATTTCATGGGTACGGGGCGTCTGTTGATCAGAATAAGGAGTAATGACGCCCGGTTTTTGTTTATCAGCAGGACTTTTTTGACCGCTTCTTACAGGCCGGACAAACTTGTCCTGTTAGCCCGCGATCTGATCGATAAGCGCCTCAACGTCCTGCGCCGTTGCCCGGCGCGGATTCGATGCGGTGCAGCCGTCGGCCAACGCCGAGTTCACCAGCGCGGTACGCAACGCGGTAATTTTCGCCCGGTCAGTGCCCAGTTCGCTGAGCGTAGCGGGGATGCCAAAATAGCGGTTGATCTGGCGGATCGCCTGGGTCATTAACGCAATGGCCTGCTCCGGTATTGCATGGTCAATGCCCATAATCTGCGCGCAGCGGTGATAGCGGTCGCGGGTTTCCGCGCTCGCCTGTTTGCTGTTGAAGTCGATAACCATCGGCAGCAGCATGGCGTTGATTTTGCCGTGCGGAATATGCAGCATCCCGCCGATAGCGTGGGCCATGCCGTGAACCAACCCCAGCCCGGCGGAGTTAAACGCCATGCCCGCCATACAGGAGGCGTTATGCATATGGGTGCGCGCCGCAATGTCTTTTTCGTCGTTAAACACCTGCGGCAGATAGCGCCAGGTCAGCGCAATGGCTTTTTCCGCCAGCGCGTCGCTGAAGTCGTTGGCGCCGGTGGAGACAAAGGCTTCAATGGCATGGGTCAGCACGTCCAGTCCGGTATCTACCGCCACATGGCGCGGCACGGTTAACACCAGATTAGGATCGAGAATGGCGATATCCGGCACCAGGTGTTCGGAGATCAGCGGGTATTTGCGGCCATTTTGCGGATCGGAAATGATCGCATAGGCGGTCACTTCCGATCCGGATCCGCTGGTGGTGGGAATGGCGATCAAATCAATGGGATGATCGGCAAAATACTCCTCCAGCGTGACCTTAATCCCCTTCGCCGCGTCCAGCGACGAGCCGCCGCCGAGAGCGATAATCACATCGGGTTTAAACGCTTTAAAGCGCGCCGCGCCGGCGGTCAAAATATCGATATCCGGGTCGGGTTTGACCTCGCCGAAAATACACACTGATGCCTGAGGCATGTGGTTGATCAAATAACGGGTTTTACCCGATGACACCATAAAATCATCGGTCACGATGCCGACGCGTTTATCATTAAACTGGCTCAGAGAGGTCATTGCCTCTTCGCCAAAATAAACTTCAGGACAGGAAAAATAATAGCGGGCCATGTGCAACTACCTTAATACGGGTATAAACGACCAAATACGATGTCGTTAACCTAACATGGCGCGATTTTGAAG
Organism: Atlantibacter sp.; assembly: GCF_032062175.1. Taxonomy (NCBI): domain Bacteria; kingdom Pseudomonadati; phylum Pseudomonadota; class Gammaproteobacteria; order Enterobacterales; family Enterobacteriaceae; genus Atlantibacter; species Atlantibacter sp. The sequence goes on from NZ_DAMBQK010000006.1 coordinate 139,921, forward strand.
AGACTGAGGATGTTTGTGCAGGTGAAGGATTATTTTGCGGTATTGTTTCGCCTTGGGCAAAAAAGTCCTTTTCTAAATAAATACCTAAAATCTGATACGCTAAAACGCGATATTTATCGCCAGAGTATGAATAGAATCGGCGTCTTATTCATGCGTTTTTCTTATTCCCAATAAATTCCGAATCCGCACAAAGACCCCGTTATCTCTCATTATTACCGGCATTCTGGAATAGAGTAACCGGTATTAAGACGTCTGTTAAAGGACGCAACAGGCCTCGTTTAACCCCGCCATCATAGCGGGGTATTTTTTTGCCGCTGCACTGCTTCAGGCATGCGTTCCAGGCTTCAGTGACTCTCCGCCAGGGCAAACATGCCGTAAGGATGGATTTGCAGATAGTAGTGCTCGCCCACATCCGGCTGTAAACGCGTGGCGTTAACCTGCAACAGGATCTGCTGCCCGTGCCAGTCGACAATCACTTCATACTGCGGCCCCATATAGGCAACGTGGCGAATCACGCAGCGCTGGCTCTCTTCGCCGTGCGTGCCGAGGGTAATCGCCTCCGGACGCACACCCACGGTGCCCTCGCCCATCGGCGCAATGTTCTCCGGGCGTGGCAGGCGGTAGCCGTAAATATCAACATAGTCCGCGCCGAACTGGGCCGGGAACAGGTTGGCATCGCCCATAAAGCTCGCCATAAAGCGCGAGGCGGGCTGGCGATACAGCGACTGCGGCGAACCGATCTGCATGATGTGGCCTTTGTTCATCACCAGTACCGTATCCGACACCGCAAAGGCTTCGCTCTGGTCGTGGGTCACGTACAGCGAGGTGATATTGAACTGCTTTTGCAGCTCGCGGATTTTATCGCGCATGCTGCGGCGCAGGTTGGCGTCGAGGTTACTCAGCGGTTCGTCGAACAGGAGCACTTTCGGCTTGAGGATCAGGGCGCGGGCTAGCGCCACGCGCTGCTGCTGGCCACCGGAGATCTGATCCACATAGCGATCTTCAAACCCATCGAGATCGACCATCGCCAGCGCCTCTTTCACGCGCTGTTTGATCTCGGCGCGCGCCACGCCGAGCATTTTCAGGCCATAGCCGACGTTTTCGCCCAGCGACATATGCGGGAACAGCGCATACGACTGAAACACCATACAGATATCGCGCTGCTGAATGGAACGATGGGTCACGTCCTCGCCGTCGATAAAGATCTGCCCTTCGCTGGGCTTTTCCAGCCCGGCCACCAGGCGCAGCACCGTGGTTTTGCCGCAGCCCGACGGGCCCAGCAGCGTGACCATCTCGCCGCGCGGGATCGCCAGGTTGATGTTGTCGATCACGGTGTTATTGCCAAACCGTTTGGTGACATTACGTAATTCAACAAAATGATGCGTCATGGTTAAGCTCCGTGATTACGCCTGGTTTTTGGCTTTGGAACGCGAAATACGCGCTTCGCCAATCAGCCAGTCAAAAAGGAAGATGATGGCCAGCATCACCACAATCAAAATCGAACCGTAGGCAATCGCCACGCCGTATTCGCCGTCTTCCACGCGGTTCAGGATATAGGCCGTCGCCACGCGGGTGTCCGGCGTGACCAGGAACACGATGGCGCTGACGGTGGTAATGGCGCGCACAAAGCTGTAAATCAGCGCCGACAGGATCGCCGGGCGCAGCAGCGGCAGCAGGATGTTGACGATGGTACGCAGCGACCCTGCGCGCAGGCTCAGCGAGGCTTCATCCAGCGATTTGTCGATCTGCCCCAGGCCCGCAATCCCGGCGCGGATCCCCACCGGCACGTTACGCATCACCATGGAAATAATCACAATCGCCGCCGTGCCGGTCAGGTACACCGGGGCGCTGTTAAACGCCAGGATGTAGGAAACCCCCGCCACGGTGCCCGGCACCGCGAAGCACAGCATGGTGGTGAACTCGATGGTCTTTTTGCCTTTGAACTGTTGGCGCACCACGATCCAGGCGATCAGCAAACCGAAGATGGCGGTGATCGGCGCAGCGATCCCGGCGTAAAGCAGCGTGTCGAGCAGCGAAGGCCATGCGCCGTCGTCCATGCCCTGGCCGAACAGTTTGATAAAGTTGTCCAGCGTCAGGGTGTAATCCACGCCCCAGTTAACGGTGAAGCTGCCGTAGAAAATGCTGCCGTACAGCAGAGCGTTGAAGGCGATCCACACCGCCAACAGGCCGATCACGCTCCACACCAGCGCCACCGGCAGCGGCTGTACGTCGCCGCGATAGGATTTACCGGAGACGGTGACGTAAGAACGCTTGCCAATCCACATGTACTGGATGCAGAACACCAGCAGGGAGAACAGCAGCAGGAACACGCCGAGAGTACTGGCCGCCTGATAGTCGAGCTGCGAGCCGGTAATGTAGAAGTAAATTTGCGTCGCCAGCACGTCGAAGTTGCCGCCGAGCACCAGCGGGTTACTGAAGTCCGCCAGCGATTGCACCACCACGATCAGAAAGGCGTTGGCCATGGCCGGTTTCAGCAGCGGTATGAATACCGACATAAAGGTCTGCCAGCGGTTGGCGCGCAGCGTGTAGGACGCCTCTTCCAGCGATGGATGAATGGTTTTAATCGCGCCGTCGAGGATCATAAACGCCATCGGGGTGAACGCCAGCACCTGCGCCAGCCAAATCCCGGTGAAGCCGTACAGCCAGTTGGTGTTGGTCAGCCCGAACCAGTCGACCATTAATTCGGTGACGTAGCCCGAACGGCCCATCATCAGCGTCACGCCCAGCCCCACCACGAACGGCGGCGTGACGATGGGCAGAATGGAGAAGATGCGCCCGATAATGGCGCTGCGTTTGGCGATGCGGGTGGTGTAAATCGCCAGCACCAGCCCGAAGAAAGTACAGCCCACGCCCACCGCCATAGAGAGCATGATCGAGTTGGCGATAACTTGCAGGATATGCGCCTGCCCCAGCACCGCCATAAACGCCAGCGGAGCGAACTCACCCACGTCGTTGGTGAACATCGGGATAAAGATCGCAATGCTCGGCCAGACGATGAACACGCCGATCAGCGCGATAATGGCAATCAGCGAGCCGATAACAAACTGGTCGCCGCCGAGGAATTCCAGTCGGGTCAGCGCCAGCGTGGCGATAGCGCCTAAGGCGATAAACAGCACGATGGTGGCGTAGCCCATGCCGCGCCCGACCAGCGTGGCGCTGATCACCACAAACGCCATGCAGCCCAGCGCCCATAGCGCATCAAACCAGTGGCGCGAGCGCTGTTCGCGGCGCGATTCATGCAAAGGCCGCAACAACAGCACACACGGCAATAAATACCACAGCACACTGACGTTCCAGTGTGACCAGCCATAGGCATCCAGGATCTCGTCAGCGGTGGATTCCATCAGGCCATAGTCCAGGCTCCAGCTCGGCAGCAGCGCGAACGCCAGCAGCCCCAGCAGCACCCAGGCGAAAATAGCCTCCCGCTTCTGCGCGGGACGCAAAAGTAATGTTTCAGACATACACGCCTCGTCGGCAGGGGGAAAAGGCGGGTGAGGAGCTCACCCGCGTACGGTTACTTGCCCATCTTCACGTCGTTGACCCACTTGTTGATCAGCGCTTTGCGCGTATCCGTGGAGCCGTATTTGTCCATGTCGTAGTTGATCAGTTTCAGATCGTCGAGCTTCAGGGACAGCGGCGAGGTTTCCGCCGTGGTGTTGGTCAGGATTTGGTAAGACTTGCCTTTTTTCCACGCCAGCTCCTGGGCTTCTTTCGACAATACCCAGTCCACGAACAGTTTGGCGTTGTCGATGTTACGCGCGCCTTTCAGGATGCTGACGCCGCCGATTTCATAGCCGGTACCTTCGCACGGGGAAATCAGTTCCAGCGGTGCGCCCTGCTCTTTTTCCAGCGAATAGTCATGCAGGAAGCCGATGCCGATGGCGGTTTCACCGCGGGCGGCGTTACGCGCCGGGGCAATGCCGGATTTGGTGTACTGGGAGATGTTGCCGTTGAGCTGCTTCAGGTAATCAAACGCCTGATCTTCGCCCCATAGCTGGACAAAGGTAGCAAGAGCGGTGTACGCCGTGCCGGAGCTTTGCGGATCGGCAATCTGGATTTCGCCTTTGTATTCTGGTTTGGTCAGATCTTTCCAGCACTTCGGCACCGGCAGGTTTTTCTCTTTCAGGCGCTGGGTGTTGACCCCAAAGCCGAGTATGCCCACGTAAACCGCCGACGACAGGTTGCCTTTCACTTTGGCGGGATCGCGGAATTTCTCCATGATCTGCTCCAGGTTCGGCGACTTGTAGGCTTCCAGCAGGCCCATTTCACCCGCCTGAGATTGCGGATCCAGGGTGCCGCCGTACCACACATCCGCCTGCGGGTTCTTCTTCTCGGCATCCACTTTCGCCAGCGTACTGCCCGAGCCGTTGCGGATAAACGACGTTTTCACGTCATATTTCTCGCCGAACGCTTTGGTTTCCACTTCACACATTTCATTGGTGGCGCTGCAATACACCACTAAACGTCCTTTAGCATCCGCCGCGTGGCTGAATGTCGCCAGCGTCACGCCTGCGGCAATCAGAGCAGAGAGGGCTGTCAATTTCATGTTGTTATCCTTCTGTCAGGTGTCTGGAGGTAAGCTCGCCGGGTCCGTGGCGTGGTACTGGCGGTCCTGTGCGTTGATGCCCGCCATCAGTAGCGGCATCAGCAATAAACCAATCAACACGGCGGCCACCGACAACAGCACAAACATGCCGGACCAGCCGTACACTTCGGTGAGTTTCGACAGCGGCCAACCGGCCAGCGCCGCCCCTAAGTAGGCAAATAGGCCGAGAAAACCGGTAATCGAGCCCGCGGCCCCTTTATGACCGCATTCCACGGCCGCAAGACCAATCAGCATCTGCGGGCCGAAAACAAAAAAACCGATGGCGAAAAAACACATCGCCAGTAACGCATAGTGATGTACCGGCGCGAGCCACAGCGCGGTGACCGAGACCATCAACCCGAGGGTAAACAGCAAAATCATCGGCGCGCGTTGCCCGCTGAACAGCAAATCCGATCCCCATCCGGCAAACAGCGCCCCCAGCAACCCGCCCACTTCAAACAGCATCACCGTGGCGTTGGCGCTGAGTAAATTGACGCCGTGGGTTTCAGAAAGCCAGATGTTGCCCCAGTCGTTCAGCGCGATACGAATCAGGTACACCAGCACATACGACCCGGCCAATAGCCAGATCATCGGGTTTTGCAGCATGGTGGTGCGTAACATGGCCCACAACGACATCGGTGGACTGCGCTCTTGCTGGCGCAGTTCCAGCGGGTCGTGACGCCATTCCCCCACGCCGGGCAACCCCTCTTCGTTTGGCGTGCCGGGCAATTGTCGGTACAGCCAAACGCCTAACGCCATGCTGATGATCCCCGGTGTCAGCATCGCGGCCTGCCACCCCCACCAGTGCGCGGCCAGCGCGCTGATCAGCGGGATAATCGCCCCGCCGATATTGATAGAGGTGTTCCAGCATCCCCACCAGAAGCCGCGCTCATTACGCGAATACCAGTGAGTTAATAATCTTGCGCAAGGCGGCCAGCCCCAGCCCTGAAAAAAGCCGTTCAACGTCCAGATAATCAGCAACAGCGTCAGGCTGTCGCCAAACGCGAACAGCACGTTCAACAGGCCGGTGGCGAACAGGCCGATGCCCATAAACGCGCGCTGACCGTGGGCGTCATGCCACAACCCCGCCGCGAATTTAGACAGCCCGTAGGAGAGATAAAACAGCGAACCCAACAGGCCGATATCGCTTTTGCTCAGCCCTAAATCGAGCTGGAGCGCGGGCAGGATGAAATTCAGGCTTTTGCGCGTCAGGTAAAACGCCGCATAGCCGACAATCATCACCAACAGCAGCCGCGGCCTGACGGCGCGATAGCGTTTTGCAGTTTCTGCGTTGGACATAGTCAGGTGGTCCATGGCTGTCTCCGACCCGTTGAATGTAGGAAATGGCCCGCTAAAAGGGATGAGAGTCGTTCCAGGGTGACTAAGACTTTTTCCTGGTTAGAGCGGGTTTTGTGGCAAAAGTGTGGGCAAGTTAACAGTTACCCGTACGCCTGACTGGCTTTCCAGCAGCAGTTCGCCGCCCAGCGCCTGCACCCGTTCGCTCATGCCCTGAATGCCAAACCCCGGCGCGCGGCCAGGTGGGACGCCGACGCCGTTATCGCTCACCACCAGATGCACGAAGCCGGGCGACTGGCTGAGGGTGATGTCAACTTCCGTGGCCTGGGCGTGTTTCGCCACGTTGTTCAGCAGTTCCTGCAACAGGCGATACAGGGTAAACACCACGGTTTCGTTGTCCGGCGGCGCGGCGAGTTGATAGTGGAAACGGCAGCGAATGCCGCGCTCGGGGAACGCAAATTCACGCACCAGATGGTGCAGGGCTTCATCCAGCGCCATTTGATCGAGCACCGGCGGGCGCAGCTGGCGCAACAGCTGGCGCGTGGAGTGATGAATGCGCTGGGCCAGCTCGCTGATTTGTTCCCCTGCCATCAGCGCGGTGCGGTTATCGCTCACCCGCTTCACCAGTTGCGACTGGATTTGGATTGCCGTGATGTTTTGGCCGATCTCATCGTGCAGCTCGCGGGCCAGCTGCTTGCGGGTATCTTCTTCGGCATGGATCAGTTTTTCGGTCAGCGCCCGCCGCGCGTCCAGCTCCACTTCCAACCGCTGGCGGTAGTGATCGAGATTGCTGGCGAGCTGTTCCTGACGGCTGATGGCGATGCCGAGGCCGATACCCAGCAGCGCCTGGGTGGAAAGGAAAATTTCCAGCTCCATCAAATCGCTGAAACCGCTGCCCACCTGGCGCGCGGTGGTGATCATCATGCTGCCGATCAGCGCCGCCAGCACCCCGCCCTGCCAGCCAAATTTCCAGGCCATCACCACGTTGGGTAAAAACACCACAATCAGCAGCAGCCGTTCGATTTCCGGCGACAGCACCATTTGCGTGCCGATACCGATGATAAAAAACAGGCTGCACCAGAGCAGTAGCGAGGCGCGCAGCGGTGGGTTGCGGGTTTCCAGCCCCAGCAGTTGGTAGCGATGCTGCTGGCGGAGATAGTCGAATATCAAATAGACAAACGGTGTCAGCAGCACGCCGCCGGTGAACGACGCCAGTAAAATCAGCGTGGCGCGGCTTTCGATAAACGGCGTCAATAGCAGGGTATTGAGCAACGCCGCACCCGCCACCGCGCTCAACAATAACGACAGGCGCTGCCAGTAAAGCGGGAAGCGGTGCCAGAAATGCTGGGTCAGCAATGCCGGAACGGCGGTGATAAACGGCGCGAACGCCATCGCGCCACCGTTGATTAACTGCTCGTGCCACAGCCACAACGACAGGCCGATTTGCGGGATAAACAGCGCAGGCCAGTAGCGGCGCGCCAGCAAAATCAGCAGCGCCAACTGGACGCCGTGAGGCAGCAGCAACGCCGCCTGTTGGCCGTTGCGGGTGAGATAAAAGCTGATGGTCCAGAGCATCAGCCAGCCTGGGCCCCAGGCGAGCATGATAAACAGCGACAGCACAACCTGGCGGAGGGAGCGGCGCATCAATGCCCCGTCAGCAACTGGTGTTCCAGGGCGAAATGCACCAGTTCAATGGTCGTGGCGCACTGCAATTTGCCCAACACGTTGGCCCGGTGGACGTGGACCGTTTTATGGCTGAGATCGAGCTGTAGCGCGATGGATTTAACGCTCTCGCCGCGCACCAGCAGATCGAAAACTTCGCGCTCGCGGGGCGTTAACACCTGCAATACGCGGGCCGGTTCCGCACCGCCGCGCAGCGCTTTTAACGCATCGGCGCACAGGTAGTGCCCGCCCAGCCCCACTGAACGTACCGCATGCACCAGCTCTTCCGGGCCGCAGCGTTTGGTCAAATAGCCGCACGCGCCCGCGTCCAGCGCGCTTTGCACAAATGCCGGGGTGTCGTAGATGCTAAGGATAATGGCGCGGAAACCCGGCTGGCGGGCGCGCAGACGCTTAAGCAAACTTAATCCGTTTTCATCGGGCATGGCCACATCCAGTACCGCCACATCCACCGGCTGGCGCGAAAGCGCAGGCCATGCCTCGGCAGCGCTGCTGTACTGGCCCAGCACCGTAATGTCTTCTTCCAGGCTGAGTAGCTGGACGAAACCGGACCGAACGACCACATGGTCATCCACTAATACCACACCAATCATGACGGTTCCCCTTACTGAACCGCGCCATAATGCGCCATCAGGTTCAGGTGGCAATATTCATGTTGGTAATATGTAACGGATGTAACAAAACGGCAAGCTATGGTCCAGCTTGCCGTGCGTTAACGCAGACGATCAGGCGTGCCAGTACGCGACGGCGCGCACTAATTGTTGGTCGAGCTGGCGGGTAAAGCGATCCGCCAGGCTTTTCGCCAGTTTGCCTTCGCCAGTGATCCAGACGAAATAATCTTCCGTCGGCCAGGTGATGGCCTGAAGATGCTGTTCCAGCGCCGCCACGTCATGGCCGATTACCCAGTCGATATTGGCCTCGGGCAAATGGGCCAGATAGCCTTTGCAGACGTCATCGGTGATGCTGACGATCGCCCGGCATTGCACCTGTACGCCCGCGTCACGCAGCGCTTCGAGGCGACGACGCAGCGCCGGCAAGCCTGATTCATCGCACACGTAGAGCTGCCATGAATATTCCAGCGGCACCACCAGCGAACCGCGCGGCCCGCCGATGCACAGCGTATCGCCAGGACGCGCCGCCACGGCCCAGGCGCTAGCCACACCGCCGTCATGCACCCAGAAATCAATCGTCAGTTGCTGAGTGTGCTCATCAAACAGCGGCGTGTAATCGCGGGATTGCGGACGGGCATCGCCGGGCCAGACAATCCCGGACTCCGTGATTTCCGGCGGAGTAAACGGCTGGCCCGGCTCGGGGAAAAACAGTTTGATGTGATCGTCAAAGCCCTGTGAGGTAAAGCCCGCCAGCGCTTCGCCGCCGAAGACGATACGCTGAAAACCGCTGACATAGCTGCTGCTTAAAACGGTAATTTCGCGAAAATGCAGCTCGTTGCGCACGCGCTGAGGGTAAGAAGTTGTCATAGTCAGTCCAGATCGCTAAGTTTAGATATATCGAATTTCAAATGATAATGATTGTTATCTTAGCGGCTGGCAAGCTTTTTTTAGAGTGGATAAGTCATTGGGCACGGATCGTTAAACCACCATTAAATAACATTATAAAACATAAAGTTAATTATTTTCCTCGTCTTCATTGTTGTGTTATCTCTTCTTTTTAGATATAAATTAGATATATCTAATTAAGGAGCTAGCCATGAGACCTCAACACCGGCATACCCATCACTGTCACGCTCACGACGACGAACGCCATCATGAGCCTTGCGAGAAACGCGGCCACGGCGGCGAAGGGCGTAAGCGCCGCGCGCGCTTTTTTGGACATGGCGAACTGCGCGTGGTGCTGTTAGATATTTTGACGCGCGGCGCGAGCCACGGTTATGAATTGATTAAAGAGATCGAAGCCCTGACCGGTGGCCACTACACGCCCAGCCCTGGCGTGATCTACCCGACCCTGGATTTCCTCGAAGAACATGCGTTTATCGCATTCAGCGATGACGATGCGGGCCGTAAAAAAATCGCTATTACGCCGGATGGCGAAGCCTGGCTTAACGACAACCGTGAGCACCTTGAACATATCCGCGCCCGCATGACGGCGCGCGCTATTGGGCACGAGCTGCGTAAAAATCCGGATTTAAAACGCGCGCTGGATAATATGAAAGCGGTGCTGGATTTGCGGGTTAATCAGTCGGAGATCGACGCCCAGACGCTGAAGCGAATTGTCGGCGTGATCGACAGAGCCGCGCTGGAGATTGCCCAGATGTAAGGCCGCCGGACGGCGGCCTTCAATGGTTATAAAAACATCGCCAAAAACGTCTCGATATCCTGACGATCTTCAGGCGTTAGCGCCCAGCCGGGGTGACGGCAGTAGTCACTGGCGATAATGCCCCGCTGGTGAAGAATGGTTTTCTCCACCTGAATGATGTATTCGCAGTGGCTCATCCAGCGAGTGATCCAGGGCAGCAAACGCCGATGCAGTTCCTCTGCCTGCGCGATACGCCCTTCACGCCAGGCGCGGTAGATTTGCACATAGACTTCGCTGAACGAGCAGCCCGGCATCACGCCCTTGCCGCCCGCGTCCATCATTTGCAGCATGTACAGCCCGGCGTAGCCGTTCAGCACATGGGCGCCGGGCGCCTGCTGCAAAAACTCACGGGTGTACTCCACCGGCGGATTGCATTCGATTTTGAACACCGCGTGTGGATAACGCTGCGCCACCTGAGCCAGTTCTTCCGGCGGTATCGGCAGGCCGGTTTCGCCGGGAGCGTACTGCACCATCACCGGGATCGTGACCGCCTCCAGCACCTGGGCGATATGGCTCGCCACCGCTTGCGGGCTGGGTTTCAGGAAAAACGGCGGCAGCAGCATCAGCGCATCGGCCCCCATTTGCTGATAGCGGCGTGCGCGCTTCACCGCCAGTTCCGTCGAATGATCGGTAACTGACATGGCGCGAAACACCCCGCTACCGGCGAGATCGCTGATAAACCGCGTCGCCAGCCGCTCGCGCTCGTCATCCGACAGTTTTGGAAACTCACTGGCGATGCCGAACAGCGTGAGGCCGTCGATGCCGGTCCCCGCCAGATGCGCCAGCATGTTGCTGAAGCTGGTTTCATCCAGCTCGCCGTCGCGGCGAAACGGCACGGCGGCAATCGGGTTAACGCCTTTAATCGCGGCAACAAGGCTCATAAATTCTCCTCCCGGTCGGCCAGTACCGCGCCCTGTGCAGCAGGGGCGGCCCAGCGGCGATATAATCGCAAAAAGCCGCGCGGCACCTGTTTCTCAACCGGTTGCCAGCGGGCCTGACGCGCCGCCAGCTCGGCCTCATCAGCCTGTAAAGTCAGGGTTCGTTCGGGAATATTGATGGTGATGATGTCGCCCTGCTCCACTAGCGCCAGCACGCCGCCGTCGCTGGCTTCTGGCGAAATATGGCCGACGAACAGCCCCCGATTGGAGCCGGAGAAACGGCCATCGGTGATTAACGCGCAGCTGTCAGACAAGCCCATCCCTTCCAGGCATTTCATTGGCTTATACATTTCCGGCATCCCCGGTCCGCCTTTCGGCCCTTCGTAGCGCAGTACCAGTACGCTGCCCGGTTGAATATCGCCGGAGAGGATCGCCTCGACCGATTCGTCTTCACTATTGAACACCACCGCAGGCCCGGAAAACACCATCAGATGTTCCGGCACCGCCGCCGGTTTCACTACGCAGCCCAGCGGCGACAGATTGCCGTGCAGCACCGCCACGCCCGCTTCATTACGCACCGGGATCGCCAGCGTGTGGATCACCTCCGGGCGGCGTGAGCGCGGCACCTGCGCCAGCCACTCGCCTTTGGTCTGGCCGTTCACCGTCAGGCAATCGGTATGCAGCAGCGAGGCGATCTCTTTTTCTACTGCCGCCACGCCGCCCGCTTCCCAAAAATCGATCATATCGTGCTCAGACGCCGGATAGAGCGAGGCCACCAGCGGCACGTTGTAGCTCAGCTTGTCAAACGCGGCGAGGGGCAGTTCGCCAAGTTCGGCTTCGTAATAGATCGCCTGTAGATGCAGGATCGCATTCGTCGAACCGCCCGTCGCCAGCAGGTACACCATGGCGTTATGGATCGATTCCCGGGTGATGATCTGGCGAGCATTAACACCGTTTTTCACCAAATCCACCGCTCTTAGCCCGGTGGCATAAGCGCAGTCGCGCCGCTCGCGGGAAATAGCAGGCAAGGTACTGCTGCCTGGCAGGCTCATGCCCAGCACTTCAGAAATACAGCACATGGTGTTGGCGGTGCCGTACATGGTGCAGGAGCCCGGACCCGGCTCGGCGATATCCTCGATATGGCGGAATTCCGCCTCATCGATTTCGCCGCGCCGCTTCCAGCCGATGGCCTCGGTGACGATATTGCCGTCCCAGTGTTTGCCTTTATATTCCGCCGGATACATCGGCCCGCCGTTGACCAGAATGGCTGGGACATCGAGACGCGCAGCGGCCATCAGCATCGCCGGAACGATTTTGTCGCACGAGCCGAGCAATACCATGCCGTCGAAACGGTGGGCGCGCATCATCACTTCGATAGAACTGACGATCACTTCCCGGGCCGCCAGGATGTAGCGCATCCCGAGATGCCCTTCGGCAATGCCGTCGCAGGGCGCGATGGTGCCGAACACCATGCCGACGCCGCCAGCTTCATCGATGCCCTTCAGCACTTCCGCCGTCAGCTCATTAAGGTTGGCGTGGCCTGCCGTGGCGTTGGTGTAGCTGTTGACCACGGCGATCACGGGCCGACGCAATTGCTCATCGGTATGGCCCATCGATTTATACAGGGCGCGCTTCAGCGCGCCGTCATCACCACTGAGAACCGGGTTAAAGTGGCTGCTACAACCGCCACCGCATCCCGCGCCACAACTGCTCATATATGACCTCTCTTAATCGAATCTGATTCTGTAAACTGCGCCGGGGTTTCGGCTTTTGCTTTAGGGTTTACCAGCCTGGCGGGCAGCAGGAACATCAGTGGCGCGCACAGCACCAGGAAGCCTGCCAGGATATACAGCCCGGCGTTGGCGCTGCCGGTGGTGTCTTTGAGATAGCCCAACACGGTGGGGCCAAAGAAGCCCGCCAGGTTGCCGATGGAGTTCACCAGGGCAATACCCGCGGCGGCGGCGGTGCCGGAAAGCAGCGTGCCGGGCAGGCTCATATAGGTAGGAATTAGCGCCAGGGTGCCGGACATCGCCAGGCAGATCCACGCCATCATCCAGAAGGTGGAACCGCTGCTGGAGGCGCTGAGCGTCAGCCCCACCGCGCCGATCAATGCCGGAATGGCGATATGCCAGCGGCGTTCCTGAGTGAGATCCGAATGGCGGCTGTTCCAGACCATAAACGCCGCCCCGAAGATATACGGTAGTGCGGCCAGCAGGCCGATGGCGAAGTCATCTTTTACGCCGGAGGATTTAATGATCGACGGCAGCCAGAAGTTGATCCCGTAATAGCCGATGTTGAAGCTGAAGAAGATCAGCGCCAGCAGCCAGACGAATTTATTGCGGAACATGGCGCTCAGGCTGGTGGGCGCTTTCCCGGCGTTGGCGGCGATCTTGTTGAGCCGATCCTGCTCCAGATCGCGCGCGATAACCCCCTTCTCTTCTGCTGTTAGCCAGTGGGCCGATTCCACGTTGTTATCGAGGTAGCGAAGCACCACAAACGCCAGCAGGAATGACGGAATGGCCTCGACCAGGAACAGCCACTGCCAGTTATGCAGGTGGCCCACGCCTTCAAACATTTTCAGGATCAACCCGGAAAGCGGGCTGCCGATAATCGTGGAAAGCGGTGTCACCAGAATAAACAGGCCGAGGGTGCGCGCCGAACGCCATGACGGAAACCACAGGGTGAGATAGAACACGATGCCCGGGAAGAAGCCCGCCTCCGCCACGCCCAGCAAAAAGCGCACGATGTAAAACTGAGTCGGGGTGGTGACAAACATGGTCAGGCACGACAGCACCGCCCAGCTCACCATAATGCGGGCGATCCAAAAGCGCGGCCCGAAGCGCTGCATCAGCAGGTTGCTGGGCAGTTCGAAAATGAAATAGCCGATAAAGAAAATTCCGGCACCGATGCCGTAAACCGTATCGCTCAGGTTAAGCGCATCCTGCATATGGAGCTTGGCAAAACCGACGTTCACCCTGTCCAGATAGGCGAAGAAATAACATAAGATCAAAAAGGGGATCAGCCGCCGGGTGACTTTACGGTAGACCTCGTTTTTGCAGCTTTCGCTGTGTGTGGCGTCTGTAATCATACGGACCTCAGTAATGTTGTAGGGTGTGTTGTTATCTGTGGCTGTTGCGCCACGCCTCGCGATATTCGCGGGCTTTTTGTTGTACTTTCTGAGCATCGTCCGCGCGGCGGTACAGCCCGCCGCCCAGACCAAATCCTTGCGCGCCAGCGTTACGCCAGGTGCGCATTTGCGCGGCGTCAGGCTGAATGCCGCCCACTGGCAGGCACACCACCTCGGCGGGTAACACCGCGCGCCAGGCGCTCAGGGTGCCAGGTTCTACGGTTTCCGCCGGGAACAGTTTGAGCGCGCTGGCACCCGCCTGGAGCGCGGTAAAGGCTTCCGAAGGCGTGATCACGCCGGGCATGCTGATTAACCCGCGCTCGCGGCTGCGGCGAATCACCTCCACGCTCATGTTGGGCGAAATGATGATCTGCCCACCCGCGTCCGCTACCGCATCCACCTGCTCGGCGGTTAATACCGTGCCCGCGCCGACGTACCCCCGGCTACCCACGAGTTCGCGCAGCAGCGTGATTGAGGTCAGCGCATCCGGGCTGTTGAGCGGGACCTCAAGCCAGGTAAAACCTTCCGCCAGCAAACCTTGTGCAACTGCGGGCGCTTCTTCAGGCGTCAGTCCACGTAAAATCGCGATTAGCGGCAGGTTGGTTTGCTGCCAGTGTTCTGAAAACGTGCGGTAATCCATCAGTGCATTCCTTGTAGATGAAGACGAATCTGGTTCATCCCGGCGATAAAACAGCGCTCGCCGGACAGCGCTTCCGTCACTAACCCCAGCTGTGACGCGGCCTGCTGATAGCGGGCGTTCAATGCATCGCTGCCGATGATCCAATGAGGGGTTGAGGGGCACTGGCGCAATTCCTGGCCGATTAACAGTCCGGACAGATAGTCGCCGACGCCGGTGAGTGCAATATCGCCACGCAGGCGCAGGGTGCGTACTGAAAAGAGCAACTGGCTCAGCGGAGCGTTTAAACCGCTGTGCTGTACGCCAAGCGCGAAGGCGCGGCTATCAGGTTGCTGAGGCGGTAAATCGCGGCCCAGCAGGGAGTGAGCCATCAACAACTGAAACAGCTCGCCGGTCATAAAGGTGGAAAAGTGGTGAATGGCGTTGTGTTCAACCGTGGCGTGCTTGCTGTGCGTGCCCGGCAAAATGACAAGGTGATTTTCCGCCGGAGCGAGCGCCATCAGGCCGATAAGCTGAATCTCTTCCCCGCGCATCACCTCCGGCAAACCCACGGCGCTGTGTCCGGCCACGCCAGGTAATATCCAACCCTGGCTGCCCCAATGAGTGCGCAGCGTATGGGCACCCTTCGCCAGTTGCTGTGCATCCGCGCGCCCTTCGCAATAGGGCACATTGACCCACCCCTGCTGCGACCCGACCATGCCCGCCATCAATACCGGTAGCGCGCCGTATTCAGCAGTCCACGGCGCGATAGGAGTTTGCAACGCCGCTTCAAACTGCCCGTTTTCAACCTGCAATAAGCCGCAGGGTGCATTGATGACGAAAACCACTTCCGCATTGTGCATCAGCCAGGCACGGAAATTTGTCGTACCCCAGTCAACCGCCAGCCAGTTCTTGCTCATCTTGTAATCCAAAATCATAATTCTTGTATGACAAGAAATGTAGATCAAAAGCGCGACAGCGATCTGTGATCGGGATCTAAAGCTGGCGTTAAGGGTTATAAAAGATCGATTTTTAAAAAGTGAATTCAGTTACGGAAGATATCTCGTAAAATGAGAACAAATTTTACGGTTATTTTTTTAGTCTGTTAGGGGAAGCATTAATATATCGAAAAGGGAGGAATGATGAATAATCATGACTTATTTCGATGAATGTGCTGAATATGGACTTCCGCGGCAACAGGTAGCGCGGTTTACGGTGTCAGGTGTTGATTATGAGGTGCGTTTTACGCAAATAACAAAGATCAACCCCTTTGATTGCGCAGCTGTTTTCCCCGAGGGATTTATTTTTCCACTTTATGGGCATCATTATGACGTTGCCTTTGATACTAAAGCTAACAGAATAAATAAAACCCCTTTTCGACGGTCAGAAGAATTACCACCAGGTGCGGGTACCCGGGTTCTTAAATGTGTTGAAAGAGCAATTATTGACCACTATACTCGCTTCAACGTTGGATTTTATACCTTCGTTCCAGCAGATATTAAATTATTAAATATTTACTGCCGATTTATAATTAAAAAGAAACATAAAGGATTAACTATTGAAGTTGGGCTGGAGCCTAACGGGAGGGCAAATGTCTTACGAACACCCAAATTCTGGGGACTGGCTTGAACAATATCGCGCTCGCCAGGCTGCCCGGGCAGAAGAACTTTTTCGCGCTATTGAAGAAGGCAGGACGCATGTTGTGGTTGCGGGTGAAGACGCTGAAGCAACCTCATCCTGGCAAAACAACCCTACGGCACCGACGCCAAAACAGGACGGATGATTCCGCCTGAGGCGAACAACAGCGTTTACCGTTGAGGGTAAAGGTTATTGCTAAAAAGCCCCAAAAAGGGCTTTTTCATTTAAAGAGGACGAAATCAACGGGCTTATAAAAAATGCTGAAGGCGGTCCGGCAGCGGATCCCCGAGGTGTTTCTTCGCCGCGCTGAGCAAAATATGGCGCATCTGCTGGCGCGCCTGCTCCGGCTGTTTCAGGCGTATGCACTCCATCAATTCACGGTGAGCATTGACCGCTTCCAGCGTCAGCGTCACGTCCGGCTCCAGGGTGCGCTTAAAGGAAAACAGCATGGCGGCAGACAGGGCGTTGCCCACCGAGAACAGAAACGGATTATGCCCTGCTTTAAGGATCGCGGTATGAAACGCCAGATCGCCCTGCTTAAACAGGTCGGCGGAATCCTGCTGCTGGCCCTGGGACATGATTTCCCAGGCGTCTTCCAGATCGGCCAGATCGCGCCCGTTAGCATTGATCGCCGCCATTGCCGCCGCGTTGGGCTCGAAGATTAACCGCGTGATCATCAGTTGTTCGATCAGCGTGTCATCAATGCCGATCTCCTCCAGCCAGCTCAGCACATCGGCATCAAGGAAACTCCACTGTTCGCGGGGTGCCACGGTGCTGCGGCGCTTGGCCTGGATGGTCAGCATCCCTTTCGCGCCTAACACCTGAAGCGCGTTGCGCACCGAGGTACGCGAGACGTTGTACTGCACCGCCAGCTCGTTTTCGCCGGGAATAGACATGCCCGGTTGCAGTTCGCCGCGCATGATGCGCAGGGCGAGGTCCTGGGTCAGTGTTTCAGCTACAGACGCGGTCACGCTTTTCATGGGGATCCGGTTGGAGAGACAATAAGGGGGTAGTTTATATCAGGTTGATATGAGATGGAATTTTCGCGGGTCTGTGGGGGATGATGCCCTGCGAACAGGGCATCTGTTATGAAAGTTACTGGAGGACCGTAACCGCATCCTCCAGCCGCGCCGCGCGATGCTTGACCATCGATGAGACGTGCGCGCTTTCTTCGACCAGTACCGCGTTCTTTTTGGTGATGTCATCCAGTTCCGCCACCGCGCGCGTCAGTTCCGACAGCCCCTGCGCCTGCTCGGAGGTGGCGCTGCTGATTTGGCTGATAAGCTGGGTCACGTTCTGCACCTGGTCAACGATGTTTTGCATGGTGCGCCCCGCTTCATGAACCTGCACCGCGCCGGACTGCACTTTGCTGGCGCTGGCGTCGATCAGTTTTCGGATATCGTTGGCGGCGCTGGCGCTGCGGCTTGCCAGATGGCGCACTTCTCCGGCCACGACCGCGAAGCCTTTGCCCTGCTCGCCCGCACGTGCGGCTTCTACAGCGGCATTCAGCGCCAGGATGTTAGTCTGGAACGCGATATCGTTAATCAACGAGGTGATCGACCCGATACGCTGAGTGCTGTCGGCAATATCGTCCATGGTATTCACCACGGTTTCCATCGCCTGCCCGCCCTGACGCGCCGCATCGCTGGCCTCGCTGGACAGCTTATTGGCGTCTACGGCAGTCTGGGAGTTGTTCTGCACCGAGGTCGCCATCTGGTTCATGGTGGTGACGGTCTGCTGGACGTTCACCACCGTCTGGCGGGTGCGTTCATTGAGGTCTTCATTACCACGCGCTAACGTTTCGCTGCCGCTGCGCACGTTTTCCACCTGACTGGTGACGTCATTAATCAGCCAGCGGCACATCAGGCCCAGTTGGCCGATGGCCCGCAGCGTCAGCCCCACTTCGTCGGTGCGGTTCATGTGCTCAATGCTGTTATGCTCCCCCGTCGCCACTTTCAGCGCCTGACGCGCAACGTTCTCAATCGGACGAGATACCTGCCATTCCAGCGCCATGCAGCTAAGCGCCATAATCACTACCGGTGCAATAGCCATCAGCCATCCCGGCATGGCATATGCGCTCAGCGCCAGCCACATCAGCGCGGCAATGCTCATAATGCTGCGGATACGCCAGCGCAGCGGCATGGCGGGCAGTTTGCCGAGAACATGTTTGCGTAGCACCAGCCCTTTATAAATGCGGCGCTTCGCTTTGCCTTCACGCAACGCCTGATACAGCGGCTCCACGGCGGCAATTTCCTGTGGCGTGGCGCGGGTGCGGATTGACATATAGCCAGTGGTTTTACCGTTGCGCACCATCGGCACCGCGTTGGCACGCACCCAGTAATGGTCGCCGTTTTTACAGCGGTTTTTGACAATACCGGTCCAGGGCTCGCCCTGTTTCAGGGTGTACCACATATCGGCAAACGCCGCCTTTGGCATATCCGGATGGCGCACCAGGTTATGCGGCTGGCCGGTGAGTTCCTGAAGTGAATAACCGCTCACCTGAACGAAAGTATCATTGGCGTGGGTAATGAAGCTTTGCAGATCGGTGGTGGACATTAACGTGGTGTTTTCATCCAGCACTTTTTCGCGCTGGGTAACGCGGGGATGCGATGACATGGCTGCTCCATTTTGCAGGTTATCTTCTTGTTAACTATTTCTTTGCCATGTTATGTCGGCGCTAAAAATAATAACTTTAAGAGTTAAATATGATACAGATCGCAAATCTCAGGATAACCCCAAAGAAGTAGTGCTAATGCAAAATAATCAACCCGATCAACTATTTGAATATCCCGATTGATTACGGGGTAAAAAAGTCAATTTGGGAGCCATTGCACAAATTTGCAACAATCCGCACCATCATTGTGCATGTCCGCTGTTCGTTTCTTCTCCCGCTGCCGCTGTGGATAGCACAAACCGCCATAACCCCGTTTGCGATGAGATTTAATCGTAAGCGGCAGGCGTTCTCCCTGGCGTTTATTCCGTTTATCAGCCTCTATGACGAAGTGGCGCAAATGCTGCAATACTTAATCTGTGTATCGCGTGATACGCCATTCCCAGGAGCACATTTTGAACAGGTTACCGAACAGCGCCTCGGCACTCGCCTGCACGGCGCACGCATTGAATCTCATTGAGAAGCGAACGTTGACTCATGAGGAGATGAAAACACTGAACAAAGAGGTGATCGACTATTTCCAGCAGCATGTTAATCCAGGTTTTTTAGAGTACAGAAAGTCTGTTACCGCCGGCGGGGATTACGGAGCCGTAGAATGGCAAGCGGGAGGGTTGAATACGCTTGTCGACACTCAGGGACACGAGTTTCTCGATTGCCTGGGTGGTTTCGGCATTTTTAACGTGGGGCACCGTAATCCAAAAGTGGTTTCCGCCGTACAGCATCAACTCGAAAAACAACCTCTGCACAGCCAGGAACTCCTCGACCCGCTACGGGCGATGCTGGCGAAAACCTTAGCCACCCTGACGCCTGGCAAACTTAAATACAGCTTCTTCAGCAACAGCGGTACCGAATCGGTGGAAGCGGCGTTGAAACTTGCTAAAGCCTATCAGTCCCCGCGCGGGAAATTGACTTTCGTCGCCACCAGCGGCGCGTTCCACGGTAAATCGCTGGGCTCACTGTCTGCCACTGCCAAAGCGGATTTCCGTAAGCCGTTTATGCCGCTGCTGCCGGGGTTCCGCCACGTGGCGTTCGGGAATATCGAAGCCATGCGCGCACTGTTCACGGATTGCAAAAAAACCGGTGACGATGTGGCGGCGGTGATCCTTGAGCCGATTCAGGGCGAAGGCGGCGTGATCCTGCCGCCGCCAGGCTATCTGCCCGCGGTGCGTAAGCTGTGCGATGAGTTTGGCGCGCTGTTGATTTTTGATGAAGTGCAAACCGGCATGGGGCGCACCGGCAAAATGTTCGCCTGCGAGCACGAAAACGTGCAGCCGGACATTTTGTGTCTTGCTAAAGCGTTGGGCGGTGGCGTGATGCCGATTGGCGCCACTGTGGCCACGGAAGAGGTGTTCTCGGTGCTGTTTGATAACCCGTTTCTGCATACCACCACGTTTGGCGGCAACCCGCTGTCCTGCGCGGCGGCGCTGGCAACCATCCATGTGCTGCTGGAGGAAAACCTTCCGGCACAGGCGCAGCAGAAAGGCAATCTGCTGCTGGATGGCTTTAAAGAGCTGGCGCAGCAGTATCCGGACCTGGTGATTGAGGCGCGCGGCCAGGGGATGCTGATGGCGATTGAGTTCGTGGATAACGAAATCGGCTACCAGTTCTCCAGCGAGATGTTCCGCCAGCAGGTACTGGTGGCAGGCACCTTGATCAACGCCAAAACGGTACGGGTTGAACCGCCTTTGACACTGACCATTGAGCAGTGCGAACAGGTGCTTGCGGCGGCCCGCCGCGCGCTGACGGCGCTGCGACAGACGCTGGCTGCGCCGGCAGCCGTAGCAACCCACTAATCGGTGATTCAGGGAAACCGCAGTGAGACGGTTTCCCTGATTCCCGTCATACTTCGAGCTACAGATGCGTTGGCTACGCTCGCTTACCCCAGTCACTTACGTTGATTCAGGGAAACCGCAGTGAGACAGTTTCCCTGATTCCCTTACCCCGCCTCGCCCATCAAATCCTTCACCAGTTCGACGCAGCGCAGAAAACGGGTGTCGTAATCCGGTTCCTGAACGTGCACATAGCTGATGTTGTTCTCGTTGAGCATCTCCACCAGCAGCGCCTGGAAGGTATGGCGATCAACCGAACTGCCGAGACTACGCAGCCCATCGGCCACCCACGGGGTGTTGTTCTCCAGCAAAATTACCAGGTCGAAGCGGTATTCGTCGATCAGCGCCTGCACGAACGGATGCTCGCGGCCTTCATACTTTTTGCAAAACGCCTGGGTAGTGACGAAATCGGTGTCGATAAACGTCACTTTATTGGCGTATTTCACCGCAAAATCAATGTACTGGGCATGTCCCAGGGCGATTTTATCGTAGTCGGAATACTGCAACGCCATCTCATCGCCACCCAAATGTGAAAACACGTAATCGCGGCCATATTCCCAGGCGCTGGTGGTATTGAAGATGTTGGCGAGCTTGTTGACCAGCATTGATTTCCCGCTTGATTCGCCGCCTAAAATCGCCACGGTGCGCACGAAAAACGGCTTCACTTCGGTAGGAATGTATTCCCAGTAGCGGAACGGGTTTTCGCGGATCTGCCCACCGCTGATGTTCATAAAGGTGCGTTTCGGGTCAATCAGCACCGTTTCGATGCCCAGATGCTGGAGATACTGCGAGGCATCGGCCTCTTCAGAGGTATAAATCCAGTCCGGCTCGATGCCTTTTTCCGCCATAAACGCGGAAATCCCGTCGCTCCAGACGTCCCAGCCGTGCGGGTAAGGCTCCATGCCCTCTTCGTTAAACGCATGGATGCGGATGTTTTTCTGATATTTGAAGGTCTGTAACAGCCAGCGCAGCCGATCCGGCACCGTCGGCTGCTGGGACATGGCGCTGTCTTCAAACAGCGCCCGGTCGCGGGTTTCATCGTAGCCCATGATGATATGCAACTCATCCACCTGGCTACAGGCGCGCTGGATCAGATAAATATGGCCGGTATGCAGCGGGTAAAACTTACCGAACACCACCCCGACGCTTTTCTGGCGGCGGGGGAATTCCAGACCGAGAAAGCGGTGCAAGGCTTCCAGTTTCTGTGCGCTGGGGCTTTTGATTTTGGCGTTCAGCAGTTGGCTGAGATAGCCTTTGGTCATCCCGCTGGCGTCCGCGACCTGTTGCAGGGTGCAGCCCTTCTGGCGAATGGCGGTTTTTATATAGTCGAATGATGACAAAGTGCGCTGCCTCCCTTACGTGTGCCGCGATCGTTCAGCCCTGTTAAGTCTAGCGGCAAACGAATCAATGCCAGGAGGATACTTGAGTAAACGGCTGAGGTGAATGGCAAATATTTCCAGGCGGCGCACGCACCGCCTGATTTACAGTGGGAAAACTACAGGTCGTTGAAGATATCCAGCGCGTCGGCGAGTTTTTTGACACCAAACACCTGCATGCCTTCCGGCGGTTTTTTCGGAACATTGGCAGCCGGAACGATAGCGCGACGGAAGCCGTGTTTCGCCGCCTCGGAGATGCGCTCCTGGCCGCTGGGCACCGGACGGATTTCTCCCGCCAGGCCGACTTCGCCGAACACCACTAAATCCTGCGGCAGCGGGCGGTCGCGTAAACTCGACACCATCGCCAGCAGCAGCGCCAGGTCGGCACTGGTTTCGGTGACTTTCACGCCGCCGACCACGTTCACGAACACGTCCTGATCGGACATCTGCAACCCGCCGTGGCGATGCAGTACCGCCAGTAAAATCGCCAGGCGGTTTTGCTCAAGGCCCACCGCCACGCGGCGTGGGTTAGCCATCATCGACTGATCCACCAGCGCCTGGATTTCTACCAGCAGCGGGCGCGTGCCTTCCCATACCACCATGACCGAACTGCCGGAGGTGACTTCATCGCCCCGGCTCAGGAAGATAGCGGACGGGTTGCTGACTTCGCGCAGGCCCTGCTCGGTCATGGCGAATACACCCAGCTCGTTTACCGCGCCGAAGCGGTTTTTATGGCTGCGCAGGGTGCGGAACCGTGAGTCGGCATCGCCGTCGAGCAGTACCGAGCAGTCGATGCAATGTTCCAGCACTTTCGGGCCGGCCAGCGAACCGTCTTTGGTCACATGGCCGACCATAATAATCGCCACGTCGCGGGTTTTAGCGAAACGCGTCAGATAGGCGGCGGTTTCACGCACCTGCGCCACGCTGCCCGGCGACGACTGGATATCCGCCATATGCATCACCTGGATGGAGTCGATCACCATCAGGCGCGGCTGTTCCTGCTCGGCAATCAGGCAGATCTGCTCAATGCTGGTTTCTGAGAGCATATTCAGGTTGGCGGTCGGTAACCCGAGACGGTGCGCCCGCATCGCCACCTGCTGGAGCGACTCCTCGCCGGTGACGTACAGCGTTTTCATGTTCTGGGCGAGTTTACACAGGGTTTGCAGCAGCAGGGTGGATTTGCCCGCACCGGGGTTACCGCCGATCAGAATCGCACTGCCCGGTACGACGCCACCGCCCAGCACCCGGTCAAACTCTTTGAAGCCGGTGGAAAAGCGCGGCAGCGCTTCCAGGCTAATCTCGGAAAGCTTCTGGACTTTAGACACGCCCGCGCTGCCCGCATAGCCGGAAAGCCGTTCATTACGCGCAACCGTGGGCGACGCCGCCAGACGCACTTCGGTGATGGTATTCCAGGCGTGGCAGGCGCTGCATTGCCCCTGCCAGCGCGGATAATCCGCACCACACTCATTACACACAAACGCGCGTTTTGGCGCTTTAGCCACCTTTTACCTCGTTTATTTCTTGTTCAGACTGCCTGACAGAATACAGAATACGCCCATCAGGTCCGCATGGCGGATGGTCACTTCGGTTTTTTCATTCACTTTGGGTTTGGCATGGTACGCAATGCCCAACCCGGCCGCCTGGATCATCGGCAGATCGTTAGCGCCGTCGCCGATCGCCACGCACTGGGCAATCGGCACTTCGTATTTTTCCGCCAGGTTTTTCAGGGTCTGCGCTTTGAACTGCGCGTCGACGATCTGGCCGATCACCTGACCGGTTAGTTTACCATCACGGATCTCAAGTTCGTTGGCCACCGTGGCGGTTAAGTGCAATTTTTCGCGCAAATAGTCAGCGAAGAAGGTGAACCCGCCGGAGGCAATCGCCACTTTCCAGTTCAGGGATTGCAGTTTCAGCACCAGTGAGGTCAGGCCCGGCATCAGCGGCAGTACATCGCGCACCTGGCGCAGGATTTCCGCATCTGCGCCTTCGAGGGTGCCGACGCGTAACCGCAGGCTGGCGGTAAAGTCCAGCTCGCCGCGCATGGCGCGTTCGGTCACTTCCGACACCAGCTCACCGGTACCCGCCAGTTTGGCGATCTCATCAATGCACTCGATCTGGATGGCGGTCGAATCCATGTCCATGACCAGCAGGCCAGGGGTTTTTAAATGGGGGATCTTGCCGAGCGGCGCAACGTCCAGGCCATTATCATGCGCCAGACGCGTGGCGCGCGGGGTTAACGATCCCGCCAGGCGGATCACCTGATAATCTTCAACGCACCAGGCGGTGACGATCACCATCGCCGCGCCCAGCTTGCGCTGGTATTCGGTTAAACGGCTTTTATCCAGATCTCTGCCATACAGAAGCCAACCGCTGCGTCCGGCGTGATAATCCAGCGGCATCACTTCATCGCCACTTAATGAAAGCGGTAACCCCGGCCAGAGAGAAACATCGTTCGGCAGGTCGCACCAGGTCAGACTGTTAGGCATTAACGCTCCTGAAATCGGTAAGGACTGGAGAAAACAACGCATGAGGCTACCTTGAGTCCAGCGCTTCTGGCAACATTAAGATTCATTTTTTCAGCAGGTGGATTATGGCCCGTACCCGCTTCAAATTTAGACTGCACCGCGCGGTTATTGTGCTTATCTGTCTCGCGCTGCTGGTGGCGCTGATGCAGGGGGCAAGCTGGTTTAGCCAGAGCCATCAACAGTCGCGCAATATCCAGCTTGAAGAGCTGGCCAGGACGCTGGCGCGTCAGGTGAACTATACCCTGCTGCCGCTCATGAAAAGCGAGAACCCGGACGAAAAACGCGTCGGCGCGATCCTGAGGCAACTGACCGATGAGAGCCGCATTCTCGACGCCAGCGTGTATGACGATAAAGGCGAGATGGTGGCGCGCGCCGGGGAAAGCATTGAAGTGCGCGACCGGCTGGCGCTGGACGGCAAACGCGCGGGGAGCTACTTCAGCCAGCAAATCGTTGAGCCCATTGAAGATAAAAGCGGCCCGCTCGGCTATCTGCGCATTACGCTCGACACCCATTCGCTGCCCACCGAAGCCAAACAGGTGGATAACACCACCAATATTTTACGCCTGATGCTGCTGTTAGCGCTGGCGATCGGCATTGTGCTGACGCGCACCCTGTTGCAGGGTAAACGCACGCGCTGGCAGCAATCGCCCTTCTTACTAACGGCCAGTAAAGATGTACCGGAAGAAGACGTGAGCAAAAAAGAATAACTTACCGATGAAGGGATATCGTTTATGAGTACGCTACGGCTACTGATTTCAGACTCGTATGACCCCTGGTTTAACCTGGCGGTGGAAGAGTGTATTTTCCGCCAGATGCCCGCCACCCAGCGGGTGCTGTTCCTGTGGCGCAATGCCGATACCGTGGTAATTGGCCGCGCCCAGAATCCGTGGAAAGAGTGCAACACCCGGCGCATGGAACAGGACAACATCCGTTTAGCCCGACGCAGCAGCGGCGGCGGCGCGGTGTTCCACGATTTGGGCAATAGCTGTTTTACCTTTATGGCGGGTAAGCCGGAATACGATAAAAGCATCTCCACTGGTATCGTGCTGGCGGCGTTAAACACGCTGGGCGTACAGGCTTCGGCCTCCGGGCGTAACGATCTGGAAGTCGCCACGCCGGACGGCCCGCGTAAAGTGTCGGGCTCCGCCTACCGGGAAACCAAAGATCGCGGGTTCCACCACGGCACGCTGCTTCTGAATGCCGATCTCAGCCGTCTGGCGAACTACCTGAACCCCGATGAGAAGAAGCTGAAGGCCAAAGGCATTACCTCGGTGCGCGGACGCGTGACGAACCTGAATGATTTATTGCCGGGGATCACTCACCAGCAAATCTGCGACGCCGTCAGTGAAGCGTTCTTTGCCTATTATGGCGAGCGGGTTGCGCCGGAGGTGATTTCCCCGGACGCGGCGCCCGATCTGCCCGGCTTTGCGGAGACCTTTGCCCGTCAGAGCAGT
This sequence comes from Atlantibacter sp., assembly GCF_032062175.1. Classification (NCBI taxonomy): domain Bacteria; kingdom Pseudomonadati; phylum Pseudomonadota; class Gammaproteobacteria; order Enterobacterales; family Enterobacteriaceae; genus Atlantibacter; species Atlantibacter sp. Next base: position 165,930 of record NZ_DAMBQK010000006.1, read on the forward strand.
TGGGAATGGAACTTCGGCCAGGCACCAGCATTTACCCACACCCTGGACGAACGCTTTGGCTGGGGCGGCGTGGAGCTGCATTTTGACGTCGAGAGAGGCTATATCACCCGCACCCAGGTATTTACCGACAGCCTGAATCCGGCTCCGCTGGAAGCGCTCGCCAAACGGCTTCAGGGCTGCGTGTATCAGGCCAGCGCGTTAAAACAGGCGTGCGAAACGCTGATTATTGACTTCCCCGAACAGGAAAAAGCGTTACGCGACGTGGCGCAATGGATGGCGGACGTGGTGCGCTAATCACCGACAACGCCCTGCCGGGCGTTGTCACTCGTCTTCTTTACTCTCGGTAATATCGCCAAAGAACAGCGCGGTGATCAGCTTGTTGTCGATAGGTTCGCCGTTCAGAGTGCGCACCAGCAACTCGCTGCCCAGGGTTTGCAGTGAAAACACCATATCCGGCTGAACACGTTTGATTTTTTGCAGGTTTTTACTGGCGTTGACCACGGAAATGGTTTTGGTGCCCGCCCCCGCCACGTCTTTGGCGGCCAGTACGATAAACGCATTTTCAGCGTCGTCGTCGCGTAGCGCCAGAATGTATTTTGATTTCGCCGCCCCGGCTTTAACCAGTTCATCGGCGTTAGACGGATCGCCGGAAATCAGGTCGGCATCCGGCGGATATTCGTGGGCGACATGCGGCGGAACAATCACGGTGACCGCTTCGCCGCGCGCTTTTAGGCCGTGGTAAACGCTGAGCGCCAGCGGCGATGCGCCGGCAATAATAAAGTGGTTTTTACGCATCACGTGTGAAATCCGCCCTGTGACGATTCGTTTTAAATTACCGCCAATCACCGGCCCGATAATGGCGCTGATTGACGTCGCAAAGACGGTGATGCCCATGACGATCACCGAGACGGTAAATAGCCGCGCCGTGGAGGTGACCGGGACAATGTCGCCAAACCCCACCGTCGACATACCGACGATTGCGAAGTAAAACGCCGTCGGCATATCCACGATCGCGGGCGCAAACTCCTCGCCCAGATACAGCGCCCCCATCACCGCATACATCAGCAGCGAGACAAAGCTCACCAGCGCGAACAACCCGCCCGCCGCCAGGCTGGCGCGATCGAACTGCCGCCAGAAGCCCATCAACAGCAGCATCAGCGCCAGCGCGCCGAGGCTGAGCGCCGGGTTTCCCTGTGGGGATAGAAAGTTAAACGCGCTGGTGACCAGCAGCAACAGCAGCGAGAACACCCAGGCGGTGCGGGCGCGCAGCAGCAGCCCGAAGGCCATCAGAATCAGCCCCAGCCCCAGCACAAACTGCGGAATATCAAGCAAGCCCAGCACCGACAGCGCCTCTTTCCAGGTGCTGAAACTGTGCATCTGGGGCAGCACATCCACGGTTCTCATCAGGACCGGGTGCAGGAACAAATAACCGCAGGCCGCCACCAGAATGGCGAGCAGTCCGTGGGGTGTAAACAGGGCCAGGCAGCGGTGGATTATTTTTTTCACAACAAATGGTTATTCCATGTATCCGTGGTGTGAATGCATGAATGATAGCCGTGCGGCGAGAGGTTTGAAACAGCCGGGCGCGAGAAACAAAAATGCCAGCCGGGGATGGCTGGCATTAAGAGGCAAAAATTACGCTTTGTCGCCTAACAGCACGGATTCCAGCGCGATTTTAATCATATCGTTAAAGGTGGTCTGGCGTTCTGCTGCGGTAGTCTGCTCGTGGGTACGAATGTGGTCAGATACGGTGCAGATGGTCAGGGCTTTCGCGCCAAATTCCGCCGCGACGCCGTAGATGCCCGCCGCTTCCATTTCCACGCCCAGGATGCCGTATTTTTCCATCACGTCGAACATCTGCGGGTCCGGCGAGTAGAACAGGTCCGCCGAGAAGATGTTGCCCACACGCGCTTCTACGCCCAGCGCTTTCGCCGCGTCAACCGCGTCGCGCACCATGCCGTAGTCGGCAATCGCCGCGAAATCGTGATCTTTAAAACGCAGACGGTTTACTTTGGAATCGGTACAGGCACCCATACCGATCACCACGTCACGCAGTTTCACGTCAGCACGTACCGCGCCGCAGGAGCCCACGCGAATGATTTTCTTCACGCCGAAATCGGTGATCAGCTCTTTGGTGTAGATGGAGCAGGACGGAATGCCCATGCCGTGGCCCATCACAGAGATTTTGCGGCCTTTGTAGGTGCCGGTGAAACCCAGCATCCCGCGCACGTTGTTAACTTCACGCACGTCTTCCAGGAAGGTTTCAGCAATATGTTTCGCACGCAGCGGGTCGCCAGGCATCAGAACAACGTCAGCGAAATCACCCATCTCTGCATTAATGTGTGGCGTAGCCATGAATGTATCCCTTTTTAAAATGGTTAATCAGGGCGGACAGGCCGCCCCGTCAATCACAACATGTTTTTGCCGTAGTCCATGTCGGACGTGCCGAAGTATTTGGCGACGGTCTGGCCGATATCCGCGAAGGTCTCGCGGTGGCCCAGCGAGCCCGGTTTGACTTTCGGGCCGTAGATCAGCACCGGGATATGCTCGCGGGTGTGATCGGTGCCTTTCCAGGTCGGGTCGCAGCCGTGGTCGGCGGTCAGGATCAGGATGTCATCCTCGCCGACCAGCTCCATCAGCTCCGGCAGACGGCGGTCAAACAGTTCCAGGCCGCCCGCGTAGCCCGCCACATCGCGACGGTGCCCCCAGGAGGAGTCAAAGTCCACGAAGTTGGTGAACACGATAGTGTTGTCGCCTGCGGCTTTCATTTCTTTTACCGTGGCGTCAAACAGCGCATCCAGACCCGTGGCTTTCACTTTTTTGGTGATGCCGCAGTTGGCATAGATATCGGCGATTTTACCCACCGACACCACGTTGCCGCCCTTCTCGTCCACCAGCTTCTGGAGCACGGTCGGCGCTGGCGGTTCAACGGCCAGGTCGTGGCGGTTGCCGGTGCGCTGGAAGTTCCCCGCTTTGTCGCCGATGAACGGACGCGCGATCACACGGCCAATGTTGTAACCGCCTTCGGTCAGCTCTTCACGGGCGATTTCACACAGCTCATACAGACGATCCAGCCCAAAGGTTTCTTCGTGGCAAGCAATCTGGAATACCGAGTCGGCAGAGGTGTAGAAAATCGGCTTGCCGGTTTTCATGTGCTCTTCGCCCAGCTCATCCAGGATCACGGTGCCGGATGAGTGGCAGTTACCGAGATAGCCCGGCAGGTTTGCGCGCTCCACCAGCTTACCCAGCAATTCCTGCGGGAAGCTGTTGGTGTGATCGCTGAAGTAACCCCAGTCGAACAGAACCGGCACACCGGCGATTTCCCAGTGGCCTGACGGAGTATCTTTACCGGACGACAGTTCGTGCGCCCAGGCGTAAGCGCCAATGACTTCGGCATTGCCGTCCATACCGGCGGCAATTTTACCGGTGGAGCCTTCGTGGGCTTTCACCAGACCAAGACGGGTCAAATTCGGTAGGTTCAGCGGGCCTTTACGGCCATGATCCGCGTCACCTTTTGCGCAGGCTTCAGCAATGTGACCGAGGGTATCAGAACCCACGTCGCCAAAACGCTCTGCATCTTCAGTCGCGCCAATACCGAATGAATCCAGTACCATAATGAATGCACGTTTCATATTTTCTCCGTACGTTGCGCTATCTAACGCCTTGTGGCGTTAAAAAAATGCGATCAGATCAGTATACCTAAATGCGGCTCGCCCAGGAAGCGAAGACGGTTACTGGCTGATTCTGCGATAAACTACCGGCGTGGCTTCAGCCGCGGTGTCGCTTAAAACAATCGCCGCTTTAACAGCGTTAGCTGCTTCCTGCCACGAGGCTTCATTTTTGGCGTGGATAATCGCCAGCGGGCGTTGGCTGTCAACGCTGTCACCCAGACGCGCCATATCGGTAAAGCCCACGCTATAGTCAATCGGATCGGAAGCCTGACGACGTCCACCGCCCATCGATACCACCGCCATACCTAATGCGCGGGTATCCATCGCAGAGACCACGCCGCTGCGATCGGCGTACACCGCTTTGCTCAGGGTCGCGGCAGGTAGGTATTTATCATAATTTTCAACGAAATCCGCCGGGCCTTTCTGGGCGCTGACCATGCGGCCAAACACCTCTGCGGCTTTGCCGTTATCCAGTACTGCCTGTAGCTGTTGACGGGCGTCGGCTTCATCGCGGGCCAGGCGGCCGGAGATCAGCATTTCCACACACAGCGCCATGGTCACATCAAGCAGACGCGGGTTACGGTAATCGCCCGTCAGGAACTGTACGGCTTCGCGTACTTCTACGGCGTTACCCGCGCTTGAGGCCAGCACCTGGTTCATATCGGTCAGCAGCGCGGTGGTACGCACCCCTGCGCCGTTGGACACGCCGACGATCGCTTCCGCCAGCGCTTCGGAAAGTTCATACGTCGGCATAAACGCGCCGCTGCCTACTTTTACGTCCATCACCAGCGCATCCAGCCCTTCTGCCAGTTTTTTGGCGAGGATCGAGGCGGTGATCAGCGGGATAGAATCCACGGTCGCGGTGATATCGCGGGTCGCGTAGAAGCGTTTATCCGCCGGGGCCAGCGAGCTGGTCTGGCCGATAATCGCTACACCGACGTCTTTAATGATGGCGCGAAAGCGCGCGTCATCAGGGAAAATATCAAAACCCGGAATGGCTTCCAGTTTATCCAGCGTGCCGCCGGTATGGCCGAGGCCACGACCGGAGATCATCGGCACGTAGCCGCCGCACGCCGCCACCATTGGGCCAAGCATCAGGGAGGTGACATCGCCCACGCCACCGGTGGAGTGTTTATCCACAATCGGGCCGTTGAGGTTCAGGCTTTTCCAGTCCAGTACGCTGCCGGAATCGCGCATCGCCATGGTCAGCGAAACCCGTTCTGGCATCGTCATATCATGGAAAAAGATGGTCATTGCCAGCGCGGCAATTTGCCCTTCTGAGACAGTGTTATCGCGAATGCCGTTGATGAAAAAACGAATTTCTTCGTCGCTGAGCGCGTGACCATCACGTTTTTTGCGGATAATTTCTTGAGCGAGGAACAAGGTAACCCCCAGAGATAGCAGATTTTAGGCGGCGGTTGCCCGCCGCAGGAAAGGAATCAGTAGCTGCTGGCGCTTTTGCCGTCGCCGTGGCCGAGCGCTTTCAGTAGGCTGGCTAACAGGCTGGATGCGCCGAAGCGATAGTGACGGGAATCGGCCCAGTCAGCGCCGAACAGGTCATCGGCAATCGCCAGGAATTTCTGCGCGTCTTCGGCGCTACGTACGCCGCCGGCAGGCTTGAAGCCCACAGTTTTCTGCACGCCCATATCGCGGATCACTTCCAGCATGATGCGCGCGCTTTCCGGCGTGGCGTTTACCGGCACTTTACCGGTAGAGGTTTTGATGAAATCCGCACCCGCTTTGATGGCGATTTCAGAGGCCTTACGAATCAGCGCTTCTTCTTTCAGTTCGCCGGTTTCGATGATCACTTTCAGCAGCACATTGGCTGCGGCGCAGGCATCTTTACAGGCTTTCACCAGTTCAAAGCCAACCTGCTCGTTACCCGCGATCAGCGCGCGGTACGGGAATACTACGTCTACCTCATCTGCGCCGTACGCGATAGCCGCACGGGTTTCCGCCAGCGCGATCTCGATATCGTCATTGCCATGCGGGAAGTTAGTCACCGTCGCAATACGGATATCCGGGGTGCCCTGTTCTTTCAGTGTCTTACGGGCAATCGGGATAAAGCGCGGATAAATGCAGATCGCCGCCGTATTGCCCACCGGGGTTTTGGCCTGATGGCACAGCGCGATGACTTTCTCGTTGGTGTCGTCATCGTTCAGGGTGGTTAAATCCATTAATTGCAATGCGCGAAGGCTGCTTTTGGTTAAATCGGTCATGTGTTTCTCCAGATGGAAGCCGGGTTCGCCGGTTCATTAATCACCGCGCGGAATGTTAGTATTCTAACATCTGCTCACGCTTACTCTTAGACAGACATCACAGTTATGGAAATCGATACGACTCGTCATACACTGCATATGTGATGTAACTCAAAATTTTTAGGGCAGACTGGCCGTTCAGTACGCAATGTGGGTGACAGGATCAAAAGCGCATCGCGTGAATCGTTTTACATTGGCACCACTGACAACATGTAAGGGACACATCATGTCTGAACTTCACGAAGCCGGCTTGCTGGAACGCTGCCAAAATATCGTTACGTCGGCGGGGCTTTCACCGGCTCAGAAACGCCATTTTCTGGCGCTGGAAGCCGAGAATGCGCTGCCCTATCCGGCTTTGCCGGATACCGCGCGCCAGGCGCTGGCGGACGGCGTTATTTGCGATATGTTCGAAGGCCACGCTCCATATAAGCCTCGCTATGTGCTGCCTGATTACGCTAAATTTCTCGCTCAGGGCAGCGAATGGCTGGAGCTGCCGCCCGCCGAAGATTTCGACGATGCGCTGTCGATGCTCACCATCCTTTACCATCACGTTCCGTCGGTAACGTCGATGCCGGTGTTCCTGGGGCATCTGGATGCATTGCTGTCGCCTTATGTTAGAATTCTAACACAAGATGAAATCGATCTGCGCATAAAACGTTTCTGGCGCTACCTCGATCGCGTCCTGCCGGATGCGTTTATGCATACCAATATTGGCCCGCAGGATTCGATGGTGGCGCGCGCAATCTTACGTGCCGACGCAGAACTCAAGCAGGTTGCGCCTAATCTGACCTTTATTTATGACCCGCAGATTACGCCGGACGATTTGCTACTCACCGTCGCTAATAACATTTGTGAATGTTCTAAACCCCACATCGCCAACGGCCCGGTGCATGATAAAATTTTCACACCGGGGAATTACGGCATCGTCAGCTGCTATAACTCGCTGCCAATGGGCGGCGGCGGCAGTACGCTGGTGCGTATTAATCTCAGCGAAGTGGCGGCGCGCAGCCATAGCGTCGACGACTTCTTTGCGCGCGCGCTCCCTTATTATTGTGAACAACAACGGGCTATCATCAACGCGCGCTGCGCATTTCTGTATCAGGAGTCGAATTTCTTCACAGAAAGTTTCCTGGTGCGCGAAGGCTTGATCGATCCGCAACGCTTTGCGCCGATGTTTGGTATCTACGCGCTGGCCGAGGCGGTGAACGTACTGTGCGATAAATCCGGGATCGCGGGCCGCTACGGGAAAGACGCCGAGGCCAACGAACTGGGTTACCGCATCAGCGCCGCGCTGGCCGATTATGTGGAAAACACCCCGGTGGACTTTGGCTGGAATCAACGCGCCCTGCTGCATGCCCAGTCCGGTATCAGCAGCGACGCGGGCACCACGCCGGGCGCGCGTCTGCCTTACGGCGATGAGCCCGATCCGGTCACCCATCTGCTGGCCGTTGCGCCACATCATCGCTACTACCCGTCAGGCATCAGCGATATTTTAACGCTCGACGAAACGGTGAAGCGCAATCCGCAGGCGGTGGTACAGCTCTGTCTGGGCGCGTTTAACGCCGGGATGCGCGAATTTACCGCTAACGTCAGCGGCAACGATCTGGTTCGGGTAACCGGTTATATGGTGCGGTTATCGGATCTGGAGAAATTCCGCGCGGAAGGGTCACGCACCAATACCACCTGGCTGGGTGAAGAAGCCGCCCGCAATACCGGGATCCTGCAACGTAAACCGCGCGTGGTAAGCAATGAACAGCAGATGCGCTTCGATCAATAAGCTCCTGCCGTTCTCCTGCGTGGATGGGCCGGGCAGCCGCCTGGCTCTTTTTCTACAGGGCTGTAATCTGCGTTGCAAAAGCTGCCATAACCCATACACCATCGCGCTGTGCGACCACTGCGGCGAGTGTGTTCCCGGCTGCCCGGAGCAGGCGTTAACGCTGCGCGACGGGCAGGTTATCTGGGATGAAACGCGCTGCGCCCAGTGCGATACCTGCCTGAAGGGCTGCCCGTCGCAGGCCAGCCCAATGGCGCAAACGCTAAGCGTGGACGAGGTCTTAACGCAGGTGGAACGCGCAGCGCCGTTTATCGAAGGCATTACCGTGAGTGGCGGCGAAGCGACGACCCAACTGCCGTTTGTGCGCGATCTGTTTGCGGCGATTAAAGGCCGCGCCGCGCTGCACCATCTGAGTTGCCTGGTAGACAGTAACGGCGAGCTGGGCCAGTCGGGATGGGAAAAGCTATTGCCGGTCATGGACGGCGCGATGCTGGATCTCAAGGCCTGGCACCCCGAGCGACATCAGTTCCTCACCGGGCGCAGTAACCTACGGATCATTGAGAGTATCCGCTTTCTGGCTGAACAGGAAAAGCTGGCGGAACTGCGGCTGTTACTGATCCCAGAGCACAGCGATTATCTTCATCATATCGACCCATTAAGCGCTTTTCTGCGGGAACTGGGGCCGATTACGCTGCGGATTAACGCGTTTCATCATCATGGAACCTACGGTATGGCGCGGGAGTGGCGGACAGCCACCAGACAGGACGTGGAGCAGTTAGCCAGCGCGCTACGCCAGCGCGGCATTCGCGATATCGTTTTGCCCGCACTCTATCTATAGATCAAACACCTGATGGGTATTTGCCAGGATGGCGGCGGCAATCTCATCCGGTGCTTCACTGCGCAGTTCACATAGCGTTTCAAACACCAGCGCGATGCGCTCAGGGCGATTGGGTTGGCCCTGCCAGCCGTTAAGCGGCATATCCGGGGCATCGGTTTCCAGCAGTAATGCGTCCAGCGGCAGTTGCGCTATTACATCCCGGGTTTTACTGGCGCGCGGATAGGTAATGGTGCCCCCCACGCCGATTTTATAACCGAGACCAATAAAGCGCTCCGCCTGTTGCAGGCTGCCGGCATAACCGTGCACTACGCCGGTACGCGGCAGATCGTGGCGCATAAGGTGCATCGCCAGTTTGTCATGGGTGCGGCGCGAATGGAGGATCACCGGCAGATCGTAGCGTTTGGCAAGCTGGAGCTGTCTGTCGAGATACCATTCCTGGCGTTCGAACTGCGGATTGTCGCGATACAGATCCAGCCCGATCTCCCCCACCGCCACCAGTTTCTCCGGGCGCTGCGCCAGCCGACGGTCAAGCTTTTCAAGCGCCGCTTCGGTGTGGTTTTCAATCACAATCGGATGCAGGCCCAGCGCGGCAAAGATTGCCGGATGCTGATGCGCAAGATCGAGAACGGTATCGAAACGCGTTTCATCAATAGCAGGCAGGACGATTTTTTCTACGCCTGCCTGCGCGGCGCGCGCCAGGGCTGAGTTTTCATCGCCGGTAAACGGTGGGAAATCAAAGTGGCAATGGGTATCGATAAAACGGCGGGTCACGCCAGATCCTCATTTTCAAACGCCGGATCGTTGGCCTGTGGCGCGTTGACCAGCGTGGCGGCAACGGCGTCGTTGGCGACGGTGGCTGGCGGTACCACCACCACTGGCGCAGGGGTAACGATACGCGGCACATGGCGCATGACCGGCGGGGTCGGCACTAACAGTTTGCCTACCGTCGCCAGGAAATAGCGTCCACATAAACGGCCAATTTTGTAGTCTTCCAGCAATGTCGGGACGCGGCTGCCCAGCGCCATACTCTGTAGCGGCTTCGGCGGGTAGATTTCGAAAATGCGCAGTTTACCTGGCGGCTTTTCAATAAATTGCTGGATTTCCCGGTAGGTTTTTTCGTGATGCTGTACCAGGTTCAACAGCGGTTGCAGGCTGCTGTCGGTCATCCAGCGCTCCATGCGCTTGAACCACTGCGGCGTGTAATACATCTGCGACGGCACGGTGCGGATCACCACCAGGGTGTTGGCACCCAGCCGCGCCGCTTCACGTACCGGGACCGCGTCGCTGATGCCGCCATCCTGATAACTGATGCCGTCCAGCTCTACGCCGGTCCGGTAGAAGCCGGGAATGGCGCTGGAGGCGCGCAGTATATCCAGCCAGGTGGTATTGGTTGGCGAGAAATAACCCGGCGAATAGTCGTCGCTACGACAGGCGCACATATAAAACGCTTTGCCGCCGTCAAACAGTCGGCTGGCGTTGTCCATCGCCAACGGCATTTTGCTTGCCGTGGCTTCGGTCAGCCAGTCGAGATCGATAAGGTTGCCACCGCGCACAAAACGCACCGGATTAAAAAATTCGCGGCTGGTGGTATAGCGGGTGATCACACGACGCGCGTAGCCCGGTTGGTTACAGACGTAGGCAGAGAGATTTTGCGCACCGGCGGAAGTGCCAAGGAAAGTGTCGAACGGGTTGAAATTTGCGCGCATGAATTCGTCCAGCACGCCGGCAGTGAAGATCCCACGCTGCCCACCCCCTTCACAAACGAGGGCAAGCTTTCCGGGACGAAACGGTTTTAACGCAAGCGGCGCGATGTTGCCGAGCGTAACGGGTATACGTTGTCCCACCCTGCTTTCCTGATTGTTGTTGTGCCGGTAAACGGAATAATCCGCCAGCAATCAACATGTTAGTTTTTCTTTCGCCATAAACAAAAAAGATACCACGCTAAGCGCTACCGCAACAACCTTGCCGCGTGGGGCGCAACGGTAAAACCGTGAAAGCCAGTCGCAGTGACTGGCTTTCCGGTTACCTGTTGCAGTTGTATCACACTATGGACGTCTGCGGCCCATGAAAAGGCTGACCAGGAACAGAATGATACCGACTACGAAGACAATTTTAGCTGCGCCAGCCGCTGTGCCGGCCAGGCCACCAAAGCCTAACGCCGCGGCAATCAACGCAATCACGAGAAAAATAATGCCCCAACGAAACATAAGACTCTCCTTTACCATAGTTTAATTGCTACCGCTTCTGAGCAAGCCCGGCTTACCGGCGGTGTTATCTGGTGGTGATGCTTACCATCTCTCCCGGTTCTCACCAGGAGAGGGGGTTTCGTGGTGTGAATTACTCAACTTTCAAATCGTTTTTAACGCTTTTCACACCATCAATGGCTTTGGCGATGCTCTCAGCACGTTCGGACTGTGCTTTGGACTCGACCGTACCTGAAAGCTGTACCACGCCATCGGTGGTCTCAACCTTCACTTTACGTGAAGGAACGATGTCATCGGCCAGGAACTTGGCTTTGATTTCACTGGTGGTAGCGGCATCACCTGCATAACCTTTTGCAGAGTCGGTTTTGGAGCCGGATTTGCCATCACGCACATGGAGCTTGTCGCTTACTGAGTCGACACCTTCAACGCCTTTGGCGATTTTCACGGCCTGTTCAGCCTGCGCCTGGCTTTCTACGAAGCCGCTCAGAGTGACCACTTTCTTATCGGTTTCTACCGAAATATCGGTGCTCTTGATGTTTTCATCGTCCACAAGAGCCGCTTTTACTTTCGCTGTGATAGCACTGTCATCCATGAAATTACCGACTTTATTCATAGAGTTATCGATTTTTTGCCCTGCGCTATCCGCCGTTGATTCGACTTTGTTCATGGTTTCGGATTCAGCCAGCGCGGAACCGGAAGCCAGTGCAGAGCCCAACAAAACAGCCATCAGAGTTTTTGAAATCTTAGTCTTGTTCATCGATTCATTCCTGTAGGTTTGCCCAGAATTTGAGCCTTGAGCTACTTACCGAGTAGCCTCTCCTTAAGCAGCAACGCCATCACGGCAGTTGCTAAATCACCAAGAATCAATGGATTACAGCAGAAACAATCCTGTTCACTACTTTTTTACATCACATTGACATTCTTAGCTGTTAATATCGTGATCGAAACCAATATCAGGATTAACCGTCAAAAAACCTAAGTTAGATGACACATTAACCCGGCAATTTGTTCTTCACTTTGTTAAATATAGATCACAATCTTGAAAACGCCTGGTTGACTGCGCGAAAAATGAGCAAACCGGCAACAAACGAAGGAAATTAAGAACAATCCGCAAGGGACTAAAAAGACAGGGAAAGTGACGGGACGCGGCGTGTGCCGCGCCCTGGGAGAGGATTAATGCTCGCGGGTTTTACGGAACGTCACGTCAGGGTAACGTTCCTGGGTCAGATTGAGGTTAACCATGGTTGGTGCGATGTAAGTGAGATTATCGCCGCCGTCCAGCGCCAGCTGAATTTCGTTTTTACGCTTGAACTCCTCGAACTTCTTCACGTCATCGCTTTCCACCCAACGCGCGGTCGCTACGTTAACTGATTCGTAAATCGCTTCAACGTTGTACTCGCTTTTCAGGCGCGCCACGACTACGTCAAACTGTAGTACACCTACCGCGCCGACGATCAGATCGTTGTTGGCGATAGGACGGAACACCTGTACCGCCCCTTCTTCGGATAGCTGAACCAGCCCTTTAAGCAGCTGTTTTTGCTTAAGCGGATCGCGCAGACGAATGCGGCGGAACAGTTCCGGCGCGAAGTTCGGGATACCGGTGAACTTCATCATTTCGCCCTGAGTAAAGGTATCGCCAATCTGGATAGTGCCGTGGTTATGCAGACCGATGATGTCCCCAGGATAGGCTTCTTCTACGTGTGAACGGTCGCCCGCCATAAAGGTCAGCGCGTCGGAAATCACCACGTCTTTGCCGATACGCACCTGGCGCAGTTTCATGCCCTTTTCGTATTTGCCAGACACCACACGCATAAACGCCACGCGGTCGCGGTGTTTCGGGTCCATATTGGCCTGAATCTTAAATACGAAGCCGGAGAACTTCTCTTCCCAGGCTTCCACTTCGCGGGTGTCGGTTTTACGCGGCATCGGGGCAGGTGCCCATTCCACCAGGCCATCCAGCATATGATCCACGCCGAAGTTGCCCAGTGCAGTACCGAAGAAGACCGGCGTGATTTCGCCGCTCAGGAACAGTTCCCGATCGAATTCATGGGAAGCGCCCTGCACCAGTTCCAGTTCGTCGCGCAGCTGCGCCGCCAGATCCTCACCCACCGCCGCATCGAGTTCCGGGTTGTTCAACCCTTTAACGATGCGCACTTCCTGGATGGTGTGGCCTTTACCGGTCTGGTAGAGGTAGGTTTCGTCTTTATAAAGGTGGTAGACGCCTTTAAACAGTTTTCCGCAGCCGATCGGCCAGGTGATCGGTGAGCAGGCGATTTTCAGTTCGTGCTCGACTTCATCCAGCAGTTCCATCGGATCGCGAATATCGCGGTCCAGTTTGTTCATAAACGTCAGGATCGGCGTGTCGCGCAGACGGGTCACTTCCATCAGCTTGCGGGTACGATCTTCAACACCCTTCGCGGCATCGATCACCATCAGGCAGCAGTCCACCGCCGTCAGGGTACGGTAGGTATCTTCAGAGAAGTCTTCGTGGCCCGGGGTGTCCAGCAGGTTCACCAGGCAATCGTGATACGGGAACTGCATTACGGAGGTGGTAATAGAAATACCACGCTGCTTTTCCATCTCCATCCAGTCGGATTTGGCGTGCTGGTTGGAGCCACGGCCTTTTACCGTACCGGCGGTCTGGATCGCCTGTCCGAACAACAGCACCTTTTCGGTAATGGTGGTTTTACCGGCATCCGGGTGAGAGATGATGGCAAAAGTGCGGCGCTTGGCCACCTCTTGCAAATAAGGAGACAAGGTCATAATCAAATCTTCTTCATAAGGGCATGGGCAGGCCATGCGACTGGAAATCGAAAAATGCGGCTATTTTACCTGGCTGGTAATCTCAGACAATCAGTGTTTAGTGTTTACACAACAGCTGCTCCAGTTCACTTAACGACGAAACCTGCCAGGTGGGCTTGATCTCGGGCGGCAAGGTGCGTCCGCTTGAGCTCAGCCAGCAGGTCGCCAGCCCGGCATTGATGCCGCCCAGAATATCGGATTCCGGCGTATCGCCCACCATCAGTACGCGCGAGCGCGGCGGGTTGCCCATTTTCTCAAAAGCATAATCGAAGATCCGCGCATCGGGTTTGGCTACGCCAACCTGCTCGGAGATCACTAATAAATCAAAGTAGTCACGCAGACCGGTGCGCTCCAGACGAATTTCCTGCAACGCGGTAAAACCGTTGGTGATGATACCCAGTTTCACTTTTCCTTTTAGCGCGTTAAGCAGCGATACCGCGCCCGGCAGCGGGACGCAGATTTCCGCCATCGCGTTCAGAAATGCGTCATTCAGCGCGCCTGGGGCGACATTTAAACGTTCTGACCAGCTTTGAAAGCGGTTATGTTGCAGTTGCAGCGCGGTAATGGCACCGTTCTGGTAATCGACCCACAACGGCTTGTTGATGGCCTGGTAATCCTGGAAATCTTCAGCGGTAAAGGTCACGCTGTAGTCGAGAAACATCCGCTGTAAACCGCCGAACGAGTCAAAAGTAAACAGCGTTTCGTCAGCATCAAACAGTATCCAGTCCCAGTTCATCACTTCACCTATCTTGTTGTGTTATCAACCCAATGGCAGGGCCATGATAATGGCATCTTCATGGCCATCCGCAGTGGGGTAGTAATTACGGCGTATTGTCGCTTCGTTAAAACCGAGGCTCTCATAGAGCGCGATGGCGGCTGTATTGGAAGCGCGGACTTCCAGCCAGAGCGTAAACACGTCGCGTTGTTCTAACTCGCTAATTAAATGTTCCAACAACTGGCGACCCAATCCCCGGCGCTGATATGCCGGATCGACGGCAATATTGAACAGCGTCGCTTCATCCAGCACCACCTGAGTGATGGCGAAAGCGGCCATCTCGTTCGCCACATCCAGCCGGAAATTGAGATAACGTTCGCCCTGGTTGCTGGCAAAAGTTTTTTGACTCCAGGGGAACGCGTGGGCGCGCTGTTCAATGGCAAATGCCCGGTCGAGGTCACTGCTCGTGAGTAAAGAGATCGTGTTCATGTTCGCAAATGTGTTGCCATAATGCGGCGCGCGCCGCGGGGTCCTGGCGCAATTGATCCAGCGTCTGGGTGCGTAATGCCGTGCCGTCCAGCGAGGGCAGCGGCTCCACACCTAACCACAGGCTTACGCAGCGGCTGTCTGCGGGCAGCATTTCCACCCGGTCAGGTGTCAGCGCCAGCACCTGATCGGGGCTAACGCCAAGCGTGAGCAGCAGATCGCGGATGAGCGGCGCAGTTAACGCTGGCAGCGCGTCTGCCACCATTACCAGGCGAATATGGGCGGGCAGCGAGATGGCGATTTCGCCCTGCAACGCCGTCGGGCGACGCAGCACCCACTGGGTGATGCCCAGTTGCTGTAATTGCCAGTCGCGTCGGGATGTCATCGCAAAGCCTGCCTTATTGCCGGAAGGGCGCAAATATAGCAAATCCACGCCGCCTGCGCCAACAAAGGTGCAGCCGCAAGCGGGTCAGGGTTATAATCGCCGCCTACGTTTATACAGGAGAGTTTCATGTCTGCTTTTACCCCGGCAAGCGAAGTCTTGCTGCGCCACAGTGATGATTTTGCCGAAAGCCGCGTGCTGTTCGCCGGAGATCTTCAGGATGACCTGCCCGCCCGGTTTGAAACCGCAGCCAGTCGCGCTTTCACGCAATTTTATCACCACTGGCAGACGCTCTCTCAGACGATGGGCGACAGGGCGCAGTACGGCCTGACCGTGGACGCCGACTTTATCGCCGACAGCGATACCCTGATTTACTACTGGCCGAAGAACAAGCCGGAAGCCCAGTTCCAGTTGATGAATCTGCTGTCGCTGATGCCGATTGGCTGCGATGTGTTTGTGGTGGGCGAGAACCGCAGCGGCGTGCGCAGCGCCGAGCAAATCCTTGAGGCCTTTTGTCCGCTGAATAAAATCGACAGCGCACGCCGTTGCGGGCTGTACCACGGCCAGCTAGAAAAACAGCCGGAATTCGACGCTGACGCATGGTGGGGCGACTATCAGTTTGACGGGCGGACCATCAAAACACTGCCGGGCGTGTTTAGCCGCGATGGGCTGGATGTGGGCAGCCAACTACTGTTATCCACCTTTACGCCACACACCAAAGGTAAAGTGCTGGATGTGGGCTGCGGCACGGGCGTGCTGTCCGTGATGCTGGCCAGCCATTCGCCGAAAGTTCGTTTAACGCTGACCGATGTGGGCGCTTCGGCGGTAGAAGCGGCAAAAGCAACCCTGGCGGCTAACGAGCTGGAAGGCCAGGTCTTTGCCAGCAACGTCTATTCCGATGTGAATGGCCGCTTCGATATGATTATCTCCAATCCGCCGTTCCATGATGGGATGCAAACTAGCCTGGACGCGGCGCAACAGCTGATCCGTGGGGCGGTGCGCCATCTTAATATCGGCGGCGAACTGCGCATCGTCGCTAACGCCTTCCTGCCCTATCCAAATGTGCTGGATGAAGCCTTCGGCAACCATGAAGTGCTGGCGCAAACCGGGCGCTTTAAGGTCTATCGCGCCGTGATGGGCCGCGGCGCGAAGAAGCGTTAAACCTGACGGGTGTCGCTTTTTAAGCCAATCAGGAAAGCGATACCAAATTAACTGTTGACGACGCTCAGAAAACATCTAGAATGCGCCTCCGTGGTTGCAATACTTCCTGGTATTGCTGGTACGCGAAGGTGGCGGAATTGGTAGACGCGCTAGCTTCAGGTGTTAGTGTCTTAACG